>NZ_DBDF01000065.1:3506-27055 GCF_002293435.1 Bacteroides sp. UBA939 | reverse complement strand
TCAGTGTCAATGTGGATGAGACTGGGCGGAAGATTAACGATTTCAATAACTTTCACCGTTCCAAAAAGATAACGAAGGAGTTGGAAGAGAAATACAAGCTGCATCCTGCCGACAAAATAGATTATTCGGAAGATGCGCCCCGATTGAAAAAGGTAGATTACGAGGCTGGTAATGTAAAAAAGCAGATAGCCGGCAATGTAAAATCCCTGATGCAGTCCTTCCGTTTCACGTCCCTGCCGGAATACCGTGCGTTACTCTCCATATATAATATAGGTGTGGAGGAGGTCAACGGGGAGGTTCGAGGCAAGCAGTATCAAGGGTTGGTCTATTCCGCTTTGGATAGCGAAGGAAATAAAACCGGCAATCCGATTAAATCTTCTTCCATTGCCAAAAGTGTGGGATACACTGCACTTTTGAAAAAAGCTACTTCGTCTGAAAAGCTAATCAAAGACAAGCAACTGACCGATCGGGTAAAGCCTGTTCTTGATGAAGCAATCAAGAACTATCGGAATCGTCCGGCTTTTGAAGCAGAGCTCTTGCGAAAGGGGATAAGTGTTGTATTCCGGGAGAATGAAGATGGGCGTATCTATGGTGCGACATTTATCGACCATGAGAATCGTACTGTCTTTAACGGATCGGAAATCGGTAAGGCGTATTCAGCTAATATCTTTCACAACCTCTTCCAAAATAGCCAAGAGGATGAAGTTTCCATCATTCACTCGCCATTGGAATTGGACGTTACTGCAGTTTTGAAAGAGTCAGATAATCTGGAATTTTCAGAAGATATACATGTTCCGAAGCTGGACGATACTGCTCCCGGCAACTTACCGTCATTATTGGAGCAACACGGAACAGACTATGAGGCAGAAGCCTTTGCCCGGCAGAAAGAAGCGGAAGCCAAACGCCGAAAACGGAAAGGGTACAGCCTTTAATGTTTAGGGTTCCTCATGTTCCGCAAGGTAATGATCCACAGGATTACTATTGTAAGAACAGCGACTATCCAGACAATTACGATCCATGACTGGAAAAAAATCGCAAAATAGGTTCCCAGCAGTATTCCAATGGACAACAGGCAGATCTTGAAGATTACAAAATCAAAGCCTGTAAAATGGCGGGCTGCATCGAGCATCCTTGAAATTAAATTTTTCATACGCTATGTATTAATAATATTGATGAGATATATAATTTATAAACAACTAACAACTTAAAAAGTTATGCAAAACGAAGATGATTTAAGAGGTTTCGCCAAAGTCATGGAATTTATGCGAGCCATTAGTATTTTATTTGTCCTTATCCATATTTACTGGTTCTGTTACGAGTATATCCGCGAACTGAACTTCAACCTGACAGTGGTCGATAAAATACTGCTCGGCTTTAACCGCACAGCAGGGCTTTTCTCCAATATACTGTGGACAAAGCTGTTTGCCGTAGTCTTTATGGGACTGTCTTGTCTGGGCACGAAAGGGGTAGAAGAAGAAAAAATAACATGGACGAAGATAGCCGTATTTGGAATTATCGGTTTCGTCCTTTTCTTCCTAAACTGGTGGGTGTTAGATATGTTCCTCCCGCTGGCAGCAAACACAGCATTGTATATTTTCACCTTGTCTCTGGGCTACATCTGTATACTGATGGCAGGATTGTGGATGAGCCGCTTACTGAAAAACCGTATGATGGACGATGTATTTAATTATGAGAATGAAAGTTTTATGCAGGAAACCCGCTTGATGGAAAACGAATATTCGGTAAATCTCCCAACCCGCTTTTTCTACAAAAAGAGATGGAACAATGGCTGGATAAACATCGTCAATCCGTTCCGTGCGACTATCGTACTGGGAACACCGGGTTCTGGAAAGTCGTATGCAGTGGTCAATAACTTCATAAAACAGCAAATAGGCAAGGGCTATTCGCTCTACTGCTATGACTACAAATATCCCGACCTATCAACCATTGCCTACAATACCTTGATAAACAACCGAAAGGCATACAAGGTAGAACCGAAATTCTATGTTATCAACTTTGACAATCCTGCCGGAAGCCACCGTTGTAACCCGATTAGCCCCGATTTCATGACCGACATTTCAGATGCCTATGAATCGGCATACACCATCATGCTAAATTTGAACAAGACATGGATTCAAAAGCAGGGCGATTTCTTTGTCGAATCACCAATTATCCTGCTGGCTGCCATTATTTGGTATCTCAAAATCTATGACGGAGGCAAGTATTGCACGTTCCCCCATGCCATTGAATTTCTGAACAAGAAATACACTGATATTTTCCCGATTTTGACTTCCTACCCTCAACTTGAAAACTACCTTTCTCCCTTTATGGATGCGTGGCTCGGAGGTGCTGCCGACCAGCTCCAAGGCCAGATTGCAAGCGCGAAAATCCCCTTGTCGAGAATGATCTCGCCGCAACTATATTGGGTAATGACAGGCAATGATTTCACCTTAGACATCAACAATCCCAACGAACCGAAAGTCCTGTGCGTAGGTAATAACCCCGACCGCCAGAACATCTATTCGGCAGCCCTCGGATTGTACAATTCCTGCATTGTGAAGCTAATAAACAAGAAGGGCATGCTGAAATCATCAGTTATCATCGATGAGTTGCCTACCATCTATTTCAAAGGTCTCGATAACCTGATTGCTACCGCCCGAAGCAACAAAGTTGCCGTTTGTTTAGGATTTCAGGACTTCTCTCAGTTGAAGCGCGACTATGGCGACAAGGAGGCGGCAGTAGTGATGAACACAGTTGGGAATATCTTTTCGGGACAAGTAGTAGGCGATACAGCGAAAACACTATCGGAACGTTTCGGGAAAGTGTTGCAGAAACGCCAGTCCATGACCATCAACAAGCAGGATAAAAGTACCACCATCAATACCCAATTAGATTCTCTGATTCCGGCATCGAAAATCAGCGGACTGACACAGGGGATGTTTGTCGGCTCGGTCTCGGATAATTTCGATGAGCGGATAGAACAGAAGATTTTCCACTGCGAGATTGTGGTGGATAATGCGAAAGTAGTGGCGGAGACAAAAGCATATCAGAAAATCCCTGAGTTTACCAGCTTTATTACCGAAGACGGTCAAAATGTGATGCAGCAGGAGATTGAGCGGAACTATTACCGCATCAAAGAGGAAACACAGCAGATTGTGGATTCGGAACTGGCGAAGTTGAAAGATGATCCGAGGTTTAGGGATTTGGTGAAGTAGGAGTTTATATATATTTTATCCGACTAAAAACTATAAATATAGTCGGATATTCTTTTTCATTCATACTACTATTACTTCAATCTTATGCATTTGAGTTCCGTCATGAAATCCCCAAAAGATTGACTTACGACCAACAATAGCCAAGAAAACACCATCGATTACTATTTTTGATTTAGAGAACACATCATAAATAGAGGCTATGTCCACACTTGAAGGTGTAGGATTATTTTCTGGATGTGTATGCCACTCTCCCAAATAAAACCTTGTATGATTTGATAATTCAAATTCACGCTTGATTATCTCGTTTGCTTTATTCGCATCTCTTGTACAACCACCTCTGGTAGAACGTTCTATTAGCATACAAGGTTCTGACACTCGGTTGATACGATAATGTTTTTCGCCTATTTCTGACCCTAATAGTATGCCGCCATTCTCGTTTCCTGAGATTTGACGCATGCTTTGCAATGTGTCTATCACCTCAATTGGCACCTCAATTGTGTAATCAGTTATATTCACAGAGGCAGTTCTTGAACGTTGCCAGGTATGACGGATGAAGTCTCGACAGTCAGTTCGAGACTTTTTTCTATTGCAAGATTTATGTTTCCTACCCATCGGTAACACTTTGATTGTTTCGGTTGTTGTATAAGCTGATTAATGTGCGAATAAAATGCTGATAAAAAAAGTACCACATCATTGCCCGAATAAAGAGAGTACTCTCCGTTACAACCAGCATCCTTCTTGGTAAAGCGGTCGGGATGTTCTATATACTCTGTTGGTGCAAGAAGATTGTACTTATAAAGCATACTATTTTCATCTTTGTAAAGCGTAAAGTTTTTGGGCATCTGCATAGGATTGATGTATATCAAATGACCCGCAATACCAAAAGGTTCAAGCCAAAGAATGAATGTTGGTAGTGTGATATGTCCGTCACGCAAGGCATCTACAACAAACTTCTCTGTCATGGCATCACCAGTGCAAAGGAAAAGTGCGGTATGTGCATTTAGAGTTCCATTGTTATCTTTGAAAACTCTTCGGAAGTCATAATCATATATTCTCACATCTCTTTCTGGACGAATGGAAAATAGATAATCCGCTACCGCATTCGCCTTGTTCTGATATAAGTATTGAAAACCTAACAAATGTCGTCCTATATTCTCAGCCCGAAGACTATCTTCATCTATCAGTGTAAAGCTAGTATTATTCCAACCACTGAGAAAGTATGTTAGGTTGGATCCTATGCTACCAAGTCCAGCTATCATAAATGACTGTTTTGGCATTTCTTCCCCCGCTGTGCGCATAGCAATGCGATAAGAAGAATACAGATCACCATATTCTCGTTCCAACGCTTGATTCTTCTTCTCAAAACGCAGTAATATATCGCAAGCGGTGAGTTTATCAACACGGAAGCCTTTTCGAACAGTGTTCACTTTGTCTATGTAGATGCCACCCATTGAGGTTTCAGACAATTGAAATACTATAATTCCACCACGAAAAGTATTGATGTAACGCTTAATTGCTTTACAATCTTCAGCAGACGATGTGTTATCTAAAAGATTTTGTAATGACAGGCAATATGGAGCTTTGTGAGGAACATGAGCACTCTTTACGAACAGAACATCCATTTCCTCAACCTTATGATGTCTCTTTAAATAACGCTCAATACTTGTTTTTTTCTCATTTTGTGAAAGAAGCAGACCTCTAATTATTGTCTTAGATCTCTCCTCACATAGAAGCTCTTGCTTGTATAATAAAGCTCTCAGTGTACAGGTTTCAATGGGAAAACTTTCGTAAATTAGCCAATGCTCTGATACTTTAGGCTCATCATCATATCTCCGCTTCCAATAACTGTTTATCTCCGTGTTGAAATCATCTACGTTTATGCCATTTGCGCCTTGTTCTATCAATATCTTAGATTCTTTTAAACAATAACGAATGAGTTTGTAAGGATTGTTTATTTGATAGCTCGCGCCATCCGCTATTAAACACAATTTACCTCCCTGACTTTCTATATGAGGCAAATAGCCGAACTGTTTACTTGGGAAATAGACATCAGGTAACGTGTAAGGAAATGACTCCTGAAATCCGAAATATAATTCTATCTCTTTGACTTTCCCACTTATCTCAACTTCAGTCGTAACTTCCCATTGCTCAGCATAGTAATCTGTACGAATATCAGGAATCTCATTCACACGCTTTACATTTTCTATTTTATAGAGTTCCTCAAAGCATGGACTTAGTATTTCAATAAGTTTATGCAAAGCGACTGTTAGTGTTTATGGTTCCTGAGAATGATTTAACTTGTGCATCTTCGTCTTCATCCTTTGCTGTACTACAAGAAAATCTATTCCCCAAATGTTTCTGCCATTTTATACAAGCATCATGAGGGTTCTTACTTTCGATAGCTCGAGTTGCATCATCTTTAAAAGACTTAAGTTCTGCAAGGAACCTTTCTTTTCTGGTTTTCTTATAATGCTCAAACAAATCTTCATAGGGATGTGTCGGCCGCCAACAATGAAATCCGTCATCCTTACTCAAAGCATTATGCATCGCTGTTAAAATATCACGCATAGCAATATCTTCGCGCGAATCTACATTGCCTTTATAGTATTCGGCAGCGAGCATCGTCATGATGCAACCGGTTGGCATCTTGAAATCTTTTTCATTGTTAATATTTTCACACCAAGCTTTCAGGTAACGCACTAACCGACGGAGCATCGGTTTTTTCCCACATTCCTTACTAAACCAATCTATCAAATCACGTGGGTCTGACTCCATCCAAGGTTCTTTGCGGTGCGCCAATTGAGGATGTTCATCACCATCCACCATAAAATAAATAGGCAAATCTATGTGATGACCATCGGCGTAAAGAACGGTCACGCAGGGAGCATTGTCTTCCGCCCCTTTTGTTGTATGGTTTTCTACTGCTTTCAGTACTTCTTTATGGTACCAATCTAAGCTCTTGCGCTCATCCTTTGATTTGCCAACGAAGTAAATACCATCATCAAGGTCGTAAGCGCCCAGTCCATCCTCGTCCTTGATAGGGGTTAGTAGCGTGTACATAGCATACGAACCCTGCCAATGAAAATTAGGTTGAATGTAGTCTGCATGATTTTCTTTAAAGTATTTCCGAATACGATCGCGCAGCGTATCACGATTGGTTTTGAGCGTTGCTCTCCTTTTTTGTGAGGCGTTTATAGTATTATGAAACGCATTGAATTGTTCTTGATTATTTGCCATATTCGTTGGGGTTTATAGATTTCGTAGTTTGAAAATAATGTGCTATTTCATTTTTCATTTTTGCGTTTATTGCTGTATTATCCGCCTTTTTTCGTAACAGTTTTAATGAAGCGGGACTGGCATTATCCATATCAATTATAGATGCCTCCTCTGCCGATAGTGGAAGATTGACAATACGTTCATAGTCAAAAGGAAAATTCAGATTTCCTTTTAGATATTTTAGTAGGCACATAGCTGATTTTGACTGGCCGATGGAATAAGCATCAAAAAGAGCATTCCTCCAGTTAAGAAAATCTCGATTCACTTTTTTATGAACTTCACCTTTTTCTTTTTCACAGCTACTTATTGATAGAATTTCAAGTCCATTAAAACGTTTATCTTCAGCAAATTTATAAAGGAACTCCGTCAAACCTACTAAAACTGGATTATTAGCCCATAATCCTCCATCTACAAACTGGTCATCTTCTATTTCCATCATAGGAAAATAGGTTGGCGCAGCAGCTGTCGCTAATGCTACGTCTACATAGCTTTTTCTATCATCTTCAGTAAAGTTAGAGTAATCTTTTTTAAATATTCTCGGAATCGCTGTATTAACATTATAAGAAGGAACACATAGAAAATTGTTACTTTCTTCAATTTTCCGAGAACCAAAGACATTCTTGAGAGCCTGTCGCAAAGGTGCAGCCGAATACTTTCCCCCTAACGCTGCTTGTTTTGCTATAAGTATTTTATCTCCTTTAGGGATCTTTTTTAACTTTTCATTAAATATTATGGGACCATCTTTCTCATAGAAGGTAACAACTTCTTTCATTGGTATTTTGAGTGAAGCAGCCAAAGCTATAATACCCCCAGTAGAAGTTCCACAGAGCATATCGAAGCAATCTGAAATTTTCACATTAAAGACCTCTTCAAATTTTGCCAATAATTGCGCCGAATAGAGTCCTTTGATTCCTCCACCATCTATGCTGAGTATTTTGAATTTCTTAGGTTCTCCCATAGTATTATCTTTAATTATTATTCGATATATTTCTATGTATCACAATCTTAATGCCAAAGAGTTAAACTGAATGTATATTATCAGAACAATAATATGTACGTGCATAAAGAAACACAATTTGACATGAAGACTGCCAAATTGGCGGATATAAGGCTGACAGTCTTAGATTAACGTGCATACATGTGAAGCTAAAGAAAAAATTTAGCTTATAAAGATGGTAAATAATCCGCTTTTATTTTTGATACGAGACAAGGAAAAGACGGATCATTCGCGATAATACACATATTCTGTATATTATCGCGGATAGATTGTTTTTCTGCTTTAATGTCATACACTGTATCTTATTGACAGGTCTGCTTCTAAATTGTTGATTAGTAGCATTTTCGTTCTATATCACGATCAACACATCTCCCCAACCCAATTTTCATCAACTTCCCACAAAATTATCTATATACCGCGCAAGGCGCAAAAGTACATTCTATTATTAATCATTTAAACAAGAAAAAATGGCTTTAAAGTATGTTGTTACCAAACAAGTGTTTGGCTTTGATGAAAGCAAGACTGAGAAGTATGTAGCCCGTCAAGTGGCTTCAGGACAAGTTAGTTTTAGAAAATTGTGCACGCAAGTAGGGCAAATATGTGGTGCACATCGAGGAACGGTGCAATTAGTCATCGCGGGACTGATAGATGCCCTGATAAACAATCTCGATGATGGAAAAAGTGTGCAGTTAGGAGAATTTGGCACATTCCGCCCCGGCATTCGGGCAAAGGCGGCATCGACTGAAGAAGATGTATCGGCAGAAAACATCTACCGCAGACGTATCATTTTTACTCCGGGTACAGCTTTGAAAGATGTAATGAACAAGGTTAGCATTACTCGTTTTACTGCTCCCGATACGGATTATACAAAATCCGCCTCCAATTATGATAACGGTGGTGGAAGTGATTATGGCGAAGCCCCGGATCCGGGTATATAAACGCGAATAGCACTAACGCTAAAAAAGTTTGAGAGTAACTTCTCAAACTTTTTTTATGCACAAATTACACCTCTTTTGTTAAACAAAATACTTCTTTATTTAACAAAAGAGGGTTGAAAGTTGCACGTAATCCCACCATTTTGTCCGCGATAATATACAGATTTTGTATATTATCGCGGATGAATTGCAGTTTGACAATATGTGTCCGCCTGAATTCTCTCGGAGATTTGCTCGACAAGTCCCTGATAAACATGATCGGATTTTCCTAAATTGTTTATATCAACCCGAAGCAAATCGCAATAAAACTGGGGCCGTTGATTGCTCCGTGCATAATCACACCAACCCATGAATTTTTCGTTTTTTGAACGATGTACGATTGGATGAAAATCAAAGGAAGCAACATGATTAGTAATTGCCAGCCAAAAGCGATATGGAACAATCCCCAGCCAAATCCATGAATCAGCCACGCATATTTGCCAAAAGCAACTTCTTGTCGTGGAAGCATAACGCCTCTCCAAAGAAATTCTTCTCCCAGTATATTCAAAATCCAGTAGGGAAGCCATACTAAAAGTAACCAGTACCGTCCGTTTGTTAGCGGTTCAAAAGACATAAATGCAGGCGAATGGTCAAAATCACCTATCAGCCATACCAACCCCTGCACAACAGCAAGCGTCAGAATGCCAACTGCGACTAATCCGATCAGTGTCCACTGTAAATCTTTTCGAGTGATTTCTCGAAACCGTAGTCGTTCAACCCACGTTTGCCTTGTCAGGCGATAACCCTCTGATTTCAAAATCAACCATCCTGTCATGATTAATGGTGTGAAAATTCCCAATCCTCCGACTATGAACCAAAACAGAATCGGTTCTTGCCCTGTTATACAGCATAGATAGGGTATCAAGTAGGTAGTCAAGCGATACATTAGAATTGCCGCAGGGATGTAAATAGCAAACGACCCTAAAAGCCCTAATTCCTTTATTCCTGTTTTCGTATCCATATCTGTATGGTCTTTATAAATGTTTGCGACAGTGTCGCAATAATCTATTGCTCTTATTGCACTTATGTGTAGAAGATTAGTCGCCTTTATATCAGATTACAGTGCTAAGGAAGTCGCTAGCATGATGAATACAGTTGAGATTATATGTTTATGTTCCCACATAAAGTTACACAATATCAAATTTGCTATTTGCAGAATCCCACTTTATCATATCAAGGTAACATAATATATTTAATAATCCTTCATATTCTTTATAAAAGTCATTCAAGTCTTTTATATTGTTATTGTACCAATTGGCAGAGTCGTGGCTTGCATGAACATTACGATGTCTATTTTTAACGATTTCATCTAAAAAAGATATATCTCTGGCACAAAACCAATTATTTCTTAATCCATCAGTAATGTCGAAAGCTAAATGTTTGACAAATATTTCTTTTATTTTCTGAAATTCCGGATTATTAAATTTCTTCAATTCACTTTCTACAGTTTTTAATTGGGTAACAGAATCGCCTCTCATTATACAACAATTATATATAATATGTTTTACAGAGCCTTCTAAAAGTCTGGTTGCTAAAACATAAATTGTTATATTTAATAATGATTGAATTTTAATAGTAGCATGACTTACAGCTTTTAGCTTTTGTACAGAAACAATATTATTGTCTAAGTCATTTTTTAATGTTTCTATGTCAGGACAAGAAAAAGGCATTATTTTCTTCCTAGTAAATAGTTTCTAGCTAAATCTATTCGTCCTAAAACATGAGTAGGAGATGAAGTACTTGCCGTTACGTATTTTTTATATTCTTCATCATCAATTAGTCGGTTATAATTCACTTTTATCTCACTAACATCTTTTTTATCCATAATGATTTGTGCTATTCCAACCAGCAGGGAGTCACAAACTGATTTGTTGATTGAGTTTGATGTCTTAAAAGCCCGTTCTCCTATTTTCTCTAAAATAATTGCCACTGTATCATTGAATAATGTCTTGTTTATCTTCTTTGATTTATTTAAAGATTGAAAACTTGTAAGAAATTCTCTCATAGAGGGTTTGTAAATTGACATATTATTCAAGAGAGCAAAAAACCTTAATATTAATTCGACATCTCTTAATCGTTTGTCTGCATATTTTTTACCTAAGAGGATTCTCCAATTTTCATTTTCATTTAATTCTATAAGTTCAGTATTGAATATCCCAGAATAAACACAATTTCTGATTTCTTGATCAGTCAAAGGCATTCCGCCAGTATTTAGTCTATGAAATAAATCATGAACTACATTAGGTTTATAATTAATATCTTCTATTATAGTTGTATTCAAAACAGCATTGTTAATACGCCTTTTGTACTTAATATCTAATTCCGCGAAAGTTTTCCCATTCCATTCTCTATCCTTCAAGTTTCTTAACGAAAAGGATTGTTCCTTTTCGTTATTTATAAATTTTCCAGTTACATAATAATATACAGATTTTAATCTCTGCTGACCATCAATAACAATATAACTCTCATCTTCTTTATTTTTTCCTAGAAATATGCTTGGTATGGGTAATCCTATTAATAAAGAATCTATAAAAAGACTTGCTCGTTTTATATCCCAAACAAAATCTCGTTGAAAATCCGGTTTTAAAAGAATTTCATTATTATCAATCTTAAGTTTGAGTACTTCTACAGTATTTGCAACATTATAAGAAATGATTTTAGATAAATCATCAATTGATGATTCTTCTATTTCTTCTACTTCTTCATTTTCAAAGATTATATCTTCTATGTCATTTGTATTTTCCATACATTTTTATGTTATATGCTTTTGCAAAAGTAGCAAAAAGATGTATCTCTTGATAAAATTTAATATTTCAAGGAATTATCCTTTTTTGTTGTTTACGCTGCACTCTTATAAATTCACGCAACACTTAATTACACAAAAAGAATAATCTAACCTGCCTGCAAATATACCAAATATTTGAAATACAGAAAAATAAAGTCAGAAATACTCTTTGGAATTTCAATTTTTCAATCAGAATGCACTAGTTGTAGTTTCATTGAAATCATCCCCCTCTAAAAAATGATACGATTTGAGCCGCAAATATACGATAGTGATACGAAAGAAGTAGCAAATCCTCTTTCAAATGAATGAATTCCCCTTGCACCCTACCACTACACTGCCAAACACTACCACTCCTTTAAAAATCAGCATTTTAATCACTTTTCTACTCTACTTTCGTCTCCGGTTACATTAATGTCGATGTAATTTAAAACAGTTATTTAATATGGATCGAGACTTAAAAGACCAAGAAGTATTATTGGTAGTAGAAAAGGATGGTAATGATTTGAAAGCCGTTACCGGGCTGGATGAGGACGGGACACCTAAGACTGTCAAGCCTGAAGCGAAGAATGAGCCGGAGTTCCTGAAAGTGGACAAGCATGGCGATGTATTGGAAAACTTCTTCGAGAATTTTATGCGTCAGGCGAAAGATCCGACTCATTTTTATTTCTTCACGGTGCCGTTGGGGAAAATGGAAAACATGGTTGCCGGATTGCAGGAGTTATTGAAGAACCCCGATAATCCTGCTAACAAGCGGATGTTGGATGAACATAGGCTTATGCCGGAGGACTTTGCCCCGAAGCCTTATCAGGCGATTGACGAATCCCGCATTGATTGGGAACAGTTAAAGGGTATCGGCGTTACACGCGAGCAATTAGTCAAAAGCGGTTCGCTGGACAAGATGCTCAACTGGCAGAAGTCTCCGGTGCTGTTTCCTATTGAAGGGGATATAAATGGTGTTCGTATCCAGACTGATGCCCGTTTGTCTTTCCGCGAGAATGCTGAAGGCGAACTGAGCCTGCGTGTGCATTCTGTCCGTCAGCAACCAGAACTGGATAATGCGCTGTATGGAACGCAACTTACTGAAGCGGATAAAAAGAATTTGTTGGAAACGGGTAATGCCGGACGGTTGATTGAATTTAATGTCGGCAAGGATGATGCAGGTAATGACAAGACTATCAACGCTTATGTATCTGTGGATAAGTTGACTAATGAATTGGTGGTGTTGAATGCCAACAAGATTAAAATCCCCGATGAACTCAAAGGGGTAAAACTTTCCGAACAGCAGAAACTGGAACTCCGCGAAGGCAAGGGCGTGTACATAGAAAATATGCTCTCTAAAAATCTGAAACCCTTTAACGCTACCGTACAGGTGAATGCCGATAAGCGGGGATTGGAATTTTATTTTCCAGAAACGCAGAGGCAGGTACAGAACCAAAATGAGAGAATCAAGCAGGGAGAAGCCCCTAATAGTTTTCGTAAGGTGAAACTGAGCGAAGACCAAAAGGCAAGCCTCAAAGATGGCTACTCGGTGTATGTTTCCGGTATGAAGGACAAGAAAGGGAGGAGTTACAGTGGGTATATGACACTGAACAAGGAACGGGGCGAAATAAATTTTATGTTTCCCGGCCTGTATAAAGAAGCTCTGAAAAGAGGTCTCGTTACGCCTGATAGCCGCCACAAGGTACAAGTTGCTGCCAATAATGAGGGAGCGAAAACCGAAGTAAACAAAAAGGTAGACGAACCGATGAAAAAAGGGCAGTCGCAGCCGACCGAGAAGCAACAAGAGAAGCAGGAGAAGAAAGAAGAACAGAAGCAGGAGCAAGCTGCCCCGAAAGTGTCGAAAGGGCGCAAGATGTAGTTCTTCTTCCTATTCCATTATCCACAAATTAATTCAAATTCAAACGTAAGTATTTTAATATGAACAGTATAAAAACAGCGATTCTTGCCGAAAAGCCATCCGTAGCAAGAAGCATAGCCGAGATAGTCGGCGCAACGACAAAGAAAGATGGCTATATGGAAGGTAACAACTATCTGGTAACATGGGCTTTCGGGCATCTGGTGCAATTGGCTCTTCCCGAGCACTATGGGGCGAAAGGCTTTTCAAAAGATCATCTGCCGATAATTCCTCACGAGTTTATGCTTATTCCCCGACAAGTCCGGGCGGAGAAAGGTTACAAAGACGACCCGTCAGCCGTCAGGCAACTAAAGATTATCGAACAGGTATTCAAGCAATGCGAGCGGATTATTGTCGCTACCGACAGCGGAAGGGAAGGAGAATTAATACATCGCTACATATATGATTATCTGGCTTCGGATGTCTATTGTGAACGTCTGTGGATTTCATCCCTGACGGAAAAAGCCATCAAGGAAGGGCTACAAAAGCTAAAGCCGAGTACAGAGTATGATAATCTTTATGCGGCGGCGGAAGCCCGAAGTTGTGCCGACTGGCTCATCGGTATCAATAGTTCACAGGCATTGAGTGTTGCCGCTGGTAATGGCGTCTATTCACTGGGACGAGTACAGACTCCAACGCTGGCAATGGTGTGCAGCCGCTATCTGGAAAACAAAAACTTCAAACCTGTACCTTTCTGGCAGATGCAACTTGTAACTTCCATTGCTGGTAAGAATGTTACAGCAGCAGATAAAGACAAGTATTTCGATAATACGGAAGCAACCACCCTATATAATAAGGTACGTTATGCGGAGAACGTTTCCGCAGTAAAAGTAGAACGCAAGGAAATCCGGCAGGAACCACCACTACTGTACGACCTGACAACTTTGCAGAAGGAAGCCAACAGCAAACACGGTTTTCCGGCGGAGAAAACATTGTCCATTGCCCAGAAACTATACGAATCGAAATACCTGACTTATCCGAGAACAGGCAGCAGGTATGTTCCTGACGATGTTTTTATGGAAATCGGAGGGCTGATTGGTAAATTGAAAGGATACACTCGTTATGCTTCGTATGCCGAAAAACTATCGGATACGAACCTGAACATCCGCCCGGTGGACGATAAGAAGGTAACCGACCACCACGCTTTGCTGATTACGGAAAATCTGCCAGATAAGTTATCTGAAGATGAGCACACTATCTATGAGATGGTAGTCGCCCGTATGCTGGAAGCCTTTTCTTCGGCATGTGTTAAGGATGTAACGAGCATAACATTTGGTATAGATGATGCGCAATTTGAAGTCAAAGGCTCGGTGATGAAACGGGCTGGATGGCGTGAAGTGCTGAATGAGAAAGAGGAGAATGCAGAAGACGGAACGGAACTTCCTGATATACAGGAAGGCGAAATATATCCCGTATCTTCCATCAGTTTGCAGGAAAAACAGACCAAACCCAAACCGCTGCACATGGAGAGTTCCTTGTTGGGAGCAATGGAAACCTGCGGAAAAGATTTGGAAAGCGAGGAACAGCGGCTGGCATTGAAGACCTGCGGTATCGGTACACCCGCTACCCGTGCAGCCATTATCGAAACGCTTTTCTCCCGCGATTATATTCGCCGTGAGAAAAAATCACTTGTTCCGACCGATAAAGGGCTTGCGGTATATGACATTGTCAAGGACAAGCGCATCGCCGATGTGGAGATGACAGGCTACTGGGAAGATGCTTTCCTGAAAATCGAGCGGGGTGAACAGCAAGCCGGTAACTTTACCAAAGGCATCGAAGTCTATACACGGCAGATTACCGAAGAACTGCTGAATCTTAATTTACCGTTCTCAGCCAATGCCTACACTTGTCCAAAATGTGGGAAGCAGGGCTTGCGATTCCTTTCATCTGTCTGCAAATGTTCCGATGAAGCCTGCGACTTTGTGCTGTTCCGCAACTGTGGCGGGAAGAAGCTAACAGATGATATTTTCATTGAACTGCTTTCCGAAGGCAAAACCCGCCTTATCAAAGGTTTGACCGCTAAATCGGGAAAGACGTTCGATGCCTACCTGATTCTTAATAGTGAGTGTAAGGTTACTTATGAGTTTCCCGAAAGGAAAAGTAATTATAAACGAGGAAGTAAGCGGGGAAAATAGCTATATTTGCCACAGATTCTACAAGAAGCATAAAACTGTTTATATGGATTTGGCTTTGAGTTAATCTGTGGATAAGGCATTCGGGCATGAATAACCCGGATGCCGTTTTCGTTTTTCCCTCCTATATACAATCAAAGGTATTTCCCCGTAAGACCCATTTGTTTTTATTGGCAGGAAGCGTTCCGCTTTTCCTGCCCTCAAAACCAAACAAGTCTTTTTAACGGTGAATAACCTTGCTGTTCCTCATCCGCAAGAGAAGCATCCTGCTACACTTGCGGATAAAAACCAAAGGAACAGTATTCTATCTTCAATTATATCCACGATTAATTTAGATTACAATGAAAAAAGATAAACAGGAACTGTCCTACTATGGACTCTTATTGCTTTCGTTCCTCAAAGAGAGCCACCCACAATTAGCAACTGATACCGATTTTATTCGGCTTCGTTCCGAATCAGCCGCCGAAAGTTATGCCGATGCTATTTCCAACGGATATAGCCACCAGTCGGCAGAGGAAATAGCCTCTTCTGTATTATATGAAGGATTGTTGTTTTCCCGCTACGATACCATCCGCAACGTACTTATCAATGAATTTACGATAGTTCCGGCAGAACGGATAGACAGTCTCGCGCTGGAACTACTTGCACCCTGCGAAGAAGTCTTTTCGGAATATCCCATTAGCGACACATTCGCATCCTCTCCCGAATTTATTATTCTGTACACCGAACTGGTTGGATTTATAGATTTATGGAGGGAAGAAAATGAGCTATAACAAAAAGGCTCATTTACGAGCCAACATAGATGCCATCAAAATTGCTCTGACGCTTGATAAAGAGAATCGACAAGCGACAGATGCAGAACGGCAGGTGTTACAGCAGTACAGCGGATTCGGAGGATTGAAATGTGTGTTGAATCCGGCATCCACGCTTGCAGATATCGCTTCGTGGGCAAAGTCGGAGATTGAACTCTTTCCCCTCGTTTCGGAGTTGCATAACGTACTTCGGGAAAATACGAACAGCGAGCGGGAATACCGCAATTATATGTCGAGTATTCAAAACTCTGTATTGTCGGCGTTCTATACACCACCGGAAGTTATCGGCAGCATTAATGATGCTTTGCAGGAAAAAGGAATTATTATAGACCGTTTCCTTGACCCGTCGGCAGGCATCGGTGCGTTCCCAGCCCAAATGAAATTAGCAAATGAATCCGAAAGCGTCTGCTTTGAAAAAGACCTACTAACCGGAAAGATACTTTCCGCCCTGTATCCCGAAAGCGATGTACATGCAACAGGGTTTGAACGCATCGAGGGACAGTATACCGGTTATTTCGATGTGGTAGCCTCCAACATTCCATTCGGGGAGATGAATGTGTTTGATCCAGCTTTTTCCAAAAGCGAGGAAGCTGCTGTACAACAATCCACCAAAGCCATTCACAACTATTTCTTTGTCAAAGGAATGGACTCTTTACGCGAGGGTGGCGTGATGGCTTTTATCACTTCGCAGGGAGTAATGAACGCTCCGGCTAACGAACCCATTCGCAAATGGTTGATGGAAAATGCCAATCTGGTATCGGCTATCCGCTTGCCCAACAACTTGTTTACCGAGAGTGCCGGAACAGATGTCGGTAGCGATTTGATTGTCCTGCAAAAGAATACGGGAAAAGACAAACCTCTGAATATCTGGGAAGAATATTTTATTACCAGTTCCAAATCGGAAGAAACCGAAAGTTTCAGAAACGATTATTTCTATAACAATGGCAGAGTTGTTCATACCAAAACCTTTATGGGTACAGACCCGTATGGAAAGCCTGCACAGGTATTCCTGCACGAGGGAAGCATAGCGGAAATAGCGGACGATATGGGACAGATGCTCCGAAGTGATTTGAACGCCAATCTCAATACGGAACTATACCGTAGCCATGCCGTGAAGCCACACATCATAGCAGAAACCCCGACGGAAAAAGACCTTCAAGAGATGGCGGCACATTTCGAGGAATTGGACAGGAAATTCTTTGAGCAACATCCGCCAACTCCCGAAGATTATGGAATCAAAGAGGAAAAGCCGAAGGCGGAAGAATCGCCTGCAATCAATGACCTTAATCCTCTTTGGCAGGCGGACGACCTTGATCCTTTTTGGCAAGCCATTGAAGATGACTGGTTTCCAAATGAAAAAGTCTTTTGGGAGAAGGAAAGCGTTACTGTTGCTAAAACACCGTCTCCGCCAGCAGCATCCGCGCCAACGGAGAAACTACCAGTGGAGGAAAAACCGCAAGCTGTAGCACAGGAACCACTTATGAGCCTCTATGACCTGTTTGGCTTTTCGGAAGAAGAACGGACACAGGTTAAACCGAAGCGGGGAAATAAGAAAGCAACCGTAGCCAAAGCTCAGCCCGTACAAAAAGATTTGTTTGAAAATCTACCACAGGCAACAGTACCTCCCATTGTCGATGCCCGAAAAGAAGAAGCGCAACAGCAGTGGAAAGAATATATGAAGCCCCGTCCGTATTCCGGCGAACTTCGGGAGCATCACAAAGACGGAACGCTGGTGAAAGAAGAAAACGGTCAGATAGGTGTTTTGAAAGGTCGTTATTCCAGAGGAGCGGAGTTTCATCCGCTGGATATTTCGCAGGCACAGAAAAATAAGTTCTTCAATTATATAGAAATACGGGACAGTTACTACGAACTATACGATTTCGAGGCGAAGAATTTAGTTGAGAACACCGATGTGCGAAAGAAATTGAACGATAGCTATGATTCCTTTGTGAGTCTATACGGCAACCTGAACGACAAACGGAACATCAACACCCTGAAAATGGATGCCGGAGCAACTGCTATACTCGCTTTGGAGCGAAGTATCGACGGTGAGATGGTGAAAGCTGATATTTTCGACCATCCTGTAGCGTTCAACCCCAATGAAATAACAGCAGTCAATACATCGGAAGAAGCATTGATAGCTTCCCTGAATAAATATGGCGAGTTCCGCATGGACTATATGCTCTCTCTGTTAGAAAATAAAACGCCGGATGAACTGATTAACGACCTCGAAGGAAGAATCTATTTCAATCCCATGATTCAAAATTTCGAGATACGGGATAAGTTCATTGCCGGAAATGTAGTTGAAAAAGCGGAGCGGATAGAACACTATTTAGCCAATCATCCCGAAGACCTGTCATCGCAAAAATCCTTAGCTGCCTTACATGATGCCAAACCGCAGCCTATTCGCTATGAAGAATTGGATTTCAACTTCGGGGAACGCTGGATACCGATAAATGTGTACGAGGAGTATGCCTCTAAGTTATTCGAGACCCCTGTTCAGATAGACTATTACGCCTCGCGGGATGACTTCAATGTATCGACCAAACACCCGAACCTGATTATTTATGAAAAGTTTGGAGTAAAAAGCGAAGCGCAACACTTCAATGGTATTCACTTGATGAAGAATGCTTTACTCAATACAACGCCTAACATTACTAAAACGGTGGATGTATTGGATAAGGCGACAGGGGAGATGAAAAAAGCTAAAGTTCCCGATGCAGAAGCCATACAGCTTGCTAACAGCAAGATTGATGAGATACGGAACGGTTTTTCTGACTGGTTGGATGACCAGCCCAAAGAATATAAGGATAAACTGACGGATTTATATAACCGCAAATTCAACTGCTTTGTCCGTCCTCAGTACGATGGCTCACACCAAACGTTTCCCGATTTGGACTTGAAGGGGCTGGGTATTTCCGATTTATACCAGTCGCAAAAGGACTGTATCTGGATGCAAAAACTGCTCGGCGGAGGTATTGCTGACCATGAAGTGGGCGGCGGTAAAACCCTTATTATGTGTGTATCGGCTTATGAAATGAAGCGGTTAGGTATGGCGAACAAACCTATGATTATCGGACTGAAAGCCAACGTGCATGAGATAGCACATACCTTTAAGACCGCTTATCCCAATGCAAAGATTCTCTATCCCGGGAAGGAGGATTTTACGCCGCAGAATCGGCAAAAGATTTTCAACGACATCAAAAACAACGATTGGGATTGCGTTATCCTTACGCACGACCAGTTCGGAAAAATACCCCAGTCGCCCGAAATACAACAGGAGATTTTTCAAGAAGAACTGAATAGTGTAGAGGAAAACCTCCGTGTACTCGAAAACCAGACAGGCAAAGCAGCATCCAAACGCATGAGGCGGGGACTGGAAGTAAGAAAAAACAATCTGGAAGTGAGATTGGAAAACCTTTCTGAACAGATAAAGAACCGCACAGACGATACGGTCGATTATAAACTAATGGGTATCGACCACCTATTTGTCGATGAGAGCCACCAATTTAAGAACCTAATGTTCACCACAAGGCACGATCGTGTAGCGGGATTGGGAAATCCCGAAGGGAGCCAGCGGGCAATGAACATGCTTTTTGCGCTACGCACCATGCAACAACGGAAAGACAAAGACCTGTGCGCCACCTTCCTATCGGGAACAACTATCTCCAATTCCCTGACAGAATTGTACCTGCTGTTCAAATACCTGCGCCCGAAAGAATTGGAAAAACAGGAAATCCGCTCGTTTGACGCATGGGCAGCTATCTTCGCCAAGAAAACGACTGACTTTGAGTTTTCCGTTACCAATCAGATTGTTGCCAAAGAACGGTTCCGGTATTTTATCAAAGTGCCGGAATTGGCGGCATTCTATAATGAGATAACTGATTATCGTACTGCCAAAGACATCGGCATCGACCGACCGGACAAGAATGAGATTCTGCATAACATCCCGCCTACACCACAGCAGGAAGTATTCATCGGAAAGTTGATGCAGTTTGCCAGTACCGGAGACGCAACCATTCTGGGTAGACCGCCGCTTTCCGAAAGTGAGGAAAAAGCCAAGATGCTGATTGCAACGGACTATGCCCGCAAAATGGCATTGGATATGCGTATGATAGACCCTGCCTACGATGACCACATAGATAATAAGGCATCGCATTGCGCCGCTAAGGTAGTAGAGTATTACAATAAATACGATGCACAGAAAGGAACACAGTTTATTTTCAGTGATTTGGGGACATACAAACCCAATGAATGGAACCCGTATTCGGAGATAAAGCGCAAATTAGTGGAAGACCACGGTATCCCTGCTCATGAGATACGCTTTATTCAGGAAGCTAAGACCGAGAAGTCTCGAAAAGCGATGATTGAAGCAATGAATGAGGGAAAGATACGTGTCCTGTTCGGCTCTACCTCCATGCTTGGAACAGGCGTCAATGCTCAGAAACGGGCGGTAGCACTCCATCATTGTGACATTCCATGGCGACCGTCGGATTTGGCGCAACGTGATGGCAGGGCAGTCCGTAAAGGGAATGAAGTAGCCAAGGCATTTGCAGGAGACAAGGTGGACATTATTATCTATGCTGTGGAGAAATCGTTGGACTCCTACAAATTCAACCTGCTACAGAATAAGCAAACCTTTATCAACCAATTGAAAACGAATACACTCGGTAGCCGTACCATAGACGAGGGGAGCATGGATGAGGGCGGAGGCATGAACTTTTCGGAGTATGTCGCTATTCTTTCCGGCAATACCGATTTACTGGAAAAAGCTAAACTGGAAAAGAAAATCAATGCGTTGGAGTCGGAAAGGCGTTCTTTTGAGAAAGGCAAATCTTCGGCTATCTACAAGCTGGATGACAATAACCGCCAGTTGGACAGCAATAGGGAGTTCATCTCACGTATGACACAGGACTGGTCTATTTTTTCTTCGCGTGTACAGAAGGATAGGGAAGGAAACTATCTGAATCCAATAAAACTGGATAATTTCGACAGTATCGACCCGAAAGCCATCGGCAAGAAACTGAATGACATTGCCGATAATGCCCGTACTAATACGGAATATTTCAATATTGGGGAGTTATACGGTTTCAAGATTGTGGTTAAATCCGAACCCAGCCAAAAAGAGGGAGTTCTTTTCAATGACAACCGTTTCTTTGTTGTCGGAGACAGTGGCGTGAAATACAGCTACAACAACGGACATTTGGCTGTCGATCCGCTGACCGCTTCCAAAAANNTTCATCCATGCGTTGGATAAAATTCCTTCGATGCTGGAACAGTACGAGGAAAAGAACAGGAAGATAGAGGCGGATATTCCTGTCCTGAAAGAAGTAGTCGAATCGTCTTGGAAAAAAGAACCGGAACTAAAAAGTTTGAAATCGGAACTGGCAGCGTTGGAGCGGAGAATACAATTAACGCTTAGCTCCAAACCGGATGTTACTGACGGAGAAATTGTCAGTAAGGAGGAAATACAGAAAACCGTTCCCGTCAATGGTATGGATAACATACGTTCTTCCCGCCCTCTGTCGGTGAAGGAGATTATCGAATCGGCAGGCAGTCGGCTGATTATAGCGGGAATGAAGGAGCGAGAGGAGAAGAACGAGATTTCCGAATCATCAGCGAAAGAAGCCGCTATACAGCCACTTGTGCAACAAACTCGAAGATTCAAATTGTAACCGGATACCAGCGGATAATAATGGATGCACAAACCCTACCTGCTTTGTTAAACAAAAATATATTTTTGTTTAACAAACGGAGTGTTAATGATGCACACGATTCGGATAATCGAAAAAGCCTCAACACAGTTATACGTGATGAGGCTTTTTTCTTCGTGGATTTGTCGTTTAAGTTTCAAATCATTGTTCCTTTGTCTGCCATTTCGGTGATGATTCTGTTATTTCTTCACCCCTGTCACCGTAATCGAATAAATACCAACATTACCCGCTTTATATTTTGCGATGGTAGCTTCATCCAAATGCTCCTGTAACACATCATCAGGAATTAAGACTGTTTTTGTCCGCTCAATCTTTATATCCGCAAAATTAGCTTTTTCTATTTCTGCCAAATAATCTTCTTTTTGTATGGCACTGGCTATGCAGCCTGCATACATCGAAGCATTATCGGTAAACTCTTTGGGGAATACACCATTCAGCACCACATCGGAGATACAGAAATGACCGCCTATTTTCAACACCCGATAGATTTCTTTGAAAATCCTGTCCTTTTCGGGTAACAGGTTTAACACACAATTACTGACTACCACATCAATAGAATTATCGGATAAGGGCATATTCTCTATATCGCCCTCAATAAATTCTACATTGGTATAACCTCGCTTCGCCGTATTCTTGCGTGCTCTTTCTATCATTTGAGGCGAAAAGTCGATGCCGATAACCTTTCCTGTGTCTCCGACTTCCGCCCGTGCAATAAAACAGTCATTTCCTGCTCCCGAACCTAAATCCAACACGGTATTGCCTTCTTTTATCCCTGCGTATTGGGTAGGCAATCCGCAACCTACGCCCAAATCGGCATCGGCTTCGTAACCTTTTAACCCGCTGTAATCTTCGCTCATGATGGTAAAAACTTTCTTCGACGGTGCGGCAGGATTTGTTCCACAGCAGCAACCGGAATTTAAAGCGGCACTATTCAGCGCCAGTTCGCTGTAACGCTGTTTGACCAACGCTTTCTTTTCTTCATTCGTATTCATATAATATTGTCTTTTATCTCGTTAATATATAGTTCATAAAATGCTTTCTTTATTTCATCCCTTACCCTGATATATTCGGATTGTATAAATTCGGGTGTCCCTGTTGCTTCGGACGGATCATCGAAGCCGATATGTAAACGGTTTTTTACTTTTCCTGAAAATGTGGGACAGTTTTCATTTGCTCCACCGCAAACGGTAATCACATAATCCCATTCATCGTTGATGTACTGTTCAACGCTGTCGGATGTATGGTGCGAAATATCCACTCCGGCATCCTGCATCACTTCTATTGCTTTGGAATTTACTTTTCCGCTTGCTTTTGTTCCTGCGGAATAAACCAACAGTTTGGGGTTGAAAGACTGCAAGAAGCCGTGTGCCATTTGGCTACGGCAGCTATTGCCCGTGCAAAGAATAAGGATTTTAGGCGGTATCCGGTTTATTACAAGTTGCCAATGCCCGACATCACGCCATTGGTCGAATTTCCAACCTATTTCTTTCATCTGTGATACCTGCCTGAATCCGAATTTCTCATGCAGGTGTACGCTACTTTCATTCGGAATACAAATTCCGGCAATCAATGTGTGAATGTCGTCCTTATATATTTCTTTGAAGAGATGTTGATACAAGATTGTTCCCAAGCCTTTACCTCGCAAGTCCCTATCCAAATAGATGGTAACTTCTTTGGTCGAAGAATAGGCACAGCGGTTATTCCAGTTATGCAGATAACAGTAACCGGCTATTTTGCCGTCCACCTCTCC
>NZ_DBDF01000065.1:409-3477 GCF_002293435.1 Bacteroides sp. UBA939 | reverse complement strand
CCGTTTCAAACGAAACAGCCGTGTTTTCTACATAATAGTTGTAAATATCACAAATGCCTTTTGCATCTTCCGGTGTTGCTTTCCTTATTTTCATATATCGTGAAACTTTTAAAGAGTTTTGCAATTATCTTCGTTCTTCACCTCTACAAAGAGGGCAGAGAACAGGTTTTTTGCTTTCTTCCAATTTTCTTCATTGATGCAGTATCTGACTGTCGGCGGTGTAATCGTTCCCTGAATCAATCCGGCTTCTTTCAATTCATTCAGATGCTGAGAAAGGGTACTTTTCGCAATGGGCAATACTTCCGACATATCCCCATGATAGCAGCATGATTGGTTCGCAAGCATTTCCAGTATGGCTACACGTATAGGATTCCCCAACGCTTTGGCAAAACGTGCAAGCTGTTCCTGTTCGACGGTTAATTCTTTCTTCGACATATCTATACATTGTTTTTCTGTTCGCAAATATACGAACAATATTTCTATTCGTAATATTGCGAACGGTATTTGTTTTTAGGATTGGTCAGATATGGCAAAATATAAAATTATTTAGAACTGATAACAGAAAAAGCCTCTACACTGTTTTTGAAGTGATGAGGCTTTTTTCTTTGTGTAGGACTATCAACCCATAAAGTCATCCCGTCCGGTGGTGTCCTTCGTCAAATGTTCTTTGACGAACTCCTTCACATCGGACTCGTAATACAGGGTTTTCTGTCCAACCTGAATGTATTTCAATGCTCCGATGCTGCGATAACGTTGTAAACTACGCTTGCTTAGTTTCAGCATCAGGCATAAATCCTGATTGTCAAACAACCGCTCGCCATTCAGGATATTCCGTGTTTTCACACAGGAAAGAATCTCATCCAGCCTTCCCAATACGGAAGACATAGAGGTGTCAAACTTCTTTTCATCTATTTCCATTTTTATTCTTTGAAATTACGATGTAAAGGTCTGATTTTGAGATATGTTTTATTCCACAGTGTGGTGTGGTATTTTTGAAAAACAGATATAATCAGTTGATATACAGATGGATAAAAATACTAATAAAGGAATGGATAAGTGGGAAAACTGGGGTATTATAACCGCATTAAAACCGAAACTAAGCAGATAGTCACCGATGAGTTGCAATGAATAAAGGATACCCCCGACTTGTGCCACTTGTTGTCGAAAAAAGAAGAATAAAAACAGTAAGAGTGTGCTATTTAACACACTCTCTGTAAATACATAAGATACAGCTTTACAACGGTTTCACCGGAATACAAATATCCACGATATGTTTTTTTTCTGGATGGGTAGTGTAATCGTTGTAATAGAGTTCGTAAGTACAGCTATCTCCTTGCTGATAGCCGCTTTCAACAGATAAGTCAGATTATTCCACCCTCATCGCTTATCGTATCTACTTTTATACACTTTCAGCACTTTGGATAGCGACTTTTCCTTATTCCGCTTCTCTTGCGCGGTTGCAGTATAATGCCATGCTTCGCGACGTAATTTCAAATAGCTCTCATAAACACCGCGGTCTATTTCCTCTTTCTCAACGGCTTCGATTACGGCGCATCCCTTTTCATTCACATGCCGACAATCTTTGAAGCGGCATTTGCCTTCATAGTCCGATATATCCAAGATTTCTGACAGGTTATCGGTATTGTCATTTGTGACGCCGAACAGCTTTACTCCCGGAGTATCGATTAGTACGCCTGAATCGAGCAGCAATACCATTTCCCGACGAGTAGTTGTATGTTTACCTTTTCCGGTCGAGTCACTGATTGCGCCGGTCTCAAACAATGGCTGTTTGCATAGGGCGTTGATTAATGTACTTTTTCCTACGCCCGACATGCCTGTGAAGACGACTGTTTCCCCGACGCGGATAGACTCTCTTAGTTTATCAATGCTTTCAGGAGATTCTATACTGGTATAGAAGACGGGGATTTTGTGGGAAAGATGGGTTATCGCTTTTTCGATTTCTTCTGCGTTGAATCCCAGATCCGTTTTGGTCAGCACTAATACAGGCTGAATACCTTCATCAGCGGTTTGCAACATGAAACGTTCAATCCGGCGGACATTAAAATTCTCATCCAGACTTTGTACAACGAAGGCTTTGTCTACGAAAGAAGCGATTGCCTGCCTTTCGGATACTGTGCCGCTTTTAAGGCGATAAAGCGTTCTCTGACGGGGCAGTCGGTCGAGAATAATTCCTTTGCCGGTATCGATAGTTTGGAAAATAACCCAGTCGCCGGTGCAGGGGTATTCGGAAGCATCCTGTCCGTAGAGCATGTTTCCTGTCAGTTCGCAGGAATAGAAGCCTGTTTCAGATACTACTTCATAACAGGTCTTGTGGGTGACTGTCACTCGTCCGTGTGCGAAGTCTTTATAGTTTGATTGTTGTTTTTGCTGAAACAGTTCTTCGTTCCAACCGTATAATTGTAAATGATTCATTGTGTTTAATTTTATAATCAGGGAGATTATCACCAAAGATAATCCCCCTTGATAGTTACTTAAATTTTCTTCCCGATATAGAATACATAGCCATAGAGCTCTTTGTATTTGTCGTACAACACTGCTTCGTGGCGTTGACCGGCAATCAGTTCTTCTACTGTTTCATCCCCCGGATATTTCTTCAGAAACTCTTCCTGTGCGATGGCACATGGCGCGAAGAAATGTTCTGTCCAGCACGTTTCCGGAATAATAAAGGTGGCAACGGGAACATAGCCCGCTTTCTGCATCTGGGCGACTTTGTTCGGGATGGTGTCTATTTCAGAATAATGCGCCATCCAGAAGTTGTGAATCTCATCGGGGCGTTCGTCCGTGAACCAAGAGGATTCGGATACGGCAATGTAGCCACCTGTTTTCAGATATTCGCGCCATTCGTTTAGCCCTCGCTCAAAACCGATATTATAGATCGCACCTTCTGACCAGATAAGGTCTAAGGACTGCTTCTCGAAAGGGAGATTGTCCATTGAGCCGATAACGCCTTTTACTCTGTTGGAAAGACTGAGTTGTTCGGCATTTCGGTTAAAGATGTTGATAAAGTCGGGGAAGAGGTCGAGCCCTGTAATCTGTCCCGGAATGTT
>NZ_DBDF01000065.1:0-380 GCF_002293435.1 Bacteroides sp. UBA939 | reverse complement strand
TAAAGCTCAGTGCTTTAAGGGTGGTTTCGGGACTTCCCGGCCCTTGACGTTCTACACTGGAAAAGTATTCGCAGATTAAGTTGAAATCGAAGTCATGTATTGTTTTATTATTTTTATTACTCATGATGTTTTTTATTAAATGTTCACTTCAACAAAATGCACAATGCACTCTGTCGAGCCTTTTTATCAACTATTATGTATATGAAAATAACCCGGGCAAGAATATGCCTGAGTATGAATTAAGGGATAACCTGAGACTGAAACGTCAGAGGTTATTTACAACACAATTTCCTTCTTCGTTGTCATAGGCTGCAAAGATACTCTATTTTTCGATATTAACTTTAAAAATACTACTTTTGTTATTAACTATGAAGTGGCAA
>NZ_DBDF01000058.1 GCF_002293435.1 Bacteroides sp. UBA939 | reverse complement strand
GAAATATCGCATTCTCAGGCGACTAAAAATACAAAGTGTCAATCTGATAGTTTACGGTTTTTGTCATATATTGAAGTGTTCGATGTAATTTATGTTAAAGTATATTGCATGGTATTTAAAAGTTCAAACTAAATCATTTTATTTGTAGAAAATATTTAGATTTTCTATTATTAAAGAATGTCAGATAGTTCTTTAATGAGCGTAGTTTATGTATTGTTAGCTAAGAATCAATAATCAGAAGTCTAACTATGAAAAAGGGCTATACTATCATATACCTAAGTCTGAAGTTCTTGATTGGCAATTAACCACATATTATATTACTATTAGTTACTATTTTATTATGAACATAGAAAGAAAACTTTTAGTTATTGCAGGCTTGACGTCTCTCTTAATGATGGCCTGCCAGAGTGAAGAATTAGTAATTCCTGTTGATTCTCAAAACAATGTAGTTGTAGAGTTTACCGATGCAGAACTCGCTACCTTATTCCAAATGCGTGGCGACAGCCACAAAGTGGATGTGAGCGAAGCCGAGGAATTTGCCAACGACGTGATTGGCTTTCTTGATGGAGACGTGTCTACACGGGCAACATCTCCACGGAGAATCAGTTCTGTTACTGCGCTCCCCCCTTCGCAGGACATGTCGGAGGTTGTGACAAGAACCATTGACGAAGAAACAGTAGAAATCCCCGATACGATAGCCTACCTGTTCAACTTTGACGATAATGCCGGATATGCTATTGTATCAGGAGATAAGCGAATTCAATCTCCCATACTTACCTACTGTACCGACGGTAACTTGACGGGAGAGATTGACAATCCCGGGCTGATAGGTATCTTGATGGAGACCGAAGGATATATCATAAACTCTATTATTGATTATGAGAACCGAATAGATTCCATCAAAAATGATATTTTGGAAAAGTTGCTTCCGGATTCTTTGGCTAATACAAGACTGCCTCTCGATAATCCCTCCAATCAAGAAATGGAGAGTCGTATATATGATGTGAATGTTACTGTGGTTGGTGGTGGCAATATAGGAGGACCTACTACTAACCCTGAAACAGTTACCACCACCACTACCACTTACGGCAATTGGGAAACTACGGAGAGACTCCAGCCACTCCTGCCCGTAGAATGGAATCAAAAGTTTCCTTTTAATGCTCGTGTAAAGAATAAGCATGGTAGTACCAATGCACCGGCAGGCTGCGTTGTAGTGGCATTAGCCCAAATTATGACTTATTGGGGGCATCCCGCTAGTATTTATAATTATCGATTTAATTGGCCCTTACTAAGAAGTTATACTGCAAGACCCAATAAATATCCGAATACAAACGGTAAGAAACTATTCCATAATTATGAAACCGATAATACATTACTTGACAACAATGCAATAACTGTCGACGAACAAAACTTTGTTAGTGAAGTTTCCACTCTTATGGAGATAATAGGTATAGGAACATTTATGGATTACTCAGATACTGGAAGTGGTGCAAGTGATAAGGATGCTATGAATTTTTTAAGTTCTTATGGTTATAATACTGGAGATTATTTAATGGACTATAATTATAATAAAGTAATCCAGTCATTAAACAATCTCCGACCGGTATTTGCAACCGGATATTCAAAAAAGATTCAGCATAGAATAAAACTTTTGGGAATAACTATCGGTACTTGGAGTGAACACGGGGAAGGACATACTTGGGTTATCGACGGCTATCTCAACCAGCGTCAAGCAAAAATTGTACAGATAACAGTTAAAAATAGGCTTACCCAAAACATTGTATCGCAAACCACTACTACTACCTACAGCTATGCCAAATATCTTCACCACAATTGGGGATGGGAAGCACAAGGCTATCCACCTAAATATTATAATGGTTATTTTGTAGAGGGTAGTTATAATTCTAATGATAAAAGATTAGAATCTGATACCCGGGCTACGGTAACTTATGAAGAAGGTAACTTTCGATTCTTAAAAGAAATAGTTCCTAATATAAGACCTAATTAAAATCCAACATAAAACTATAGATTATGAGAAAGCAATTCATGTTTGTGTTAGTAGCTACATTCTTGATAGGAATGATTACTTCTTGTGAAGAGATTGACAATCCGGCTCCTTTGCCCACTAATTATCTTAAATCCTATATTGATATGTTTATTGAGTGTGATTCATTAGACATTTGGAGTTTCGGTGGAATGGCTATAGATGATGAGAATAAAAGATATGACATAGTGGATAATGGAAGTTCGCCGGAAGGAATCGGTATCAGTGTCAATGCAACTTACCCGGCTAAAGATTATTGGAGCAGTTACCCCACAAATATCTATTATCCCGTTCTACTTTTTGAGTCCCCAAATCATCTGCAAATAAATGATGATAATCCATATTATCGACATATACAGATTCAATACGATAAATATATAGAAGAGGTAGGAGATACCACGTATAATAGAATGATAGGAGGTCGTTATGGCAATAAAAAGGGTGTCGTCATTACTGTATTTCCTTTAAAAGAAGTCGTTATTACTGCGGATAAAAGCTTTGGTAGTGATTATCCGGCAGGGACGGATTTGAGTTCATTATTCCGTATCATTTTTGATGATGTTTATGCAACAGTACACAATGGCTATATGGCGGCTCCGGGCACATATAGATACATTGCAACTTATTATAGTGATGAATATTTTGTGAATTCTCCAATGTCGATACGCTGTCTCAAACTCTCTGAAATCAATCTGGAAGATTATCCGTTTACAGAAGCTCGGTGGGATTTCTTTTTGGAAGCAAAGCCTGAAAAGACAGATACTTATACCTTCCACGTAAAGCTAACGTTTACGGATGGTACAGTGTTAGAAGGTGATTCACGTCGTGGTGCTATTATGGTGAAAGGTAGAGATTGATATTGAGCGTCCAGGTTTTACAGACCTTTATCTGGTATTTTGATTCATCCAATAAATGAGTAGGTGAAATGCAGGTAGGTGAAGACTATTGTTTCCGTGCATAGAAACTCCGGTTTTTGTTCACGGGAACTTTTGTGATGACTTAGATTTTGATTTATCGCTATAGGAGTTATGAATAATGCAGGATAAAGAAAAAAGAGGGTAAACGCCCTCTTTTTTCTTTTTAATCAAATTCATTTCGTAGGCCATAGCGTATACTTTGTGGACGCAGTATACCATTTCGTGGCTTGGCCCCGAAAACATTATTTACCCTCGTCTATTATGTGTAGATTCGGTTCGGAAAAAGGTGAAATTAACCCTTTAATTTATAGAATATATGAAAAGAAATTTTTTACTCACAACCATTGTGGGAACGGCGCTTCTATTTGCCGGTTGCGGCAAAGACAAGGAACCACCTGTTCCCGTCGTCAGCATAGGTACACAGCCGACTGCTCCGGCAGCACTCGTCGAGGGCAACATCTCCGGCTCGCTCACCATCGCGGCGACCGCCACCGAAGGAGCGGTGCTCACGTACCAATGGTATAGCAACACCACTGCCAACAACACCGGCAGCACGAAGCTCGACGGCGCAACTTTGGCAACCTACACATTCCCGGCCACGCTCACGGCGGGGACTTACTATTATTTCTGCGAAGTGGGCGCAAAGGGCGCGGTGACGGTGCGTAGTTCCGTTGTGACCGTAACGGTCAATGCACCAACACCCCTGCTCGTGTTCACCGACAACGTGGATTACGACATCCCGGCCTCAACCATCGGTACGGCGATAACCGACATCAATGTCGCGGGCGGCGTGTCCGATGGCACTACACCCTACATGTTCACGGCGACCGGACTTCCCACGGGCATCACGATCAGCACAGCGGGCGTCATCTCGGGTACCCCGACCACGACTGCCGGCGCAGGCACGGCGACAATCAAAGTCGAAGACAGTTCTTCGCCCAAGCAGAGCAAGGAAATAACTATTAACTACGGTGAGGTGACCGCGCCCGGCAACGACGTTGGCTTCGGCGGCGAGAACGAAGTTCGCTGGTAGCAGACTTGTTTAATAACGACTGAAACAATGAGAACGATGAAAACAAAGCATATAATAAAGAGAACGGCAGCAATACTCATAGCAGCGTTGACGCTCGCGGGGTGTGTACACGACGCACCGCAAACCATTGATCCGGCAACCTATCGTTTCGAGGTGTCGGCAACCTACCACGCCGATACAGGCAACGAGGCCGAAACCCGCACCGTGAAACCCGGTTGGACGGAGGGCGATATGATACTCGTCCACTTCGACGGCAGTGAGACAAACAAGCTGCTGTTGCAGTACGATGCGCAGGGCACGTGGCAAACCATGGCCGCGCGATGCCCTACCATCCGGCGGGGCAGAAGTCGTTCTTCGTGCGCGACAATGGCGCGACGGCTGGAACCACTTTTGAACTGCACAATACCGCCACCGGTAAGACGTGGACGCGCACCTACACGGGCGACCTCACCGCCGGAGAAGCCGTGCTCATCACCGGCCCCGACGGAACGGGCGACGACGGTTGGACGGAAATCACAGTTTCCACCGGCATCCTCACGGCGGCTAATTTCCCCGATGCGAACTTCCGCGCCTACGTCACCGCGCAGATGACAGGCAGCTCCGCGTGGGACGCTAACGGCGACGGCATCCTCTCCGAAGCCGAAGCCGCCACGGTGAGGAATATCAACGTGAACAGCGAAGACATCGCCTCGCTCGCGGGCATCGAGTACTTCACGGGGCTGACCGATTTGAGCTGCGGGGGCAATCCACTCAGCGCGCTTGACGTGTCGGCCAACACTGAGTTGACAAGAATCGAAGGCGGCTATCATAGGTGTCTCATCACTTCGCTCGACCTGGTCCAGAGCCGGGCGGCGATAGATGCGGTGATAGCCTCGTTGCCCGCCCGCACCGGCGGCACACCGGGCAAAATCCGCTTCATGGGTATCGACTACAGTAGCGCCTACTACTCCTTCGGCTCGCCACCTTATTACAGCAACGCGATAGCGAATATCAACGCCTATCTCTCCGCGTAGGGTAAAAACTGGACGTGGGGCAACTAATGACCGGTTGATTTAACTTTATTCATCTACACTTTGCAGTTTTTAAGAAGGTTCTTTGTATCTTTGCCCTTGATTTATAAACCTTTTTGCCATTGTAAATAGATGAAAGCAATTCGTTTTGTATTTTGTCTTTTTGCGGTACTAATGCTGACGACCACCGGTGGTCGTGCTGCCGCAGCTAATGAGGATTTCCATGCATTCCTCAAGAAATTCACTTCCAGTGCCTCTTTCCAGTATTCCCGTATTAAGTTTCCGTTGAAAACCCCCATTGCCCTGTTAGAGGATGATGGTGAGACGGAGAAGACTTTTCCGTTTACACGCGAGAAGTGGGCGTTACTGGGCGAAGACATCTTTACGGAAGAACGTATCGCTGACGAAGAGGGCGGCGTTTATGTTTCCCGTTTCACCGTGAATGACCCTATGCACAAAGAGTTTGAAGCAGGCTATGATGAATCGGAAGCCTCCCTTCGCGTGGTGTTCGAACTGATAGGGGGGAAGTGGTACGTCACCGATTGCTACACCGATTGGTACAACTTCGACCTTCCTGTCAGCGAACTGGAAGAAACCATCAGTACGATAGCGGAAGAGAATAAGGCTTTTGAGGAAATGTATCCTTGATAAGAGTATGCTAAGTCATACCATCTCACTTCAATAAGTTATTCACCGCTGTCTGGTAAGTTTCCAGCTTGTTGGCTTTATGAATAGCTTTCTTCGCTTTGCGGTCGCCATCCGGCATCATGTATTCCCAGAAGCTTTTCATTTTCATGAGCAACTGCCTGTCTCCTCCTTCCAGGAGATTGCCGTATTGCGCAAATAAATCAGCATGGAATGATCTGAGTTTTTCCTTTATTTTCTCGTCAGAGAGCGAATGCCCCTGCCGGTATTCCGATGCCAGTGCCGGATTGGCAAGCAGCCCGCGTCCTATCATGACTCCTGCCAGGCGTGGGAAGCGTCCGGAGATGGTGTGTATGTCTTCCGCTGTGAGCAGGTCACCGTTATAAATCAGCGGATGGCGGCATTCGTTGTAGAAAGCTTCAAAGGCTGTCAGGTCTACTTCTCCTTTGTATTGCTGTTTTCCCAGTCGCGGGTGCATGATGATGTGTGTCAGGGGAAGTTCGTTCAGCAAGGGGAGTAAAGCCAGGCATTCTTCCGGATTCTCCCAACCCAACCGCATCTTTACGGAGAACTGCATATCGGGATGCTTCTCTATGGCGGTAGTCAGCAGGTTGCGTACTTCCTCGGGATACGGTAACATACCCGAACCATTGTGCCGCTTGGCAAGAATGGGGAAAGGACACCCCAGATTTATGTCCACCCTTTTGTAACCTTTCTCGATGAATAGGGCGATTATCTGCTCCATCTTGTCCGGTTCTGGTGCAATGAGTTGGGGTATGAGGTTTACTCCCCGGTTGTTTTCCGGGATAATCTCCCGCATGTCTTTCCGCCGGATTTCACCGTGTTCTACACGTACGAAAGGGGTATAATAACTCTCTATGCCGCCGAATATGCGTGCATGGGCTTGGCGATAGATTGCCTCGGTATAGCCTTGCAGCGGGGCGAAGTGGATGGGAAGAACGTTGTGCATATAGATTTGTTCAATTTCCCGCAAAGGTAATCATTCTGGTTGATAGGGAGGTGAGGAGTGATTAAAGTTTAGTAATTAGTGATTAAGGCTTAGTGATTAGTGATTAGTGCGGGTTAATCACTAAGCCTTAATCATTAATCACTAACCCCTAATCACTAATCACTACTAACCTTCTGTTAGAACATAACAACATTCATATGTTTATCCACCAGATATCCGTCCGTTACTTTCAGATTGAAGGTTACATTCTTTCTGGCTTTGAGCTTGATAATGAACAAATCACTGTCACCTTCAAGCGATTCCTTCTCTCCGATGTTCACGAAAGTGGGATATAGAGACTTAACGCCATTAGTATGGAGCCTGTCATTGGTTAGATTCTCCATGTCCTTCATGCCCAATTGTTGTACACCAACGAATTCATAATCAGCAGGATTGTAGGGCAGAGCAAAGCTGAGGGCATTTACATGACGCAGCCCTGTACCTTTTACTAACACCTGAATTATTTCGTCCTTAGCGTAAGTACGCTTCGAGGTACTGATGCTGAGACTTCCTTCCGGCTTTTCGCCTCTAACGCCCTTGGCGCCACCACCGAGCTGCGTAGCTACGGCGGAAATATCGTAAGCGTCAATCAAACCGTTGCGATTCAGGTCGCCGTTGCTGATATAGCCTTCAAAGTCAGCGTCACCTCTCCTCAATCCGGTATAGTTGGTGTACGAAGTCAGGTCGTTCTCGTCAACTAACTTATCATTGTTGATGTCGCCCGGCAGATAACTCTCAGTTCCCGGCACCTTAAATACATACAACTCTTTTCCCGAACCATAGTTGCCCACAGCCTCGGTGACGTTCATCTTGATATAACGTACGGTAGGAGTTTGCGGGAATGAGAACACTTTGGTTTCACTGTTCCGCTGCCATTCAAAGGCTCCGGCTTCCGTCCAGTTCTCTTTGTCCATACTGTAACTGACCGTTCCTTTCAGTATAGTTCCGTTTCCGGCTTCACCGCGGGGCAGATAGTGGAACTTCTCAATCTGGTTGATTGTTTTCAGGTCTATAACCAAGTCGAATGGGACAGCTTTCTCATTATACTTTGTGTGCCACAATTCCCCTTCTTCAAAGTCAAACAGCCTGCGGAGCGAGCGTCCCTGGTTTTGAACGGAAGTTTCCCCGGTAATGCCATGTATGGCGAACTCCAACGGATCTTTCTTGGTAGTGGCGCTGAAAGTTGACCAATCCGAATAACCGTCTTTGTTCACCGCGCGTATCTTGAAGTCGTAAGCGGTTTCTACATTCAAGTCGTCAAATATCAGCTCCGTGTCTTTGATGGTGCTGTAGTTCATTCCGTTAAACTCTATCTCGTAATAGTCGGCATTATCTACCGTGCTCCAAGTTGGTTTCAGGGTGTAAGAAGCTGTGTTCTCATCAGTTACCTGCGCTTTGGGGGCAACCAATGAACCGGTTGTTGTTTTGTAACTGTCCGTTGGCGCAAATACGAATCCGTCAATCTTCAAGGTGGTCCGGTTTGCTGTGATGTCCGTGGCAGCCAGCTTCACGAGGAATTGCGGATTTTTGGTGATAATCTCTTTCTCGAATTCGCTGCCTTTGGTAGCGAACTTATTCAGGTTGGGCTTGGCATCATAGAAGTAGACATTCTCCTTTTGAAGGAATTCTTCCATACTGCTTGCTTCCGCCAGCTTAACCTTACTTTTTCCGATGGTTGCCGAAACTTTCTTAGGCTTTTCGGTTACGTTGATTCTGAATTCAGTGGCTTTCTCTTTTACGAAGCCGTTGAAATCACCTTGAGCCGGTTGGATGGTTACTGTTACATCACCTTTCGCGCCGGCGCCTGACTCTATCAGGGTGGTTACACCTTTACCGGTGCGGTATTCTTCGGTGATACCATCGTCGTCATACTCGGTGAATGTGCTCTGCCCGTAGGGGTAGAGTTCGTATATGCGTAGATTCTTGGCTGTTTCTTTGACGTTGTTATTGGGGGACGTCATGGGTATGATGGCTCCGTTCTTCACAAATATGGGCAACTTCCAGAGCGGAGAAGCGTAGCTGTTGATGATACGGTTGCCCTGATATATTTCACCGGAGAAGTAATCTACCCATTCGCCTTCGGGCAGGTAGATACCGTTGCGGATATCGTTGCCTTGTTCATCATCTTTGGTAGCTTGATAGATAGGCGCTACGAGGAAGTACGGTCCATAGAGGAACTGATACTGCGTAGCCTTACCTGATGTATAAGGATTAGGATATTCGAGGAGCATAGCCCGAATCATAGGCAGACCGTCTACCGATTCTCTGGCAATGCTATAGGCGTAAGGCATGATTTCTGATTTCAGTTTCAGATACCAACGGTTGATAGAAGTGGCGGGTTCACCCAAAGCGTGGGGATACTTTTCATTGGAACCCCATCCGTCCATATTCAACTGCATGGGAGTAAAGGTTTTCCATTGGAAGTCTCTGGTATTAACAACCGGGTTCTTTCCTCCGAAGATGCCATCCATGTCGGAACAAATATTGGGGTTACCGGAAAGTCCTGAACCTATATAAGTAGGTATGTGGAAGCGAATATACTCCCATGTGCCTCCGGTTTGATCGCCCGACCAAATACCGGCGTACCGCTGCGTGCCTGCCCAACCATCGAGGGAGATGATGAAAGGGCGGGCGTCATTACCATAGTATGTCATGATGTTCGCCACGTCCGTAATGCCGTTCAATCCGAAAGAGTATCCGGCTCCTACCCAGGCAACGTCAGTCTTCAGCACACGTACGCCTGCGTCCCGCACTTCTTTTACGATATCACGTTGCAGCAAAGCGCTGATACCGGCTTTGGGGTGCAAATCAGATTGTGTCCAAAGACCAATTTCCACGCCATTCCTGTGAGCATAGTCCGTCAGTTCTTTCAGGTTCCGGATGTTTCCGTCAATTGTTTCCGTCTGACCGTACCCTGCTCCATAACCATCGTTAGGCAATAACCAGCCAAAAGGCATGTCATGATTCTTATAGCGGTCTATCACAGCGCGCGCCGAGAATTGGTAATTGTTCTTTTCCCCGTTCAGTGATTCCTTGGTGCCGCCATTGTCCTTCTGGCTCTCTTTGTAGCGCTTTCCGTCTTCAAAGAGAATTCCGCTTTCGTCTTCTTTCCAGTAGTCGCGGTTGTAGGCATTCAGATGACCTTGATAGAAGCCGAATTTTGGTATCAATACCGGGTTGCCCGTCAGTTGGTAGTAATCGTTCAGCAGAGGCACGGCGCCATCGTTCACCATAACGAAGAGATCCAGGTAATCCGTTTCGTGAGACAACTTCACGATACCCTTTTCTGCTCTTCCGAAGTCGTAAACACCTCTTTTGAAGGTGTACCACATGATACCGTAGCCATTCGTAGACCAATAGTACGGGTTAGGCGATGCTACACCACCGTCTGTCCAACTGTTTTGGTTTTCAATGGCAATGGTTTTACCTTTGTGTGAGAAGCGTCCGTTCTGTACGCCGCCGCCGTAGAAGTACTCCTGCGGATTTTCTTTCAGCCTCAGGGTGACTCTTTCTTTTTCGAAAAGAGTGAGCTGAGTCTCTTCCAATACAGTGACCCCTGTTTCCAGGTTAACGACTTTCATCAATGCAGTGTTCTTGTCCAACTGAACTTTCACCTTTGCGGTTGCAATGGATATCATGCCGGCTTCGTCTTTAACGTCAAGCAAAGAAACGCCCTTGCGGGGTTGGCTTACCAATATCTTTGCTTCAGGCTTTGCTGCCGGGTCGCGCAGAATACCTCCGGCATTGTCCTGAAACATTCTAAAGATGTTTTCGCCATAGAAGTCAATGGTCATGCGTTGCTGATTCGAGAATAAAACCTCGACCGTAGTCGGATTGATTCTTGTCACACCAGCAATTTGAGGAACCTGTTGTTGTTCCACGGTGTTGATTTGCCCTCCGTATGCTGCTTGTGCAGCCGGACAGGAGGATGCCGTAAGTAGGAAGAAAGCAAGCGACGTTACTTTCCATTTTCCGAGATTAAGATTACTTAATAAATTACTCATACTTCATACATTTATTATTGGTTAGAGATCTCTATAATTAGATAGATTGTCGTCTTTTATGTCATAGATATTGTTATGATTGGGTTTAGGGTAGTTCTTCGAGGCTATTTCCGCTTTTGTCTGGTCTATCTGCTGCCGGGTAATGGTGAATTGGGCTGTACTGTAATCGGTCACTGTCCGGTTGATTGGCGTAAGAAAGCCCCAGGCTTCGAAGAAGTCTGTCAGGTCTAACCGGGCTGATTCACAAGCGAGCTTCACAAAATTCAATTGGTAATAACCGTCTGTCATTTCGTTGGTATTTACATTTGGCTGTAGCCGTAATTGCTCGTAAATGTACTTATAGAAATTGTTTTTTCCTAATATATCTATCATATAAAGTTTCAATTGCCAAAAAGGAATCAATTTTACCCATACATCATCTATTTCATTGTGGGCTTTACCCGTTTTCAGCAAACTGCCGAATGCACTTGTATAGCGATTGTCTGTCAACAGCCGGGATGTATTGCCCCAGGAAGTTTGAACATGTAGTGAATGGATATTGGTGGTTACTTCCGTCATGCCAAGCCATTTGAGTCCGGGACGTGTTTGGTGAATATGCCCCAGTTCATGCGCCGGTCCCCAACAAGCGGTGGTAGTGAATTTCCGCAAATCCAGTATATCAGGTTGAGTATTTACATTATATCCCATGTAATAGTCGGTGGCATACATGTGATCTTTCTCATTATATATTGCCAGAAAGTAAGCGCGATTCTTATAGTTCCTATCGTAATCGGGCAATCCCATAAATTCCTGTTCCAGGCGTACCAGATCGTCATATTTATTAATCAATGCCAATCCGTCGGGCGTGTACCTTTTAAAGGCATCGGTCTCAAAAGTCAGGGAAGCATATTGCCCGATAACATCGAAGTGTTTGTAAGTAGCTTTATCCAGTAACCTGTTCCAATCTTCTTTTGTATGCTTGCCACTGTCGAAGTAACCGTTCACAGAACCGGATGCAATGTTTATCCTGATGGGTTGTTCTGTTCCTGTCGAAGTGTAGTACATCACATATAAAAGCCCTGAAACAGTAATTCTTTTCTTGTTGATACCTTCGGACAGAGGCATTGTTATCCCTGTGACGGTATTGTCCGTATCTTGCACAAACAATGAAACGTTTTGCCCGTGCGTATCGCCTACCAGGACTACCAGATCTTCGTTGGCATTGACATAAATCCCCGTAGGATTATCCCTCAAGCCGTAAGTACCGGTTTTGTTACTATCAGCCATGAAGCGCGGGTGCTGCCATGACTTGTAACTCTGCACTCTGAATTCACTTTCATACTCACCCTTAAGGATTTCCATAGCCAGTTCTTTGAAGAACCGGTTTCCTACGGCATTGATGGCATTCTCGTCTATGCCATTCTTTAATTCGGAACAGGTAGCATCGGTGAACAGGTCTGCATAGTTAAAGTTATCCGGGTTTTTCCGGTAAAACTGCATCTCGGCACAACTGGCATATCCCCCAATGCCTGATTTTACCACAAACTTTATTTGCGTAGGATTCACCAGTGCAGGAGAAAAGTTAATGCTCGAGGCTGCCGGGTTTCCTTGAAAGTTGTACGTGCCGTAGAGTTCCGGGGTTGGTTTCTCTGTAGTGGCAATGTATAAATCAAGTTCCTGAAAGTTTCCGTTGGAACCATTGTCCGTACGTGGTGTATAAACCAGATAATCCATAGTTCCCGCATTCTCGAAGCTGTAGGTCAGCGTAACGGGCATATATTCATTTGCAGTCCAAGGGGAATGGTACATGGTGGACAGACTTCCGTCGAATGATTTCTCAATCTCTTCTCCGGCATGATGCGATGACGCTGTAGCGCTTTTCACGGTAATTCTTACGTCGTCACCCACTTGCTGAATGGATATGTCTTTCCCTTCCTGAGTGATTGTAACGATTACCTTAGCTCCCTTTCCGGTTAGTGAAACATTGCCTGTTCGCTGTTTATAAGCACTGTTGCCTGTCACTGTAATAGTCAGTTCATTGCCGGCATAAGATGCATTGCACCAATCACTACCTGACGTAACCAGGCACTTTATATCATCTATATTCGTATCTACCCTAAAAGTCTGGCTTGAAGCCTGGCGTACGAATTGAATAGATTTGTTGTTGAGTTCGATGAAAGGGGCTGTTTCCGGTGTTTCTTCTCCTTCGTTGCATGACGTAAGTATAGAGAGGAACAGAATCATAATAAGATATACATATTTCATGGAGATTGATATTTAGATTGAGTGATTAGAGTAAACAATTAATAAGGTTAAATGAATTGTGTTATTAGAGGAGGATTGACCGACCTCTTACTTAAGCATGATTAAGTCCTCTCATATACTGATGTAGGATGAGTTGTAGACTCATCCTACATCTATTGTATAGTCATCCTACCTCATTCAGGAGGTGTTTTGAACAGGATAAAAGCAGTGAAACCAGTTTTAATAACGCGAAACATAAGTCTCTAAAGTTTGCTGCCTAAATCTTTTCATAAGCCTTGAAGAAACTAACTTGTGCTACACCGGTAGTGTTGTTGGTTTCCGTAATGATAAGCTTTATATAGCGTGCCGTGACAGGCGCAGGCAGCGCTATGTCTTCATGAGGAGGTACTAACGTGCTGTTGCCGTTTACCATCGTGCCGTCGGGTGCTTCCCACGGTAAAGCAAACGTAAAGCCTCCTACCTTGGTGAAGTTCTCGTTGTCGGTACTGGCATGTATCTCCATTGTTTTCACCGAGGGGTAATTGGTAGGACCTGTACCGTAAGCGCGTCTGCCGATACTGAACTGCGCACACTCCAATTCTTCTTTCATGTCTATTACAATCCAGTGAGGCAGCGGAGCATTGGCAGGACTGTACTGGCTGTGCCAGAATTTTGTACGGTCTTCGGAGAATAAACTGGGATACCCTCCACCATCGTTTGCCTGAACATCCGAGCCTATGGCTGTCCATTTCGTCCAGTCGTACTCAAGATATTGTTGTCCATTGTACTTTTGCAACACCGTAAATGCCGTTTCACGATACCCGCACTTCACACGTACGGTTGTTGTTCTGAAGTTACTTCCCGTGTTGGCTTGGTTTGTAGTGATGGAAATCTCTTTGCCATTGACATTGACGTCGCACCATTCCGCTCCTTCGTCTACGATCGTGATGGGAGAAGAGATATCCGTATCTGCTGTGATTGTCGCTGTAGAATTAGCAGAAGATTCTACCACAGCACGTTCAATAACAATATACCCTACGTATGGTTGTTCTGTTTCTGCGCATCCATACAGGATGACAGCTACAAGAAATGATAGTAAATATGATAACTTTTTCATCTATATATCTATTTTTAAAGTTATTATTTCGTTTAATCTTAAGGATTTTGTCCCAAATCGTATGGATAAGCATCATACTGAGCTTGCGGAATGTATTCGCATACAGCCGGAGAGTTGTAGGGTATTTCCAGGAACTTGTCTCCTTCGGTATGAGTGTGTCCGCCCGGATATTTTCTGTCCATAGTGTGTCTCCAGCGGAATACATCAAAGCGGCGATGTCCTTCCCAAGCCAGTTCCAGCATGCGTTCTTCCTCTACAATCTTAACTATGTTTTTAGCTTCTCCGTTTTCGGCGGTAGCCATGTTGGCAAGTGTCCATTCCGGTATGCCTGCTCTCCGGCGAAGTACATTCACATCGTCTAATGCCAATTGCGTTTGTCCTCGCTGCGCACTCACTTCGGCGCGTATCAGATACATTTCAGCCAATCGCGAAACAAGGGGCGACCACAGGTGAAACTCTTGTTCCTGGTATGAACACTTGTTGATGGCATATACAAGGAACCGGTTGTCTTTCTGTCTCAAAGTTTGAGCATTGTACACTTCAGGCTCAACACGGCCGATGTATTTGGTGCCGTCTGTTCCGGTAACATAATAGCGGGTACCCAGGTTGTAAGGCTCTGTTTGTATAACGTCACTCGTAAACAAGGCTACATCTGCTGCATTGGTAATGCGGTATGTACCATCGGGTTGCTTGGCTATTTTCACCTGTTTATACTCGTAGTTGGGTCCGGTTGCCGTCTGCCTGCGGGCATAAGCAAATGTCCAGTTCTGATAGTTCTTTGCGGGATTTCCGGTAATGGGGTAGATGTCCGTGTTAGTACCATCTTCTACGTATCTTTTGGTAATGAAACTGCTGCGCAGGTCTTTGGCGTATCCGTTCTCGTCAAGATAGAGTTCAAGTAGCTCCATATATCTGGAAGAGGCATAAATTTCTTCCCATCCCTGATTGTTTACGCGTATAAACAATCCACCGGGTCTGCTGTAGCTACTGTTGTCCATCTTTATGGTTCTGCGTACGGCGAAAATGGTTTCTTTGTTGTCTTCGGGCACAGCTTGCGGGTATGTGGCATATTGACTGCCTGTGATCAACTGAAATCTTCCGGAGTTGATAACGGCATTGGCCATGTTGTAGGCTCCGTCGTAATTCTCCATGTAGAGGTACACCCTTGCCAACAGGGCTTGAGCAGCTTCCTTGGTGGCATAACAGCTGTTTTTTGCCAACATACCTTCAGGCAGAGTCATGTAGGTAATGGCATCTTCCAAGTCCTTCACTATCTGTTCGTACACTTCCGCTACGGTAGAACGGCTCTCAGGCAGATCGCTTTGATCGCTTGTCAGCTTCAGGGGAAGTCCTGGATTTTGCTGAGGATTGTTGGAATAAGGTTGTGCAAACTCATTGATCAGTAAGAAGTAGCACAAAGCGCGCAGGTAATAGTTTTCGCCTATCATCACTGTTTGTTCCTTAGTAATCTGATCTCCCAATTCCTGTCCCATTTCAATTACCTTGTTGCAATTCCCTATGGTACGATAACCCAATTCCCAGGCATATTCGGTGGTGGTGCTGGCTATGTTCCTGCCATAATCATACATTTTGAACATGTAACTGGTAGAAGTACCTCCCCACGACAAGTCGTCGGCGCCGTAATTCTGAAAGTAATATCCATTATCAATCAGTCCACCGTCATTTTTCAACAGTCGGTAACTTCCTTGCGATAACTCGGTGATGTTGCGGGGTTCAAGGTCTTCCGCCATCACTCCATCATACATCCGAACATCCAAGTTGCATCCTGCCATGATTATTAGCAGAGCGATGGTCGCTAATGTATATATTGTCTTCATAATCGTTTGTTTTAAAATGTTGAAATTAGAAATTAACATTGAGTCCTACGGTAAAACGTTTTATAGTAGGGTATCCGATGGAACCACCTGCACCGTTGTATTCGGATGAGAACAATATCTCAGGATCTTGTCCCGAATACTTGGTGATAGTGAACAGGTTTTCGCCTCCCAGGGAGATGCGTACATCCTTTAGCTTGAGTGGTTCTACTATCTTTTTGGGTAGCGTATAGGATACACTCAACGACTTCAACTTAAAGAAATCTCCGTTTTCCAGATATCGGGTAGATTGTTCGGAAGCCATGTTATTTCCTCCTGCTATGAGTTGCGGATGCGTGGCAATATCTCCCGGCTTTTCCCACCGGCTCCAGCCGTCGGCTAACTTCATAGGAGGCTGAGATGGACGTTGTGCATCGCGGTCAAGCGCTCCGGCGCGCATACCGTTATAAATCTTGGCTCCGGCGCTGAATATGAAGTTGGCGTTGAGCGACAAGCCTTTCCACGAAAGGTTAGTGCTGATGGCGCCGTTATATTTAGGGGTAGGGGAAGCATCGAGCAATACGCGTGTAGATTCATTGTAATTGCCGGTAGCCGTTTTTTCGCCTGTCTCAGCATTTACTTTAAACCACAGGGGTGTTCCTGTCATGGCATCAACGCCGGCCCATTCGCGCATGTACCAGTTGCGGTAAGGATATCCTACAGCCGTAGCTTGATAGGTAGCCAAATCGTCTCCATCGGGTAGGTGGGTAATCTTGTTCTGGTTGTATCCCAGATTGAAACTCATGTCCCAATAGAGGTCTTTGGTCTTTATTATCTCCGGAGTAATGGTGATTTCAAAACCTTTGTTCTCTAACTTTCCATTATTGGCAGTCTGCCTGTTGAACCCTGTTACGGCGGGCAGGTGTCGCAGATAGATCAGGTTTTTCACCTTTTTGGAATAGAGGTCGAAGGTGACGCTCACCCGGTCGAACAAGCGCATGTCTAATCCAAAGTCCAGCGAAGCGGTTTGTTCCCACGTCAGGTCGGGATTGCCGGCATAATTTGAATAGAAAGCAATCTCGTTGGCATATTGTTGCGTGATGTCCAGTTTAGTAGTCCACTCGTAAGCGCCACCCGGCAAGTTACCCGAAATACCATACGAGATACGCGGTTTCAGCTCATTGACGAAGCCGAGTGTGCTGATAAACTCTTCTTCGTGCATGTTCCATCCGGCGCCAACCGACCAAAACGTAGCCCAACGCTTGTTAAGACCGAAACGCGATGAACCATCCCGGCGCACCATAGCTTGGAAGAGGTATTTGCTGTCGTATGAATAGTTGCCGTTAAAGAAATAGGCGGCATTCTTTTCCTCTGTTTTGCTACCCGATGTTGCCGGGTCTTCGGCGCCGGCGCCCAGTGTTTCACCACCCTGATAGATATTATATGTAGTGGTTGATGAAGTCCAGTAACGATACTCGTCATAGTCATAACCCAGATAGGCATTGATTTCGTGCTTTTCCCCAATTGTTTTCAGCAGTCGCAGCACCTGGCTGGTATAGATAGAGCGAGTGTTGGTATTACCGTCGGCGAATGAACCATGAATTCCGGCGCCGGCACGGCTGTTAGGGTCCGTATACGTATTAGAATAACTGTTGCTGAACCCTACTTTGTTATTTGACTCCAGCGTGAGGAAATCGAATATCTTATAATCGAAACCAAAACCTAAATCCGTAGCATTGCGGCGATTGTTGCCCCAATTCAAATGGCGGTCGTATAAATAGTTGCTTCCACCGTCCGAATACCAATAGTCGCTGGGGTTAGCTGTCAGCGCATCATTGCCGTTAGGCATACCCTGGCTTCCATCTTTCAGGTTACCTTCCGAATCCCACGGTGTGTCCCACGGTGTATAACTCGTGTAAGCCAAGGACTGCTGCTGATTAAACGTTTCGCGATAACTCACCGCTATTTTAGCTTTCAGGGTGAGGTTTTTATTCACAATGTAGTCAGTGTTAGAGCGCAGTGTGAAACGGTCGTAATCGTATCCCTTGATGGTACCTTCTTCGGTATAATAATCGCCCGAGATGTACGATCTCACTTTTTCATTCCCATATCTGTAGCTGATGTTATAGTTCTGGGTGAGTGCGTTTTGTGTAGCGAAGTCCCACCAATTGAAGTTCCGTTCCTTCAAATAAGGTTGGAGCCAAACCTGATCTTGCAGATTGCCGGCATTGGTATATGCCGTTTGCAAGTAGTCATAATATTCCGTTCCGTTCATCATTTGCAGGTTTCCTTGTTGCAACTGCGAAATACTGAACTTAGCCGAAACATCTACTTGCGATACCCCCAATGCTCCGCGCTTGGTGGTTACTTGTACCACGCCGTTTGCTCCGCGTGATCCGTATAGCGCAGTAGCCGCACCGTCCTTCAGGATGGCAATATTCTCTATGTCGTTAGGATTGAGTTCGGCTACAGCATCTCCTACTACGCCGTCTATTACCCATAAAGGTTCAACTTTAGCGCGTATAGACCCGATACCGCGAATGCGAATGCTGACTCCTGCGCCCGGCTGGCCTGATATTGGCGTTACTACTACTCCCGCTACTTTACCTTGCAGCATGTTTGCTACGCTCGGGGTAGTTACATCTTTCAGTTGCTCCGATTTAAGTGAGGCGATGGCTCCTGTGATAGAACTTTTGCGTTGCAGACCATACCCTACCACTATTACCTCTTCCAGAGCTTTGGCATCAGGCACCAGTCTTATAACTATTGGTCCGGTTCCTTTCACTGCATGCTCGTAGGTGGTGTATCCTATGAACGATACAAGCAGCGTTGCACCCGGAGGTACATTCAACGTGAAATTACCATCCACACCGGTCACAGTACCCACTCCGCTATTGCCTTTTACAATGACATTGGCTCCCGGAATCGTTTCTCCGTTTTCGTCAAACACCTGTCCACTGACTTTAATATCAGGGTTTTGCTGTTCTACCTGTGGGGCTGGTGCTTTCTTAACTACCACACTCACTTGCCGGCCGTTGATTTTGTATGCCAGATTCGTGATTTGCGAAAGTTCTTTCAGAATTTCCTCCGGCTTTTTACCGTTCATGTTGATGGATACTTTTTTCTCCAATTCGGACAAAAGTTCTTTAGAATACAGAATAACGAAGTTACTGTTCCGCTCAATGTGGCTGAATACTTCTTTCACTGTTTGCGTGGTTTTCACAGCTTGTTCATTGCTTGTTTCGCGAGCTTCTGCTGCACGAAGGGGAACAAAATGCCCTCCGGTTAATAAAAAAACACTAATTAATAGATAAAGAGATAAAAAATACCTCTTAGTCTGATAAGAAGTCATCTTCTTTTTCATACTTTCGTACTGATTTTTGTTACTAAAATAATTTGTTGACTGAAATCTCTTACGGTCGGGCAATATTGGGAGTATTGACCGACTGTTTTTTGTTTGTTCTTCTTCTTTCTATTTCTTCATTTCTTTACATTTTAAGGGTTAACGTATGTTTTTCATTGATTGCTTTCCGCATAGATAATATCGTTTTTCACAGTGAGTGTTTCGGGTAAGGTTTGTCTGATAGATTCTAATACTCTATCCAAATCTTCGTTCAGGAATAGTTTCCCGTAGAAAGGTTCATTCTCTATGGATGGGTCGCAGAAAATTATCTGCCCGTAGTATTCGCTTAGGTATTGAACCACTTCTTTTAATGTTTTCCCATTTAAGGGCCATACTCCATCCACCCAGTTAATGTATTCGAGTGCATTCACTTTCTCCTTTCTATGGATGCCCGCTTCGTTCAGCTCTACCAATTCGTTGGGTTGCATCTTGATGTGGTGTTTCTGGCGGTCTTTTACGTTTACCGCGCCTTCAACCAGTACCACATTTGCTTTGGAACTGCCTTTGTAGGCGGAAATGTTGAAGGATGTTCCAAGTACTTCCACTTCAAAGGCCGATGTGCTCACGGTAAAGGGTTTGGCTTCATCGCGGGCGACTTTCAGGTAAACTTCTCCTTCGATATAGATTTGTCTTTTTCCTTCTTTAAACGCACGTGGATAAATCACTTTACTGCCCGAGTTTATCCATATCTTACTATTGTCGGCAAGCACAATCATAGAGCGCCGTCCTTTAGGGACAATAATCTGGTTGTATTCTTCGGCTTGGTCTTGCTTTTCTTCTTTCGCTTCTTCTTCCAGTTTGTCCGAATTGACGTGTACCTGTCCTGTGGACGAATAAGCTACCTGCGAGTTATTGGCCAGTTCTATTTTCTTTTTATCGGAAACAACCAACGTAACTTCTTTTACGTCGTCATTGGAAGTATTTGCCAGCATGTATTGCTCCATTTTCTGTGCTTCGTTTATTTCTTCCTCCACTTTTTCTTGAGAGAAGAAATAAACACCCATCAAAAGAGCAACAGAAGCTGCCGCTCCCCAAATCCATGCAGGCTTGTTAGCCGACCGGCGCTGGGGATGCAATACGTTCGGTGCATCATTCTTCTTTATCTTTTGAAGAGTTTTGTTCCATATTCCTTCTGTTTCTACTTTTTCAGGATGGCATTCATCCCATATAAACATCAGTTTCTGAAATTCTTCTTTCTCTTCTTCCGACCGGAAAGGTTTCTCATCCGTAGATGCAAAACAGTCGTCGAGATAAGATGCCAACTTCTCGTATACGTTTTCTTCTTTGTTGTTTTCTTCCATTAACATATTCGTATTACTATATAAGACGCAATTATTTTTTTGATCTCCTATTCGAGATCGATATTTTTTGAGATTATTTTTTCAAGCCTTTTGAGATTAGTTCTAAAGCCTTTAACTCAAGTCTCGCAGCCTGTCTGTATATAACTGAACTATCCCTATTGATAACCAGTACTATCTCTATTGATCATCAGTACTATCCCTATTCTCCTCCTCCCGGGAGGAGGAGTACCCCGCCAGGGGGGAGGTGGTAGGTAAAANNAAATACCTATTAATCATAACTCTAAAGAATTCTTTTTTCACCTACCACCTCCCCCTGCGGTACTAACCCCCTCCGGCTCCCCCGTTATCGGGGGAGAGCAACCTCCCAGGAGGAGGAGAAACGGGATACTACTGATAATCAACAATATAAATAACATGCGAAACTCAAGTTACTCACTTTACACCTTATCAATTCTTATATTCATGAAAGAATATAACCGGGTTAACATCTTCTTTCATATTTCTTAATTCTTCGTACCGATCCACGGTTGGGCTTAATTCTCCCAACCCTGCTACTTTTATAAAATGCGGAATGTAATCTTGCGTAAGAACAGAATAAACGCCTTTTTCATCATTAAACCAGATTTCAAAAGGTGTTATCCAATCCCCCGTTTGCACATAATCATTGATGAAGCTTTCCGTAATTTTTGTTTCCTCGGTGATTCTGTTATATAATAGATAGTGTCGAAGGTGGCCTTTTATAAATTGAAAGCAGATATAGTTGTTGAACTCTACGTAATGACTAATACAATGTATTTTTCCTTCAAGAGAGAGCATATCAAAGTATCCTTTTTCATCATTCATCTTCTCTAAACGCTCTATGTCTTCGTACGAAGCGAAATCCTTGCTTTTTATCATGACTGTAGGGGTTACTTCGTTCCTGGATAAGGTCACAATGGTATCCATAAACATTTGTATGTATTGAGGAGTTTCGCTGGTTCTGGAATGGAAGAATCCTCCGGGCGCGCGTAGAGGGATGTTAAATCCCCGATTGTATGCGTCCGTATCTAAAAAAGTGGTATCCAAGCTACCTTCCGGCAAATTGATTTTCATTAATAAATCTTTGTTTTTACCTTCGTAGGCAGGGGCAACATTAGCATACAGAGAACCGGCTACATACTGAATTCCAAAAATATATTCGTCGGCTGTCTCTGTTTTTATCTTTTCAACAAATTCGACAGGCTCAATGCTATACTTGAATATATCATTCGTATAATGATTCAACATATAAAGGAATTGATGCTGCGTATCAATCGTGAAGTCTGTGATGTTCGAATACTCTCCCGGTCCCATTCCTACCCTTCCTATTTGATACATAAAGGCCCCATTCATGTCATAAACCAATAATTTATTGTATTCATTATCAAGAATATAGATTCTGTTTTGATGGATTTGCACGCCCGACACGCACTTTATCAAGCAATCATCTTTTGTTTCCAGAAGAATGCTTCTTGGAGGGTTGAATAATGATGAATAAAGGATTCGGTCTACATAATCGGCTTTGTCGAGGTCGATAACAAGAAGATTCTCATTATGGTTTGCGGGAGATGTTGCATGATTGTTTTTCGCTCCTGAAGAACAGGAACAGTACGAAAGCCATGCAAACACAACAATAAGTATTGTTTTTAACTTCTTCATATCTTTCTATTCATTGTTTTCCTATTCGGGATCGATATTTTTTGAGATTATTTTTTCAAGCCTTTTGAGATTAGTTCTAAAGCCTTGGCTATGTGGATATTAATGGTCTTGACGGAGATATCTAATATCTCTGCAATATTTTTATAAGGCAGCTTCTCTATCTTTGCCAGTACAAAAACCTGCTTGCACCGGGGTGGGAGGGTATCAATGATGTTGTTGATGCGGGACATCTCCTCGCGGCTGATAAGCTTTTCATCGGGAGTCTGCAAATCACAAGGGATGGCGTGCTCGCCTACCTCGTCCCATGAGATGGAAGAGCTTGATTGATTTCTTTTTCTTAAATAGGAAATGGTTTTATTGTGGGCAATGGTAAACAGCCATGCTCTTATGTTTTGTATCTCCTCTATTTTATCCTTATTCTGCCAGACCTCAAAGAATACGTCACTTACTATTTCTTCTGCCTCTTCCTTTGAATATACGAGGTACCGGACATAATACAGCAAATCATTCGAATAGAATTCGACAAAACGTTTAAAGCGACGTTCATCCATTCCGGTTGTATGATTTTGGAGATGCATAAATAAAGCTTGTATCTCAGTATTAAATTTGATTAGTTACAATTCCCGTTTTATATGTTGCGCACAAAGTTAAATAAATATATTGCTTTGCGCACAATTTTCGCATGTTTTTCGTTGCACAAGCCGGGAGCATTTGCGGCACATTTCGTCCATACCCGCTCCTTACCCGCTCCTCTACTGCTCCTCTATTGCTCCTCCTGTCGGGACTTTTATGGGGGCAAGAGAGGAGCAAGAGAGGAGCGGGTATGCAGAGAGTATGTTCTGCCCACGTTTTTGCCGGATAAACCGGCTTTTGCACTTTTCCTGCGGTATTTTGGAGTCTCGGATGCCAATATCAGACATTTTCTTCATGGGGATGAAGTTTATTATGCGATTTTTATGGTTATGTTTGCCAAAATTTCTACTTTTGTGCCTTTGTCGGATGAATGTAGATTTTCCCTTTAGCGGGAAGATGCATTTGCATACTAATTTTAAATCTAAATAATTAAGCATTATGGCTAACCTGCAATCTATTGTATCCCACTTCAAAGCGGAAGGTACAATTAAAGAAATTCAGCCTCTGGGTAGCGGACTGATCAATGACACCTACAAAGTGACTACCCTCGAAACGGACGCTCCCGATTATGTGTTACAACGTATCAACCATGCCATTTTCCGGAATGTGGATATGTTACAGGCTAATATTGAAGCTGTAACCCGCCATATCCGTAGGAAACTGACGGAACAGGGCGCGGAGGATATAGAGCGTAAAGTGCTTTCTTTCGTCCCCGCCGATACGGGCAAAACGTACTGGTATGACGGTGAGAACTACTGGCGTATCATGACTTTCATACCCAATGCAAAGACTTATGAAACGGTTGACCCGGAATATTCTTATTACGCCGGAGTGGCTTTCGGTAACTTCCAGGCAATGCTTGCCGATATTCCTGATACATTGGGCGAAACAATTCCTGATTTCCATAATATGGAATTCCGTTTGAAACAACTTCGTGATGCGGTTGCTGCCGATGCGGCAGGCCGTGTGAAGGAAGTGCAATGCTATCTGGATGAAATAGAAAAACGTGCGGATGAAATGTGCAAGGGCGAACGCCTGTATCGCGAAGGAAAACTGCCCAAACGCGTATGCCACTGCGACACGAAGGTAAACAACATGCTGTTCGACGAGGACGGTAAGGTGCTTTGCGTCATTGACCTCGACACGGTAATGCCCAATTTTATCTTCTCTGACTTCGGTGATTTCCTCCGTTCCGCCGCAAACACGGGTGCTGAGGATGATAAGGACCTGGATAATGTGAACTTCAATATGGAAATATTCAAGGCGTTTGCCAAAGGGTATCTGGAATCCGCCCGCGCATTCCTGCTTCCGGTAGAGATTGAAAATCTGCCTTATGCTGCCGCCTTGTTCCCTTATATGCAGTGTGTCCGTTTCCTGGCGGATTACATTAACGGTGATACTTATTATAAAACTAAATATCCGGAGCACAATCTGGTACGCACAAAAGCGCAGTTCAAGCTGTTGCAGAGCGCAGAAGAGCATACGCCGGAGATGCAGGAGTTTATTAAATCGTCCTTGTAAATACCCAATAGAAGTATCTCATTTGAGGATGTACCAGAGCAGTCTTTCATCCGCAGGTTACACGGATTGCGCGGATTTCTGTAAAATCGAATCTGTGTTATCTGCGTAATCTGCGGACGAGGAATGTCTTTTTGATAATGCACTTTACCTTTGATACAGCCTCAGGTGAGATACAATTTATAGCTTAACACAATGTTTATATGAATAAAATATCCTTTGCGAACGCATTCCGGGGTCTTACAGCATTACTGATAGTTTTGTTCTGTACTTCCCCCCTGTTCGCATCTAACCCCCAAAAGAATGAAATGAAAGAGCTGAATGTAAAGAAAGTAAGTGTGGCAAGTGTAGCGGTGAAAGATGTTCCCGCTCTGCTCAACAAAGAAGAAGTGGCTTTTCAGCCGATTAATACGGTGAACTGGGAGTCATACCCTTACCGTCCGGAAGTGGAATTCCGTATTGCGCATACGGACGATGCCATTCTGTTGCATTATAAAGTGAAAGAGGCCAGTGTCCGTGCGGTAGCCGCCGGAGATAACGGTCCTGTATGGGAAGATGCTTGCGTGGAATTCTTTTCCATACCGGCCGGTGACGGAATATACTACAATATTGAATGTAACTGTGTAGGAACTCTTCTCATAGGCGCAGGCGCCGAACGCGGCAACCGTGAACATGCGTCGCAGGAAGTGATGGATAAAGTACAGCGTTGGTCTTCTCTGGGTCGTGACTCTTTTGAAGAACGGATAGGCGAATGTAATTGGGAAGTAGCGTTAGTGATTCCTTATTCCGCTTTCTTCAAGCACCGGCTTACTAATCTTGACGGAAAGAAAATCCGTGCCAATTTCTATAAATGCGGCGATAAACTTCAGACTCCTCATTTCCTTTCGTGGAATCCCATTGAAATACAGAAGCCGGACTTCCATCGTCCCGATTTCTTTGGTACGCTGAATTTTGAATAATAGCCTGTATGATTCATGTCGGTTAGGAGTTAAGGGAGTTATTGCTTCGCTTAGGAGTTAGAGGGGTTAAAGCCGATAGTAATGCTCTGATATGCAGAGTTAAATCAGATACGGAGTATCGACTTTAACTCCTAAGCCCGCTTAAGGGCTGATAACTCCTGAGCGAAGCGATAACTCCTTTAACTCCTCTAACTCCTACAGCATGAATAATGCAGGTTAATGTAAGAGGCATTTTTCTTATTTCACAATACCTTTCGACGTTCGTATGAAGTCGAGGATATTCTGTATCTCGTCACTCATCGGTACTTGGTCTTCTACCTTTTGCAAGGCGTCCTGTATGCTGAAATTGCCCTGATAAATCAACCGGTAAGCGTTTACGATATGGCGCAGAATGCGTTCGCTTGTGTTATTCCGGTGTTGCAGTATTAAGGCGTTGACGCCGTGATAGGTAGCCGGATTACCATGCATAATGACGTAAGGCGGTACATCTTTCGATATGCGGCATCCTGCCTGTATCAATACCCAACCGCCGATATGGCTGCCTTGGTGCAGAATGACGTTGCTGCTCAGGATAGAGCAGGTATCTATCCGGCAGTTGCCGGCTATGGCAGCCTTGAGTCCCAGTACACAGTGGTCGCCTACCTGTACGTCGTGACACAGGTGTACGCCTTCCATAAGAAAGTTTTCATTGCCGATGCGGGTGGCGTCTCCCTCGTGTGTGGCACGGCTGATAACTACATTCTCGCGGATATCATTCTTGTCGCCGATAACCAGCAGAGTTTTGTCACCCGTGAAATTGAAATCTTGCGGCATAGTACCGAGCACAGCGCCGTGATGCACCTTGTTCCCTTGCCCCATACGTGTACCTTCGAGGATGCGTGCACCGGACATGATTATGCACTCGTCACCAATCTCTACATCGCCTTCTATGTATGCGAAAGGCTGAACCGTTACATTCTTGCCGAGCTTTGCGGCAGAATCTACAAATGCTAATGGACTTATCATAATTGTTATTTATATAATGTTTCGACATAATTAGTTTGTACTATAAAAGGGAATTGGGCGAAGCGGAGCTTCGCAGTGATTAGTGTTTACTGATGAGTGATTAGCGATTAACGATTACTAATTAAGATTAATGATTAACAGGAGTATCTCTATTAATCATTAATCATCGAGATACTCTTATTAATCACTAAACACTAACCCCTAATCCCTAATCGTTAATACTCCCTTCCTCCCCCCAACGCCTGATACAAACTCACCACAGCCTGCATACGGTCGAAAGTGTCGGATACCTCGGAAAGCTGGGCGCTGAGATAAGATTGCTCGGCGGACAGCACTTCCAGATAGGTTGACGTGCCTAAGCTAAACAATTCCTTTGTATAATCCGCCGCATTTTTGGCGGAGTTTACCTGCATGGTACGGGATGCAGCTTTTTCCGTATTAGCCTGATACTGATACAGGGCGTTGCTAACTTCGCTTCCGGCATTCAGTAATGTTTGCCGGAATTGTATCTTGGCTTCTTCCTGCTGAGCCTTGGCTATTTTCAGCCGGGCGATGTTTGCACCGTTCTGGAACAACGGCTGTGTCAGTGATGCAACGGCAGAAGCCAGGAACTTAGCCGGATTGATGATGGCGGAACCCGCACTGTTAGTCCAGCCTGCCGAACCGCCGAGCGTAATCCGCGGATAGAAGTTGGAGCGCGCCGTATTTGTATTATAGTATGCGGCAGCCAGTGACATCTCGGCTGCTTTCACGTCCGGGCGGTTGGAAAGCATCTGCAAAGGCACTCCTACGGAGAATTCCGCTGGAAGTTGCTGGTCTTCCAGCACTCCGCGTTTGACGGTTTGCGGAGCTTCACCCAGCAGGATGCTGAGAGCGTTTTCCGTCTGGCGTATGCTGCGGCGAATCTCAGGCAGAGAGGCTAACACCTGGGCGTAGGCGGCACGACTTTGTTCTACGCCGGCAGCATTGATGTTATACATGGCTGCATCCTTCATTGCCTGCATCGTTTCAGTGTTCCGCTTCATGATGTCGGCGGTCTGTTGAGATATCCCCAGTTGGCGGTCCAGCATGAGCAGTGTGTAGTACATGTTGGCGATACCGGCGATGATTTGGCTATGCACGGCCTGTTGATAAGCCTTCGTTTGTTCCAGCGTAGCTTTGGCATAACGTTTCGGATTCAGTAACTGACCGAAGAGGTCTATTTGCCATGTGGCGGTTACGGGCAGTGAATATGTCTTGGTAGCGGCGTTACGGTCGAAGCTGCTGATGGTTCCCTGCGGGGACAGCGCCAGTGCAGGCGCAAAGGCGAGTTTGGCTGCCAGCAACGGGGCTTCCGCTTCTTTCACTTTCAGGGCGGCGGTGCGTATATCGGAATTGTTTTCCAATCCTTTTTCGATGAGCGCCTGCAACTGAGGGTCGGTAAATACTTCCCTCCAGGGCAGATTACCGAAGCTGGCGGTATCCGCAACCAACAACGTGTCGTTTATGGATGCCGTATCACGATACAGTCCGGCGGTAGTGATATCCTCGGGTCTGTCGTATGACTTGTAGATATGGCAACTACTTAACAAAACAGCTGTACACATCAGGGTTATAATTTGTTTCTTCATCTTTATCTAATACCTATTTTGCATATTGTTCAATCTCAGGTTTCGCGTCGGAATTGTCTATATCCGCCCATTCCATCGGCTTAATCTTCTCTTGCAGATACTGGAATGCAACAAACAGTGCGGGCACAACGAATATCTGCAATATCATACCGATTAGCATACCGCCAATGGCGGAAGTACCCAGCGTGCGGTTGCCGTTGGCTCCTGCACCGGAAGCCAGCATTAACGGAATCAAACCGACAATCATAGCCCCTGACGTCATGAGGATGGGGCGCAGACGTGCAGCGGCACCCAGTACGGCTGCCCACGTGATACTCATTCCCATTTTGCGGCGCTCGAGGGCGAACTCTACAATCAGGATGGCGTTCTTTGCCAACAGTCCCATCAACATAATGAGGGCGATTTGCATGTAAATGTCGTTGGACATAGACCCCATTATCATCTTCATGATGGAGATGTTACCGATGGCGCTCATGCCGTTGACAAACAGGAAGCTACCCAGCAGACCGAACGGAATGGACAGCAATACGGATAGCGGCAGGATGTAGCTTTCGTACTGCGCACTCAGCAACAGGTAAACGAAGACGAAGCAGAGCAGGAAGATCAGGCCTGTGGTGCTACCGCTGCTTGCAGCTTCCTCGCGTGCTATACCTCCGTACTCGTAACCGAAGCCGGCAGGCAGATTTTCATTGGCAACCTCGGATATGGCTGCCAGCGCCTGACCCGAAGTATAACCGGAAGCGGGAGAAACCATTACTTTCATGGAAGTATAGAGATTGAAACGACTGATAACATCCGGCCCGTACACTTTCTTGATAGAAATAAATTGGGTGATGGGCGCCATCTCGTTGCCGTTGCGTACCTTGATGCTTGACAAAGATTCCAGGTTCTTGGTAGCTTCGGGTTCAGCCTGAATCATTACGCGGTACATCTTGCCGAAACTGTTGAAGTTGGAAGCATACAAACCGCCGAAGTATCCTTGCATGGTGCTGAGAATGTCGTTTGGACTGAGGCCGGCTTTCTTGCAGGCGGCAGCGTCGATGTCCAGCATATACTGCGGGAAGTTGGGGTTGAAGCTGGTTTTAGCGGAGTTTATTTCCGGGCGTTTCTGCAATTCGGCGGTGTAGTTGTTTACTATGTCGAAGAAGTGGTTCAGGTCGCCGCCTGTCTTATCCTGCATGTTCAATTCGATGTCGCTGGATGCAGAATACCCCGGAATCATCGGAGGGGCGAAGAATAATACCTGAGCCTCCTTGATAATTTTCTGCGCACGCATAAACAGCGTGATGTACACAAAGTTTGAATTCTGCATGGTGGAACGTTCATCCCAGTTCTTTAGCTTGACGATGATGGAGCCATAAGAAGGGCCTTGTCCGCCCAGGAAGCTGAAGCCGGAGATTACCGTGCGGGATGCAACGGCGGGATCGGCTGCTACCAGACTGTCTACACGGTTCAGTATCTCGCGTGCACGCTCCTGTGAAGTGCCGGGAGGCAGAGTTACCGCGCCCATAATGGTTCCTGTGTCTTCGTTTGGAACCATACCCGTTGGCGTAATCTGCATGAAGAATACCAGCAGTACGATAGACGCAGCTACGCAGCCGAAGGTGAGCCATCTCTTTTGAATGAAGAAGAGCACTTGTTTCTTATATTTCTTCACCATCTTCTCGTAAGCAACATTGAAGCCGGTATGGAACCGGCTGATGAAGGTGGACTTCTTTTTGCCGCTTTCATCGTGAGGTTTCAGGAAGATGGCGCACAGGGCGGGACTCAGGGTTAAGGCGTTCAATGCGGAGAAACCAATGGCGATAGCCATAGTAAGACCGAACTGCCGATAGAATGTACCTGCCGTACCACCCATGAAACTAACCGGAACGAATACCGACATCATGACCAATGTGATGGAAACAATGGCGCCGCCCAGTTCACTCATGGCGTCGATGGAAGCGGTGCGGGCTGATTTATACCCTTGGTCTAACTTCGCATGGACGCCTTCGACAACGACTATGGCGTCGTCCACCACAATGGCAATGGCAAGTACCATCGCGGAGAGGGTTAGCAGGTTGATACTGAAACCAATCAGCTTCAGCACGAAGAATGTTCCAATCAATGCCACGGGAATGGCGATGGCGGGAATCAGCGTGGAGCGGAAGTCTTGCAGGAAGAGGTACACTACAAGGAACACGAGGATGAACGCTTCAATCAAAGTCTTGATTACCTCGTGGATGGAAGCATACAGAAAGTCGTTGGCGCTTTGTGCGATATTGATGCTTACGCCGGAAGGCAGTTTCCCGGAGTAGCTGTCCAACAGTTCTTCCAAATCGCTGATAGTTTGAGTGGCGTTGCTTCCTGCCATTTGGAATACGATGCAACTCACGGCTTTATGACCGTTTACGGTATTGTTGAAACCGTAAGTGAGACGTCCCAGTTCTATGTCGGCAATGTCTTTCAGGCGGAGCACTTCGCCGTTTTCCAAGGCTTTGATAACGATGTTTTCAAATTCTTCCGGCTGTTGCAGACGTCCCTTGTAGCGTATCGTGTACTGGAATGTCTGGTTGCTGCGTTCGCCAAATTGTCCGGGAGCGGCTTCAATGTTCTGCTCGGCAAGGGATGCCGCCACATCGTTGGGAACCAGTTTATATTGCGCCATTACATCGGGTTTCAGCCAGATGCGCATGGAGTAGTCCACACCCATCACCATAGCGTCGCCTACACCGGCAATACGTTTCACCTCGGGAATGAGGTTGATGTTGGCGTAGTTCTCCAGGAACTCGATGTTGTATTTGTCTGTCTCGTCGTAGACGGAGAATATCATCAGCATGGAGGTCTGGCGCTTTTGCGTGGTTACGCCTACGCGGGTTACTTCGGCGGGCAGTAGTCCTTGTGCCATTGAAACGCGGTTCTGTACGTTGACGGCAGCCATATCCGGGTTGGTTCCCTGTTTAAAGAATACGGAGATGCTGGCGGAGCCGCTGTTGGAAGCGTCGGAGGTCATGTACATCATGTTCTCCACACCGTTAATCTGGTCTTCAAGCGGTGCAACGACAGAGTTTAACACCGTTTGGGCGTTGGCTCCGGTATAAGAGGCGCGCACCGATACGGTTGGTGGGGCTATGTCCGGATATTGGGTAATAGGCAGCGTAGCCAAGCCAATGAGTCCCAGGATTACTATCAGAACGGAGATTACCGTGGACAGTACCGGACGATTGATGAATCTATCTAATTTCATGCTATTTACTGATTAGTAGCTAGTGATTAGCGGTTAGTGATAAGTGATTAGCAGTTAGTGGTTAGCGGTTAGTGTTTAGTGATAAGTGATTAGCAACTTAACTAATCACTAAACGTTAATCACTAATCACTAACCATTAAACATTAATTAAACGCTGTTTCAATATTGCCTTCTTTCTGGTCTTTCAGCGCTTTCTGGTATTCGGCTTCTTTCTCGGCGGGAGTGATAGGAGTGATGGACATGCCGTCTTTCAGGTTCTGTACACCTTCGATTACAATCCGGTCGCCTGCTTTCAATCCGTTGGTTATGTAATAGTACTTACCGTCGTTGAGCTTGAATACTTGTACTTCGGTATTCTTGAGGATGCTGTCGGACTGTACAACGAATACGAATCTCTTGTCCTGAATCTCGTTTGTGGCGGATTGCGGTATCATGATGACGTTGTGCATCGGATTGGGGAATACCACATTGCCCGTGCCGCCGCTGCGCAGAATATTGCGTCCGTTGGGGAAAAGGGCGCGCATACTGACCGAACCGGTAGCCTGGTCGATTACGCCGCTAATGGTCTCTACGCGTCCGCTGTCTGCATACATGGTTCCGTCGATAAGCTGTAACCATACGTTGGGCATCCTGGCGAGGATTTCGTTAACGCTGCCGCCTTCGCGTATCTGGGATAGCAGTTCTCTTTCGGTCATGGAGAAATAGGCGTACATTTCGGAAATATCGGCAACGGTAGTAAGGGGAGTGGCTACCGTGGGGCTGACTAAACTTCCTACGCGGTAGGAAATGGTGCCTACTATACCGTCGCTGGGGCTGGTTACGTTGGTATACGACAGATTGTTCCGGGCATTTACCAATTGTGCTTCCGCTTGTGCCAGTTGCGCCTTGGCTTGCTTCAGTTGATTTTCGGTCATTTGCAGGTCGTAATCACTGATGATGTTTTTTGCGTTCAATTCACGTTTGTTATTGACCGTGAGTTCTTGCGTGTCTGCGGCGGCTTTGGCTGTTTCTACAGCGGCTTCAGCCGAATTGACGGCGGCCTGGTACTGCACGGGGTCAATGCTGAACAATAGTTGCCCTTTGCGTACAAAGGCGCCTTCGTCTACATGTAGTTTGGTGATGAAACCGCTTACCATCGGGCGGATTTCAACGTCTTGTTTACCCTTGATGGTGGCGGGATAGCTATTCGTTAAATTAGCTGTGGTAGTGTTCACTGTAATCACTGCGTATTCGGGCGCATTACCCGTGGCTTTGTCGCCTTGTCCGCAGCCGGACAGTGACAGGCAAGATGCCAACAAAATCAATCTACTCTTCATACTTGTTATAATTCTCTGTCTTTGGGTTTATTTTATTTCTCTGATTAAGGGTCTCTTTGATTAAGGGTCTCTTTGAATGAAGGGGTCTTTGATTAAGGGGTTCTATGATTTAAGCTTCTCTCTGATTAAAGGTTCTCTCTCTCTTTCCATAGCTGGATTTGTTCGGGGGGAGAAAGGAGAAGAACTAAAAGATTCCTTTTGGTTTTGAACTGCAAAATCGTCTACTTTTAAACAAATTAGTCTTATTAATGTTCTGCTTTGAACGATGTTTTATATAAATATTACGTAAGAATCAGAGCTTTCGCAAACTATTTATATTGTCGATTACTAACCTACATTATTCATAGTG
>NZ_DBDF01000076.1 GCF_002293435.1 Bacteroides sp. UBA939 | reverse complement strand
GAGAATAGAGATACTATTGCTAACTACTTATCACTAACCACTAACCACTAATCACTGCTTCGCTAAATTCTCATTTATCGTAAAAATAATTATTACGAAGTACTTACGTTATGAATAATGCAGGTTAAAGTACCTAAAGGTTCATGTACAGCACGGGCGGTAGCGTCAACAACCTCCTCTTGGTTTGAATCCGTTATTTTACCACTTATCGAATTCATCTCATGGGACGGATTTTTTCGTCTCGTGAGATGAATTATTTCGTCTCGTGGGACGGATTTTCTCGTCTCATGGGATGAATTTTCTCGTCCCGCAGGATGAATTCCGGCGCTTATGCTCAGGAACTTTTCCTCTGGGGGATTGAAACCCATTGCTGCGTCAGGTTATTCCAGAGGGCGGTATCATCCGGCCGTGGCGGTGCACAGTCGGGTATGAGGTTGCCCATGTAGGTTCGTTTCCCGTCGATACGCTTCTCGAAGCGATATGGGTTTATCTCGCAGGTCTTCCGGGCGGCGTCCAGTTTCAGGAGTTTCTCCCGAAGCGCTGTCGAGGTCGGTTTTCCGGCTGATACGAAGTTGGCGAAGTATTGACGTACCTGCTTCATGTTCAGCAGGTCGTCTCCCTTGTCGTAGAGCACGATATGCTGCTTGAATATCTCCACAGCTTCCCTGAAGTATTGCCTCAGGAGTACCCCGTAACCGCTTTTCATGCAGGCAATCTCCGTCCATTCGCTGTCCGGGGACAGGTTGTCGGCCAGTTCACGCCAGGGACAGGAGGGAATGAACTTGCCGGTAGTGGGTATAGCGTCGGGAACGACAAGGGGAACGGTGTCACCGCCGGGAACAATTTCACGGACGGCAATAGCGTCACCGGTGTGTATTCTGGCGAAGCTGACCCCTCATTCTGGTGATACTGACCCCCAAGTTTTTCATTGAGTAATCAAGTTCCTTCTTTTTGAGTCTGTTTTCATTTTATGCTACGGCAAAATTATTGTTTTTTTCTTCTCATCGACTCTCCTTGGAGCATAATTTTATGCGATGTATTTATTAGCCTATCCAATAACGCATCGGCAATGGTTTTGTCTTTGATCATGTCCCACCATTTGTCTGGTGGGTACTGTGAAGTAATGATCAATGCTTTACGGGCATATCTGTCCTCCATAATCTCCATTAGGGCCAGCGAAGCATTACTGTCTAAGGGTTGGAGGAAGAGATCGTCCAAAATGAGCAGATCATTTTTTCCTAATTTTTCTATTTCATCAATGTAACTGCCATCCACTTTCTTCATTTTCAGCTGGGTGAAGAGCCTTGTGGCATTCTGATAGAGCACTTTGTACCCCATTTGACAGGCTTGTTCGCCCAACGAAGAGGCTATATAGGACTTTCCTACTCCGGTTGGTCCTACTACAAGCACGCTCTCGGCGTTTCTCACAAAAGCACAATCACTCAACCGGGCTATTTGATTGCGATCCAGTCCTCTGTTATGCACATAGTCGATCTCCGCCATGCAAGCTTTGTAGCGGAAGTGTGCGTTCTTCAAACGATATTCTACCCGGCGGCTGTTTCTGGCATCCCATTCCGCATTGATGAGCATGGCGACCGCCTGATCCGCCGTCAGGGCTTCTGCCGTCTTGGCTTGAAGCATTCTTTCAAAGGCTTCCCGCATCCCTGTCAGGCGCAGGGCATTCATTCTTTCTAATGTAATCTCATTCATAATCAACATTTTAATGATTGGTCAAATAAATCTTTGTAATAGGATTGCCCCCGGATGTTCTCATGATCCACCACCGGTTCTTCCTGCTTTTCCGCTTCCGCTTTTTTAGCTTCCAGATAAAACAGGTCTCTTTTCCCTTTCAACACGCGGTCGATGTATCCATAGCTGTAAATATCCGCCTCCATCCCCATTTGACAGGCTGTAATCAGGCGTTCAATGCTTACGTTGGCTCTCTCGGCGTAGTTTACGATGCCTAAACACTGCTTGTAGGCTGTTTGTGGATAGGTGTGTTTAGCCAGCAAGCGGTCCAGGTATTGTCCGATGATAAGATGTAGTTTATGTCCCCATTTGGAGAAGTATTCGTTGCTCCATCCGGCCACCATCTGGTGCTCTTTGGGGAGATGTTCGGGAACGGTGGTGTACTGCCCTTTGGCGTGCGTACGCCGATGAATGGCTACACGCTGGCCTGCATAATATACGCTGATTTCTTTATCGGTATAGGAGACTTTGACATCCAATCCTATGAACTGACAAGGGACGCTATAGTAATGATTGTCAGGAGAAAATAGGATGTAGTTGTTCTTCTGAACCTTGAGCGTTTTGTACTCCCGCAGGCAATAAGGCTTCTCAGGCAAGGGCCGCAGGTGCATCTTTTCCTCTTCTATATAAAGACGCCGGCGGGTGGTATCCTTGCGTTGGAACTGGGTATCGTTATGCACCTCTACACAGGCATGTATAGCCTTGTTTAACTCCTCCAGGGAGAAGAAGGTTTCCCCAGAGAGTTCTGCATAAATACGGGTATAGAGAATATTTACGGCTCTCTCTACGGCTGCCTTATCCTGGGGATGGAGGCTGCGGGCAGGATCTACCTCACAGCCGTAATAAGAAGCCATATCCAGGAAAGCATCGTTGATATCCGCCTGGTATTTGCTGGCTTTGGTCACGGCGCTTTTGAGGTTGTCGGGGACCATCGCCTGGGGAACGCCGTCAAAATAAGATAGGGCATGGACCGTGCTGGCTATAAAACACTCTTTTCGCTGGCTCCGGGAGGCTTCTGCATAGGTGAACTGGCTGTGAGCCAGAAGGCAAACGTAGAGTTCGCAGGAGATAATCTCTCCGGTGCTCCGATCCACGTAATGGATATTTTTACCGGCATAGTCTATGTACATGCGTTCCCCAGGAGTCTCCACGATGTGAAGACTGGCGGATTGGCCACGGGTGTATTGCCGATGGTAGAAACAGAACTGAGGATAGCTATATCCTTGTGGATGAGTGGGCTTGTAATAGTGCTCCCAGATAAAAAGGAGGTTTTTCCCCGGCTCCTTCAACCGTTTCTCGTAGTCGGGAAACAAGGCCAGAAGCTCGGCACACGCCGGATCAGGAGCGCGGTTGTTGAGCTGGTCAAAGTAAGACTCGAGGATGCAAGAATCCTGAGAGAGGAGCTCGTTGATATCCAAATGATGGGATTCAATCAACGACAGGTAACGCTTTACGGTATTCTTGGAAATACCTAAAGCGGAGGCAGTGGGTTTAATACCTTTGCCCTGATGAAGCATTAGTAATAATTGTTTGATCATTTGAGTTGTTATGGGTTTTGCTGCCATAGCCGGAATTATTTTAGTTCCCGGCAAACATACTCATTTGAAAAACTTGATTACTTACCAAAGGGGGCAGTATGAACATTATGGCGATACTGACCCCGCACCAGAACCAGCTACCAGAGGGGTCAGTTTCACCATTACAGGGGGTCAGTATGACAATAATTGGGGGTCAGTATGAAACAGAATATACAACCGGCAAGGGCAGTCTTCCCGACATCAACGGCGGCAGCAGTCTTTCCGACATCAACGACAGCGGCAGTCTTTCCGACATCAACGGCGGCAGTAGTCTTTCCGACATCAACGACAGCGGCAGCCTTCCCGACATCAACGACGGCAAGAGTGGGGTTGCAATCATCGACGTTGATAAGAGC
>NZ_DBDF01000040.1 GCF_002293435.1 Bacteroides sp. UBA939 | reverse complement strand
AAGATGTGTATAGAGAGTAGCCCTGGAGGAGGGGAATAGAGATACTCTTGCTAACCACTAACCACCAACCACTAACCAACTGCTCATCACTAACCACTCATCACTAACCACTCATCACCAACCACTACTCTCCGCTTCGCCAAATAAATTAAATTAGCTATATTTGCATTGCGTAACATATCTGCCATACATCGTAAAAGCCGATTCAATGAAAAAGCCAATTTCCCGGTACACATTCTATAAGAACAAGTATGGAAGTGAACTCCTGATAGACGTCGTAGAACTGAAATACATAAAGAAGTTCCTGGCCGAAAGCCCTGTACATACATTGACTTATTACGATATCACTTTCATAACCGAAGGAGAAGGCTATTTCTCTATCAATAACCACGATTACGCGGCAACTCCGCACGACGTCTTCTTTTCCAGACCGGGAGAAATACGCCAGTGGGACGTTCATCATATCGTAAACGGCTATGCCTTGATTTTTGAAGAAGAATTTCTCTCTTCTTTCTTCAAAGATACCCTCTTCATTCAGCATCTTCCCTTTTTTAACAGAAACAATACAGCATCCGGACTACATCTGCCTGATGAACTTTATAAACGTATGCTCCAATTGTTGCATGATATCAAGGCGGAGATTGATACATACAAACAGAATGACGTACACGTGCTGCGGGCATTGCTCTACGAAGTTCTTATGCTGTTGAACCGCGCCTACCGGCAACAGATTTCTATAAAAGATAAGAATAAGGAAGCAAGTAACACCCATCTCGGCAATTTCCTGGAATTGGCCGGAACTGATTTGAGAGAACACCATTCGGTACAATATTATGCGGACAAACTTTGCATCACCCCCAATTATCTGAATGAGATTGTAAGTTCGGCTATGAATATCAGCGCAAAACAGTACATCCGGAATAAAGTTATGGACGAAGCCAAAAGCCTGCTTGTATATACAGACCTTCCCGTATCGGAGATAGCCTTCGAACTGCACTTCTCAACCGTTTCTTATTTTGTGCGTAGCTTTCGTCAACTCACAGGAGAGTCTCCTTTAGCATACCGGAAAGCACATAGACCGTGAAAAGTATCATTTCTCCCATCGTTTTTATTGCACTGAACTGCCGGCATCTCCCTACCTTTGCCGCATACAATAACCCATTAAAAGTAATAATAGAATGAGAGATGCGGAAAAAACAGTTGGTGGTATGATTGACAAACTAAAAGTCGCCTTTTTAGGATCTGTAGATGCGGAAGGTTTCCCCAATGTCAAAGCAATGTTGCAACCCAGAAAAAGAGAAGGCATAAAGACGTTTTATTTAACGACCAATACTTCGTCGATGCGTGTGGCGCAGTTCAGAGAGAATAACCGCGCGTGCGTCTACTTTTGTGATTCGAGGTTCTTCCGGGGAGTAATGCTGCGCGGAACAATGGAAGTACTGACTGAAAGCGCCAGCAAAGAGTTGATTTGGGAAGCAGGCGACACCTTATATTATAAGGAAGGAGTGGCCGACCCCGATTATTGTGTTTTGAAGTTCACGGCAATCTCCGGAAGATATTATAGTAACTTTAGTTCGGAGAGTTTCACAGTAGATTAGTTCAAACAGACTTCTTATGAAAAAATGCCTATTTTGGATAACTATATCCGGAATAGGCATCGTATCTTTGCTGTATGAATCAACCGGTGGAGAAACCATATTGCCAAAGTTGCGGAATGCCCCTTCATCTGGATACGAAAGAGTATCTGGGAACGAACGCTAATCATTCTCACAGTGGCGAGTATTGCCACTACTGCCTGAAGGACGGGGAATACACCGTAGACATATCTATGGATGAGATGGTTGATATCTGGGTGAAATATACCGATAAATACAATTGGTATTCGGGAACCGGCTACACTCCGCAGGAGCTAAGGATATTGCTGAATAAGCGTCTTCCTACTCTGAAACGCTGGCGGCAGAAAGAAGTGACGCAGCATGTCCACTACGAAGCCGTGAATTGGGTGCGAACCTACATCGACCGGAATCTCTTTCAGGAACTCATCCCCGAGCAATTGGCTGAAATGTCCAACCTCTCTTTTTATTATTTCCGGAAAGTATTCCGCAGCATCACCGGAGAGAATATCGGTGCATATATCCAGCGTTTACGGTTGGAATACATAGCCCACCTGCTTATAGCCACTGCGCAACCCATTGAAGAGTTGGGCACGCAGGCTAATTACCAGACGAAGTTCAGTTTGGCGAAAGCTTTTAAGAAACATTTCGGCGTTTCCATGTCGGAATACCGCAGGAAGTACAGGTTTGTGAGTACGATAGAACAGAAATCAGGCAATATGCCCGAAGCGGAAATCAGAAGGATTAATACCCGGAAAGCCATCTGCATGGAAGTCGGCGATACTTTTCGCGATAAACATGCTTACGTGGGCATCTGGAATCAACTGTTGCATTATAAAGAAATCCATCTGCTAAAGAATCCGGATAACCGTTTTGTCTGTATCAGTCCGGATAATCCCGTAGTGACGCAAATAGAGCAGCGACGGTTCTATATCGGAATCACTGTCGGGGAAAGCATAAAGGCGGACGGGAAGTTCTCTCTTCAGGAAATACCCGGAGGGATGTATGCCGTTTTCAGACATAAAGGAAGTTACTCCGGTTTGCCTGACTTTTACCGGACTGTCTATGATGAATGGTTTCCTGATAGTATCTACCATCAGAAACACCCGTTGACATTCGAAGTGTACCTCAATACCCCGGACGGAACATCAGTAGATGAACTGTTGACGGAAGTCTATATCCCTATTGATAAATAAATAAAATACTACTGTTATGTTAGAATTACCCGAAGTACTTACCTTGAGTAAACAAGCGAACGATAAACTGAGTGGCAAAACAATTACGCAAGTGTTCAACGCTACCAAACAGCATAAGTTCACGTTCTACAATGGCGACCCGCTTCAATACGGAAAGCTTCTTGTCGGAAAGTCCATACTTTCATCCAAAGGATACGGCATGTTTGTCGATTTTAATCTTTCGGACAACATGATGATGAATATCGGTGACGGAGTAAGTACACGTTATTACAACCCCGGCGATAAGGTTCCTGCCAATTACCAATTGTTGCTGACCTTTGATGACGAATCGTTTCTTGTGTTCACCGTTGCCATGTATGGCTTCATCAACGCCTATCCCGGTGGAGATACTGATAATAAGTATTATCTCATAAGCCGGGAAAGCATCTCTCCGCTGAGTAAAGAATATACGGAAGAACAGTTTGAAAAACTATTTGCCGAAGCAAAGAAAACCTTGACAGCCAAAGCGCTGCTGGCTACCGAACAGCGGATACCGGGTGTGGGCAACGGCGTGACGCAGGATATTCTTTTCAATGCCGGAATTCATCCGAAACAGAAAGTCCTGGATTTATCGGATGGAAAGAAGAAGGCTCTTTTCGATTCTCTGAAAGACACTCTCATGAATATGACTTTCGAAGGGGGGCGCGATACCCAAACCGACCTTTACGGTAATGAAGGGGGATATAAAACCATTCTTTCATCCAAGACATGGAAAAAGCCTTGCCCCCGTTGTGGCGGCGCTATTGTGAAAGAGGCATATCTCGGCGGGTCGGTCTATTATTGTCCGGTGTGTCAGAAGATAGATAATGAATGATATACATTATTATATCTCTTCCAACGCATAATACTGATAATCCCTGAGAATGGTTTGAAGAAAAGCTTCCTGATTATCCTCACGCGGGGTTACGGAAAGTAGTCCCTGCACTTTCATTGTCAGTTGCACGATGCGTCGCGCACGGTCTTTGTTCCTGGATTGCAGTGTACGCGTAATTATCCCCACTTGTTCCAGCGATAAATCGGTGGCTTGCGGATAAGTGGGACGGTAATTCTTTGTCAGGTAATCGAATTCATCGAGGCTGACGTGTATCTTGCGGTAGTCTTTTTCCTTAATAACTATGGTGCCGGCGGCAAGGTCTCCTGTACGCTGACTGTTTTTAGTTAATAAGATAACCAACACTCCCAAACCGCCGGTAAATGGAACATCAATCGGAAAGAGAAACCAACGGAGCAGGTAGGAACTCATACTGGGAGTAGAACCGTCGAGTTTTACTACACGGATATTCATAAGCTTTTTCCCGAGACTTTGTCCATGGTTGAATGTTTCGCATAGAAAAGAATAAAGCAATACCGGTAGATATACTGCGGCAAGGAATAAAAACATACTGAAGTTAGAAGGTATGGTAATTCCGGAAAATAGAGCTACTGTAGAATAAATATAGAGTCCCAGCAGTATGTAATCAATAAGTAATGCTATGAATCGCTCGCCAATAGAGGCGAATGTTTGGCTAATACGGACGAATTGCCCGGTGATAATTGTAGATTCTTCCATTTTAAATAAAATCTTTTCAGAGTTTCGTTGCAAATATATCATTATTCTTCTACTTTTGCTTGCGATTTCGAATTAAACTTATTCAAAGTCTTTAGAAAATATGAAAGAAGTAACGTTTATTCGTCGGAATATTGAAAAATGGAAGGAAGTTGAGAAGATGGTGGGGCAGGCAATAACGTTGTCACCCGACCGGCTTGCCGACGTATATACGGATCTTACAGCTGACTTGGCATTTGCGCAAACACATTTTCCACTTTCCCGTATTACCATTTATTTGAATAAACTCTCTTCAGCGCTTCATCATAAAATCTACCGGAGTAAACGTGAAAAATGGACAAGGATTCTCACTTACTGGACACAGGAGATTCCCCAGGTAATGCATAGCGCACGTCGTGAATTGCTGGCTTCATTTATAATATTCGCTGTCAGTGTATTCATTGGAGTGATATCTGCTGTCGGTGATCCTGATTATGTTCGCCAGATTATGGGAAATGCCTATGTAGACATGACTTTGAATAACATTGCTAACGGTGAACCTATGGCAGTGTATAACAGCTCTTCCGAAATCCCGATGTTTCTGCAAATCACGCTGAACAACATTCTGGTTTCTTTTAATTGCTTTATCATGGGATTGTTTACCGGTTTTGGTACGGGATACGTGCTTCTCCATAATGGAATTATGTTAGGAGCGTTTCAGACCTTTTTTTACCAACACGATTTACTCCGGGAATCCATGCTTACTATCTGGTTACATGGAACGCTCGAGATCTGGGTTCTTATTGTAGCCGGCGCTGCCGGATTGGCTTTGGGTAATGGATGGCTATTCCCCGGAACGTATTCAAGGTTGGAGTCTTTCAAGCGGGGAGCGAAGAAAGGATTGAAAATAGTGATAGGTACAATCCCTATATTCATTATGGCGGGATTTATTGAAGGTTTTATCACCCGTCACACCGACTTGCCGGACATGTTGAGGCTTGGTCTTATCTTGATTTCGCTTGCATTTATTCTATTTTACTATATTTATTTACCTAATAAAAAACAATATGGAAACGCAAAAGCCTAAGATTGGGATGTATGTTAAACGCTCGTTCGGTGAGAAGTTCAGCGCATCTTTTGATTTTATAAAGGAACATTGGAAACTGTTGCTGAAATATACGACTTATCTGCTTTTACCCCTATGTCTTATTCAGGCATTGGGCTTGAATGGGCTATCGGGCATGATGGAAATGTCCGATATGAATAGTAGTGTTATGCCCACTGAGGTGAATCTCATGATGTCGTTTTGGGGTTATTATGGTTTATATATGCTCTGTGTAATAGTAGGAAGTGTATTACTGGCTTCCTTGGTGTACGCGCTAATCCGGACTTATAATGAACGGGAAGAACGCTTACAAGGTATAACACTGGGCATGTTAAGACCTTTGTTGCTCCGTAACGTAAAGAGAATGTTTGTGTTATTCCTTTTTACGCTGCTTTTGCTGATGTTGGTGATGTTTGTCATAGTGGCTTTAGCCGTTGTTGCATTACCTTCTGCTACATTATCTTCTGTTGTATTATTTTTTATTATTCTGCTTTTTATAGCTTGCATTATACCGCTTCTTCTTTGGGCACCTGTATATCTATTTGAGGATATCACTGTTTACGATGCTTTTAAAAAGGCTTTCCGGTTGGGCTTTGCCACATGGGGAGGTGTTTTCCTTATTTATCTCCTTATGGGACTTATTGGCGGTATATTGGCTGGGGTTTCATTAATGCCTTGGCGTATCGTAACAATGGTGAAAGCTATATTTGCAGACAGTGGAGGAAGTGAAGCCACCGTATCATTCGGATATAGCTTTGCAACATATTTGTTGGCTATCATTCAGGCATTCAGTGTGTATCTTTCCATGATTTTCGTGTATGTAGGATTGGCTTATCAGTATGGGCATGCTTCGGAAAAGCTTGATAATGTAATGGTGGAAAGCGATATTGATAACTTCGATAAGCTATAAAAATCAAACAGTTTCTTCTAAGAAAATATACTTGCTGTAAATGATAACTTCTCCGGCTGATACATTGGTTTGTGATACTGCGCAGATTGCTGCATGGCAGTCCGATTCGGCATATAATTACAACCGTGAGTTGATGGCTCCTGATATCAATATATTGAAGTGGTTCAACAAATGGTTCGGAGAAGTCCTGCAAAAAATATTCGGTAGCAGCTTTGCGGAACAGTATTCGGATCTTATTCTTATATGTATTGCCGTTGTTATCCTGATTCTGATAGGTTGGTTTATTTATAAAAAGCATCCGGGCTTATTCGTTCATTCCCGCAAAAACGCTTTGCCCTATACGGTAGAAAAGGATACCATTTACGGAGTGGATTTTGCAAAAGGTATTGCTGATGCGCTTGCCCGTCAGGACTATAGGGAGGCGGTGCGGTTGCTGTACTTGCAGACATTGAAGCAACTCAGTGATGAAGCGCGCATTGACTGGCAGCTTTATAAAACGCCGACTCAATACATCTATGAAGTGCGAATGCCTGCTTTCAGGCAATTGACACATCATTTTCTGAGAGTGCGTTATGGAAACTTTGAAGCAACGGAATCCCTGTTTCATACCATGCAGTCTTTGCAGGATGAGGTAAAGAAAGGAGGCGTGATATGAAAGGAAGTCATTGGTTTATAATAAGTATTATTGCCTTTCTGATTCTTATGTTTGCCGTAAAATATCGGTTGCCGAAGAAGTTTGTATGGACTCCTACCTTTAGCCATTATGATACACAGCCTTTCGGATGTGCTGTTTTTGACAGCTTGTTGTCTGTGTCATTACCTAATGGTTATTCATTATCCGGAAAAACTTTCTATCAGTTGGAACAAGAAGACACAGTATCTTGCCGTGGAATACTGCTTGTTGGAAATAGTCTGGTTCTGGAGAATATACATGTGGACGCTTTGTTGAAAATGGCGGAGAGAGGGAATAAGATAATGTTAGTGAGCACCCAATTTAGTAGAACACTGAAAGATACATTGGGATTCGGGAGTTACTCTTCTTATTTTAATCCGATGGTCTTGAAAAAGTATGCAACCTCATTGTTTTCGAAAGACAGTTTGTGCTGGGTGGGAGACTCGGCTGTCTATCCCCGGCAAACTTTTTATTTTTATCCCCAATTGGTTGCTTCTGACTTTTCGTCTGATTCATTGCCTGTAAAGGTATTGGCGGAAAAAACGATTGTGGACCAATACTCCGAAGACGATTCTGTTGTAGTGGATACCGTCAGCCGCGTTCCGGTTGCTATGTCATATCAATGGGGAAAAGGGGAGATCATTCTGGTTTCCACCCCTTTGCTTTTCACAAACTATGGAGTACTGGATGGGAAAAATGCAACCTACATTTTCCGCTTGTTATCCCAAATGGGGGAACTTCCTATTGTCCGTACCGAGGGTTATGTGAAGGAGGCGGCGCAATCGCAGATGTCTCCTTTCCGATATTTCCTTTTGCATAAACCGTTGCGCTGGGCATTGTACCTGACAATGTTTGGGGTCATACTTTTTATGTTGTTTACGGTGCGGAGAAAGCAGCGTGCGATACCCGTTATTCGTAAACCGGAAAATAAATCTTTGGAGTTCACCGAATTGATAGGTACGCTTTATTTCCAAAAGAAAGATCACGCCCACCTGGTTCGCAAAAAGTATATTTACTTTGCGGAAGTGTTGAGAAGGGAAATACAGGTAGATGTGGAAGAAGTTGCGGATGACGAACATTCTTTCGACAGGATTGCCCGTAAGACCGGTATGGGTGTAGACGAAATCAGTGGGCTTATCCGCGAAATCAGACCGGTGATTTATGGCGGACGTACCATCACGACGGAGCAGATGAAATATCTTATTGATAAGATGAATGAAATAATCGATCATATATAAAGAATGAATTTATGGAAGAAAGTACAGAAAAACGGGTAGATTTGACCCTCTTTTCCGAGAAGATACAGGAACTGAAAGACCGAATTGCTTCTGTTATTGTAGGGCAGGAACAGGCGGTTGATTTAGTGCTGACCTCTATTTTGGCGAACGGACATGTCTTGATAGAAGGAGTGCCGGGAGTGGCGAAAACATTATTGGCGCGTCTGGTTGCCCGTCTGGTCGATGCGGGCTTCAGCCGCATTCAGTTTACTCCTGACCTGATGCCGAGTGATGTGCTGGGCACGACGGTATTCAACATGAAAACCAATGAATTTGATTTTCACCGGGGACCAATCTTTGCAGACATTGTATTGGTGGACGAGATAAACCGTGCTCCTGCCAAAACACAGGCTGCCTTATTTGAAGTCATGGAAGAACGCCAAGTCAGCATTGACGGTACAACATACCCTATGGGAGAACTTTATACGATTCTGGCTACCCAAAACCCGGTGGAGCAAGAAGGTACTTATAAATTGCCGGAAGCCCAACTGGACCGCTTTCTGATGAAAATAACCATGAATTATCCGTCGTTGGACGAAGAAGTGAATATCCTGGAGCGTCACCATACGAATGCTTCATTGGTGAAATTGGAGAATATGACCCCTTCCATTACCAAAGAAGAACTTTTGTCACTCCGTAGCCTGATGAATCAGGTATTTGTAGACCGTACATTGCTTCAATATATAGCCTTGATTGTGCAACAGACGCGTACAAGCAAAGCCGTATATCTGGGTGCTTCTCCACGTGCATCTGTAGCGATGTTACAGACTTCAAAGGCTTATGCGCTTTTGCAGGGACGCGACTTTGTGACGCCGGAAGATATAAAGTTTGTTGCTCCTTATGTGCTTCAACATCGCCTTATCCTGACTGCTGAAGCTGAAATGGAAGGATATTCTCCGGTGAAAGTGACGCAACGACTGATTGATAAGGTTGAAGTTCCGAAATAGAAGGTCATTCATGGCTGATTGTTAACTCATACTTATCAGATAGATCTTAATTTAGTAGTGTAATTTATAACTCACAATTGGTTTGTATTTAACCCGACGTTTCTATATCATCCTTATTCTGATTATCCTGTTGCTGGGTAGCGGATATGTTTTTGAACCGTGTTTCATTCTCGGTCAGTGGGCACTGTTTATCTTGTTTCTGTCGGTATTGGCAGATATATATATGCTTTATCGTATTCGTGGAATTCAGGCATTTCGTCAATGTGCTTCCCGTTTCTCCAATGGAGATGAAAATGCGGTGAAGATTCGGGTGGAGAGCAGTTATCCGCATCCTGTCTCCGTGGAAGTAATTGATGAAATACCTTTCGTCTTTCAGCGGCGGGACATCAACTTCCGGATGAGTTTGCAGTCTAATGAAGGCAAAACGATTAGTTACCATTTGTGTCCTACACGCCGTGGTGTCTACGGTTTCGGGCGAATCCGTGTGTTTGTTTTCGGCAGGATAGGATTGTTTTCCCGGCGTTATACCTGCGGAGATGCTTTGGATGTGAAAGTATATCCTTCTTATCTGATGCTGCATCGATATGAATTATTGGCTATGAGCGATAATCTTAAGGAATTAGGTATAAAACGTATTCGCAGGGTAGGACACCATACGGAATTTGAACAAATAAAGGAATATGTGAAAGGGGACGATTACCGTACGATTAACTGGAAAGCAAGTGCCAGGCGACATGAACTCATGGTAAATGTATATCAGGACGAGCGTTCCCAGCAAATTTACAGTGTCATAGATAAAGGGCGAATTATGCAGCAGGCTTTCCGTGGAATGACTTTGCTGGATTATGCGATAAATGCTTCGCTGGTTCTTTCTTATGTTGCCATGCGCAAAGAAGATAAGGCGGGCCTCGTAACTTTCAACGAACGTTTCGACACATTTATTCCGGCTTCCAGACAACCCGGGCACATGCAAATCTTACTTGAAAACCTTTATGCCCAGCAGACAACTTTTGGCGAAACCGATTTCTCTTCTCTGTACGTACATCTGAATAAAAACATTCATAAACGTAGCTTCCTGGTTTTATACACCAATTTCTCCGGTATGGACAGCATGAACCGGCAGTTGACTTATCTGCAACAATTGAATCAACGCCACCGCTTGCTCGTGGTCTTTTTTGAGGATGCCGACCTGAAAGAATATATTGCTACCCCTGCAAAGGACACGGAGGGTTATTATCGTCATGTCATTGCCGAGAAGTTCGCTTTTGAGAAACGGCTGATTGTCTCCGCATTGAAGCAGCATGGTATCTACTCTTTATTGACTACACCCGAAAATCTTTCGATAGGTGTTATTAATAAGTATCTGGAGATGAAACAGATACGTTTGTGATTATTCGTACTCTTGTCTTCTTACTGCTAAATTATCACATTATTCTGCCAATCGTTTTGTAGAATTACAGGTCAATGTGTCTATTGCAGTGCAATGGTTAATCAACAATTTCTATTCCCAACCCTGTAAGTAGTCCTTCCAGACCGTATCGTGAAAACTTGGCTTTTCTCAGGCGGTTGGCTACGGGATTCAGGGCATAGTTGCGGGCGGTGGAGAAATCAGCTTTTTCCAGATTGGTGTGGTGGAAGGAGGCGTAGGCAAGATCGCATTCGGTGAACTTGACACCGGAAAGATCTGTTTCCATGAAGTCTGCATTTTGCAAATCGCAACGAGTGAAACAAGTGTCTTTCAGCTTCATTTCAGTGAACAGGGCATAAGAAAGAATGCTGTTGCGGAACTCTACTGACAAGCCGAAGCGGTTGCTGAGGCTGAAGTTTATCCCTGTCATTTTGCAATCAATGAAGAAGACATTCAGCCAGGAGGTGTTGCTGGCTTTAACCAATGAAAGGTTACACTCTTTGAAAGTGCATCTTTCGAATATCACTCTTCCAATGGTTTTCCCTGAGAAATTGCATTTATCGAAGGTGCATTCGTAATAGTTTGTTTCCAGTTCTTCGTTGGTGAAATCTACTTTTTCAATAACTTTGTCTTCCATATATATTCGTTCTTAATTTTAGCTTTCGGCCTTGAATACAGGCTCAACTTTCTGTATCTCCGATTCAAAACCGAACCAATAGCCATGATTGCTCTCTTCGTCCGTGGGTAGGAAGCAGAGCCGGAGGCTCTCTCTATACTCTCCGTACAGTACTTTCCAAGACTCCGGAGGGGTTTGCCGTTTAGTTCTTACTCGCTCCGCCGGAAGTTTTTTCAGTGACATGCCGGCTTCTATCCATGCAATGCTGACTTCTGATTGGTACTCCGGATAATGCTGTTTGCAGAATTCATAAAGAATCAGCCCCCGTCTTTCTAAACTTATTGGTTGATCTATTAAGCCTATCCGTATGAGATGTTCCAAGAATCTGTACAGGAATTCCTCACGTTCCAGAATCAGTTTCCGGGTTACGTATTGCCAAGTGTGTGTATTATAAAACCCATCCAGTAAGCGGGAGAGTTGTCGTGCCGTTTGCAGTTCGCTGACACTGATTTCATGGGTTTGCAGTACTTCGTAAGGTGGAAGGGGAGAATATTGGATTCCCAGTTCTTTCGCCCTTTTCCGCATCTCTGTACCGGGAAGCAGTTTCAGGGATTCCAGTTGGATTTCTCCTGCGCCGAATTCCGCCAACATCCGTATGTCTTCAAATATTTCCGAAAGGTGATACAATGGAAGCCCGGCAATTAAATCGGCATGAGTTTCCATATTAGGGAGGGAACACAGAAACTTTAGTCCTTCCAGTGCGTCTGTCAGTCTTCCCATCCGACGGCTTTGTTCGAGTACCGGTTCACGCAGACTTTGTATTCCCGCTTCCAGATGTAACAACCCGTCCGGCAATTGCTTCAATTCCTTTTGTAATTCTTCGGAGAGCAGGGCAGGGTGTATTTCCAGATGGAAACATATATCCGGTGCAAATTCAAGGAAAAGTTCCAGTAATTCTTTTGCCCGGTGAGTGTTGTAATTAAAAGTACGGTCGAGTACACGTACGTTCTTAATGCCATGCCGGTGGATGATTTGCAGTCGTTCCCGGATAGTTTCGATGGGCAATGTACGCACAGGCTTTTCTCCACCGCTGACGCAGAATGTACAAGTGTTGAAGCATCCGCGTGTTGTTTCCAGTTGTACGAAAGGCTTACTCCAATTGAAAAAAATACTCTTTTCGGGTGGAATAAGGCTGGAGAAGTTAAGCACGCGTGCTATGTCGTTATCCTTGTATTGCCCGTCTGCCGAGAGATAGCACAAGCCGGGGATGGTATCCCAATCATTGGGGGTATCTTTACGCATCAACCATTCAGGGAAGATTTCTTCGCCTTCTCCCCTGAACACACAATTGACGAATGGGTTACTGCGCAGGAAGAACTCGTTATCTCCTAAAAATTCTGGTCCGCCCAGTGCAATACAACATTGAGGGAGCAGTGCTTTTACTCTTGAAATGACATGTAGCAACTGTTCGTGATTGAATAACCAGGTGGTAGCGGCAAGAATATCCGGCTGGCAACGATAGATTTCATCCACTATCATGCCTGCATTTTCATTGATGGTAGCTGATACGACATTCCACTTTATGGAAGTGTCATCGGCTATTTGTGCATGCAATGCAGGAAGTGCCAGTGAGGAATGGGCGTAAGAACTATTCAAGTCGAGCCATAGAACTTTCATGCCGGATAGTTTTGTTTCATAGTGTACAAAGATAGGGTATCTCGACGATATTCTTTCAAAATGAACAGGTCTTTTTTAACCATCTGTTGTATAGCTTACTCCTTATGAAGGTTCAATCGCTTTCCAGGTTTCATATATTATATTTCTGTTTATGAACCTATTATAATATAACCTATTTATAATGAGATGCTTATCTCTTTTATTTTGACGCACTCACTGGGGATTAGTGTTAATAAATCATCAAAGAATTCACGGCTGTATTTCAACAAAGTACTTTGTTCTATTTTCTCTTTCGAGACTGCATAGAATTTGAATAGGTTATCAAAATAAGGCTTCTTCACTACTGCATAAGTTACACCTGTTAACTTTTCACTGTATGCTTGTATTAAATCATCAGCTCTGGCCCAGAATTGAGTTGCTTTATCACCACCAATTTCTACGACTGCGATTAACTTTCTATTCATTTCCATAATTTTTTAATTTATAATTAATTTAATCAAAGATTTTGTATCCGGTCTATCTAATAAACCGGATATTAGAATAACAATAATGTCTTTTCATAGTTTTGAGTATTTACCTTTTTTACAAAAAATCTCTGTTGAAAAAGGGTAGAGTCATATAATATCCGGCAGGAATAAACCATTAAAAATCACTTCAAAAGCGTCTTCCGCATTTTTTTAGAAATGTACAGATTTCGATATCGTCCTATGCTTCAGCAAGATACGGATTTTCACTTCAATATTTCCAGTCGTCCTTACCTTCGGGCGGAAATATCGCATTCTCAGACGACTAAAAATGCAAATTGTTATTATGGCAGATACAATTATTGTTATGTACTAAGGTTTTAAACGGTAAATCCCTCAGCCTTGTCCGGTAGTGATTGGTTAACTACTACGTAGTAGTTGGTCAATTACCTACTAGTAGTTGGTTAACTACTACTAAGTAGTTAGGTCATTACTACGTAGTAGTTGATACACTACTACGTAGTAATTTCAAATAGCATTTGAATCAGCTTTAAAAAGACTCTCAACAACAATTTCTACTTGATTCTTAGCGTTGTTGAAAACAGATTGATCCGTTGTTGTGCGTATAATCAAAGAATGAATGTAACCGGACTTTCGGAATGACCCATATATTGGAGCGAGCATATAGAAATATAACAAAAAAAGAGGAAATCATTAATGAATTCCTCTTTTGGGTGACTGATGGGACTCGAACCCACGACATTCAGAACCACAATCTGACGCTCTAACCGACTGAACTACAGTCACCATATTAGCATCTTCTCTCAAATGCGGTGCAAAGATAGGTATTATCTCGGATACTGCAAATATTTGAAGGAATATTTTATCGGAATATGCATCATTTTTTATTTTCTTTAATTCCTGCATTATGTTGTTGAAGGAACTTTCGAGAGTTTTTCATGAAGATATTCAGGCGGTTACGTGCTATTTCGGGAAGTTTTGAAATAGATATGGAATCTGTGGGGTAGAGGACATAATTTTTTTCTTTGGTAAGTGTGGGAAGACCTGTCCATACTAAATTATAACTGCAATTGCTGACACGGATATTGGGATTAGGCATTCCGGATGTTGTTGTATCTTTCTCCAATTCTAATGTAAAAGTAAGTCCGCCGTCGGTATTTACTTTACTCATGTTGGAAATAAAATTTCCTAAAGAATATATTACAGCATGCTGTGTTCCTGTGATGCTATCAGTACGTAATTGCATAGGCTGTATTACGTGCGGATGGGTTCCGATAATATGCGTCACACCTTGTGCCAGTAACCAATCGGCAAGTTGGCGTTGTTCTTTGCTGGGCAATAATTGGTATTCGTTCCCCCAATGCATAGAAGCGATGATAATATCCGGTTGGAAGCTTTGGGCAACTTGTATGTCTTGTAGTATAATTTCCTTGTCGATATAATTCACGATATTGGGAGAAGTCGGTTTAATTCCATTGGTACCGTAAGTATAGTTGAGGAATGCGATGTGGAATCCGTTTTTCCTGATAAATAATGGATATCGCTGACGACGTTCATCTTCATTTTTATAGGTTCCGGCATAAGGTATCTGTAAGGAATCTAACATTAGGATTGTACGTTCCAAACCTTTCTTTCCACGGTCTAAGCAATGGTTGTTGCCGGTTAGCAATACATCGAAACCAGCTTCTTTAATGGCGTATAAATACTCATCCGGTGCACAAAAAGCAGGATATCCCCCATAAGGCTTTCCGCCGATGGGGACTTCTAGATTGCCAATGGCTATGTCTGCTTTGCTGATTTGTTCTTTTACGAGAGAAAAGCAAGGGGAATAATCATAAGTCCCCTCAGGTGTACGCGCCGCATTAATCTGCGGTTTATGTTGCATCAGGTCGCCGGCAAATAAAAGGGTGATCCTTGCAGGAGGAATTGTGTCGGCAGAATTGGACACAACCTGTTCCTGTGCTACACCGGAGCACGATATAAAAAAGAAACCGAGTGCAAAGGAAAATATCTTTCTCATATCTGTTTCCGGTTATCCGGATTTATTGGTAAATTGCTTTCTTACCTGCAAGCAACGTATTCTTCATCAATGAAACGATAGTCATCGGTCCTACACCACCCGGTACGGGAGTGATGAATGAACATTTTGGAGCAACTTCGTCAAACTTCACATCTCCTGTAAGTTTGAAACCGGACTTCTTTGTTGCATCCGGTACGCGGGTAGTACCTACGTCGATAACGACTGCACCTTCTTTCACCATATCGGCTTTTACGAAATTGGGTTGTCCCAGTGCAGCGATGATAATATCCGCTTCCTGACATTCTTTTACCAAGTCCTTGCTACGGCTGTGGCATACGGTTACGGTTGCGTCTCCAGGATAGGCTTTCTGCATCATGAGCGTTGCCATAGGCTTACCTACAATGTTACTGCGCCCCAATATTACACACTTCTTACCGGAAGTTTCTATCTTGTAGCGTTTCAGCAGCTCGAGAATACCGTTCGGGGTTGCCGATACATAGCAGGGTAGTCCGATGGACATGCGTCCTACGTTGATGGGGTGAAAACCGTCTACATCTTTACGGTAATCAATGGTTTCGATAACTTTCTGTTCAGAGATATGTTTGGGTAACGGAAGTTGTACGATAAATCCGTCTATATCACTATCTTGGTTTAGCTCACGTACTTTGGCAAGGAGTTCTTCTTCAGTTACATCCGCTTCGTAACGGATGAGGCTGGATTTGAAACCGCAAGCTTCACATGCTTTTACTTTACCGGCAACATACGTTTCACTGCCGCCATCGTGTCCGACAAGAATAGCTGCAAGATGGGGACGTTTACCTCCTTTGCTCACGATTTCAGTTACTTCTGCCGCAATCTCCTGTTTTACTTGTTCCGATATGGCTTTTCCGTCAATTAATGTCATGCTGATATATAATAATTACTGATTTATCTTATTTTGGAAGCCTTGAAGGCTCGTCTTTATTTTCTCATCTTCGGCATCATTTTACCCATTTTACTGCCGGTCACCATTTTCATCATCTTACGGGTTTGCTCGAATTGCTTTAACAGGCGGTTTACTTCCTGAATATTCGTGCCGCTACCTTTAGCGATACGCTGGCGACGTGAACCGTTCAGAATAGCCGGATTACTGCGTTCCAACGGGGTCATTGAATAAATAATGGCCTCAATGCTCTTGAATGCGTTATCGTCCATATCAATATCTTTGATAGCCTTGCCCACTCCCGGTATCATGGAAGCCAGGTCTTTCAGGTTACCCATTCTCTTAATTTGAGCAATCTGGCTCAGGAAGTCGTTGAAGTCAAATTGATCCTTGGCTATTTTCTTTTGCAGACGTTTTGCTTCTTCCTCATCGTATTGCTCTTGAGCACGTTCTACCAAAGAAACGATGTCGCCCATACCGAGGATACGGTCTGCCATACGTGAGGGATGGAATTGGTCGATAGCATCCAGTTTTTCGCCTGTACCGACGAATTTAATCGGCTTGTTTACTACCGAACGGATAGAAAGAGCGGCACCACCGCGGGTATCACCATCCAGTTTGGTCAGTACTACACCATTGAAGTCAAGTCTTTCATTAAATTCTCTTGCTGTATTTACAGCATCCTGACCTGTCATGGAGTCTACCACAAACAATATCTCGTTCGGGTTAATCGCTTTTTTGATGGCAGCGATTTCGTTCATCATCTCTTCATCTATTGCCAGACGTCCGGCGGTATCGACGATTACTACATCACAACCTTTGGTCTTGGCTTCCTGAATAGCGTTTTCCGCAATTTTCACCGGACTCTTGCTATCCGGTTCCGAATATATAGGAACTCCAATCTGCTCTGCCAGAATACGTAGTTGTTCGATGGCGGCGGGGCGATATACGTCACAAGCCACCAATAATGGTTTCTTGTTCTTTTTCGTCTTCAGCATCTGCGCCAGTTTGCCGGAGAAGGTAGTCTTACCGGAACCTTGCAAACCGGACATCAAAATTACAGCAGGTTTCCCCTGTAAATCAATCTCGGCTGTTTCACCACCCATTAACTGAGTCAGTTCATCATGCACGATTTTTACCATTAACTGGCTGGGCTTTACGGCTGTCAGTACATTCTGTCCCAGTGCCTTTTCCTTAACGGTATCTGTAAATGTCTTGGCTACTTTATAGTTTACGTCGGCATCTAACAGTGCTTTACGTACGTCTTTCAGCGTTTCAGCAACGTTGATCTCGGTGATTTTTCCTTCACCTTTCAGAATTTTAAACGACCTTTCCAGTCTTTCGCTTAAATTATCGAACATGGTATGGTTTCTGTTTTATGAATTACAAATTACTATTATTGAGGCGCAAAAGTACAAAAAATCCCTGTATCCGCCTCTTTTTAGGGCAAGAATATTATCGGGGAAATAAAGTGCTGTTATTCTTCCGGTACGGTAGCGGAATAGGTTTCAAAATGAGACAGGCAAAAGAAGAGAATGAAAAAAGCTTCCATTTACGCTTTTAGACGTAGATGAAAGCTCTTGCATGATATTGTAAGCGGGATAATCTTAGCTGTTCATACTCATGAGGAATTCGTCGTTGTCTTTGGTCTTTTCCAAACGGTCTTTTACGAAATCCATTGCTTCTATCGGGTTCATATCTGCCAGATATTTGCGGAGTATCCACATGCGGTCCAGCGTTTGCTTGTCTTGCAGCAGGTCGTCGCGACGGGTGCTGGAAGCAATAATGTTGACGGCAGGGAAGATACGCTTATTAGACAGGTTGCGATCAAGCTGCAACTCCATGTTACCTGTACCTTTGAATTCTTCGAAGATAACTTCATCCATCTTTGAACCGGTGTCGATCAGTGCAGTTGCCAGGATGGTAAGCGAACCGCCGTTTTCAATGTTACGGGCAGCTCCGAAGAAACGCTTGGGTTTATGCAATGCATTGGCGTCCACACCACCGGAAAGTACTTTACCGGATGCCGGAGATACCGTATTGTAAGCACGTGCCAGACGAGTGATGGAATCGAGGAAGATAACCACGTCGTGACCACATTCTACTAATCTCTTGGCCTTTTCCAGTACTATACCGGCAATTTTTACGTGGCGTTCGGCAGGTTCGTCGAATGTAGATGCAATTACTTCTGCATTTACGGTACGCGCCATGTCGGTTACTTCTTCCGGACGTTCGTCAATAAGCAACATAATCATATAGACTTCCGGATGGTTGGCAGCAATAGCGTTGGCGATGTCTTTCATCAGAATGGTTTTACCCGTCTTGGGCTGTGCCACAATCAGTGCGCGCTGTCCCTTGCCGATAGGAGCAAAAAGGTCTACAACGCGAGCAGACATTGAATCGGAATAACCGCCTTTGCATAACTTGAATTTTTCATCAGGGAAAAGTGGAGTCAAGTGCTCGAATGGTGCACGATCGCGTACGATAGCCGGATCACGTCCATTGATTTTTGATACTTTTACTAATGGGAAATATTTCTCTCCTTCTTTCGGTGGGCGGATAACTCCTTCCACAACATCACCGGTCTTTAAACCGAACAGTTTAATCTGGGACTGTGAAACGTAAATATCATCCGGTGAAGAAAGATAGTTATAGTCGGATGAACGAAGGAAACCATAACCATCCTGCATTATTTCCAGTACGCCGATACCGTTCAGTATATCGTCGAATTCGTATACTTTTTCACGTTCAGCTACAGGCTTGCGTTCAGGAACGGGAGGATAATTGTCACTGTTGTTCTGCTGAGCAGGATGTTGTTGCTGAGCAGGATGTTGTTGCTGTACAGGATGTTGTTGCTGTACAGGGTGTGGATTATTGTTACGGTTGTTGTTATTGTGATTCTTGTTACTGTAGTTGTTGTTATTGTTTTCGTGGGGATGTACACGCGGGCGTTGTGATACTGGTGCAGGTACTACAGTAGCAGGTGCTACAGGTGCGAGGGGTATTTCTGCTTTGGTTGCTTCAAATTTGCCGATGAGTTCGGAAGGCAATTCTATTTTTTCGGTCGGCAGGTCTTCGATAGGAATAAAATCATCTTCTGCTTCTGATAAAATGGGGCTTTCGTCCAATATTGCTTTCTTGATAAATTTCGGCGCTTCTATTTTGGGTTTTGGCTCAGGGCGTGCAATTTTTGGCGCTTCTTCCTTTATTATCGGTGCTTCCTCTTTTACTGTTGGTGCAACCGGTTTAACAACTGGTGCGGGAACTGCTTGTTCGTTCTTTACTTTGCGCGGACGTCCAGGTTTGCGTTTTTGGGTAGCAGATGTTTCGGCAGGTGCGGCAGGTGCTTTGTCTGCAACCGGTGCAGTGGTTGTTTCTACAGCCTTAGGCTGTACTTTTGTTGCAGTGGCAGTAGTTTCTACTTTGGGTTTGCTGAATTCGCTATTTTGATTAGCGGTAAAGATTTTGTCGGTACTTTCTTTTTTTACAGTTACGCGAGAACGTTTTTGTTGCTTTTCTACTTTACGCTCTTCTTTCAACTTCTCTGCGGCAACTTTTCTGGTAGCACCGGCAATGGCTTGTTCATCAAGTATCTTGTAAACAAGTTCTTCTTTTTTAAGTGCTTCTGTCTTTTTAATACCCAGTTCTTGGGCAATAGTTTGAAGTTCCGACAAATTTTTGTCGTTCAATTGAATGATATTATACATACAGTATATATGTGAATGATTAAATATTTTTTTATTATCCGATTGGTATGTACACATAGCTATGATTGTAATCACAAACTACACGGCAATATACCTTATCTTATAATATAATGTTATGGAGTATTTATTGTCGAACCGAAAATCTGACCAATTTTCCTGCACTTTGGAACTTACAGTCAGTTTTGACGGCACAAAGGTAATAAATGTTTTTGGTTTCATAAAAAAAATGCCTTATTTTTTAATTATAAACTTTATCTTTGCCAGGTAAATCCACTTAAAATACTTTTTTGTCAGAGTATAGTGCCCGCAGGAACTTCTGAAAGGGGCTGAAAGTGATAAAATGTACTTTTTCAAGGGGACTTCTTGATGGATTAAGAAAAACTCAATAATTTATGGATATAAGTGAAGTTCATCTCATTTGTTTTTCACCTACTTATACTTCTAAACAAGTAGGAGAAGCAATTGTTCGCGGCATTGGTTTTACGAATGTAGCTGTAACCGATTTGACATTACATGTTTCCGAAGTGAATATTCCGCAACATACACTGACGGTGATTGTCGTTCCTGTATATGGCGGTAAGGTAGCCCCTTTGGCTATGGAACGTCTGCAAGGTATTCGTGCGGCAGGGGCTCCGGTGGTATTGGTCGTGGTATATGGCAACCGTGCATACGGAAATGCTTTGGTGGAACTGGATACTTTCGCTTCTGCCCAAGGGTTCAAAGTCATAGCGGGATCTACATTTATAGGAGAACATTCTTATAGCACGAAGCAAAACCCGATAGCGGCGGGGCGTCCTGATGGTGATGATTTGCTGTATGCTGAAACTTTCGGTCGGAAAATCCGGACTAAGCTGGATGCCGCACAGGATATGGAGTATTTATATCCGGTGGATGTAAGTCGTATTCAGCGTCCGCGTCAACCTTTTCTGCCTTTATTCAAATTCCTGCGCCGGGGGATAAAGTTGCGTAAAAGTGGTATACCTTTGCCACGTATCCCGAATGTAGATGCGGAGCGTTGTAATCATTGTGCTTTCTGCGTGGAGCGTTGTCCTGCAGGTGCTATAATAAAAGGGGACGAGTGTAATACAATTGCTGAAAAGTGTATCAAGTGTTGCGCTTGTGTTAAAGGTTGTCCTCGCAAAGCGCGTACGTATGATACCCCGTATGCGGCGTTGCTTGCTGGCTGTTTTGTAAGGCAGAAAGAACCGAGAATTATTATTTAGAAGAGATTTGAAAGATTGCTGCTTTTGATTTTTGTATTTTCAGACTTTAGAAGTTAAAGTAGTTATCACTTCGTTAGGAGTTAAGGAATTAAAGCCGATAGTCTTGCTTATTTATGCCTTATGGAGTATTGGCTTTAGCTCCTAAGCCAACTTTGTTGGCTGATAACTCCTTTAGCTCCTCTAACTTCTAAAGTCTGAATAATGCAGGTTAGTTGATAATTCGTTTTACGATTAATATCCGGCGTGTTTTTTCGTCTACTCTGAAACGGTTGTCTGTGCGTTCGCCAATCAGCCAGATGATTTGGTGGTCGCTGCAAAGCACCCATTGTTGTTCTTTGCGGGAAATAGAAAACTTCCGGTCGGTGAGGTAGTCGCTGACTTTTTTTCGTCCAGTCATGCCGAAAGGTATAAAACTGTCGCCTTGTTGCCAGCATCGTAAAGAGAGAGGATGCTTTAGCTTGTCCGCATCAAAGCAACCTGTATCCCGGTCTCGGGGAATAATAAAATCTTCCGTGATTTCCAATTCTTCCATCGTCAGCCGGAAAGGCGGGTTGTTGTTTTCCGGCAATAACGCCACATTCGGAGTATCTACAGTATTGGCAGGTTCTATCAATAGTAATTCCCGGTCTTTTATGATACGCCATTCTTTGCTAAGGAATATCTTTCCGGATTGTCCGTTCAAAGACGCAAAAATGTCTTTTATCTGTGCGCTGTTGAAGCCCAACGGATGTAAGATTTCAAATAGTAAAGTTTCGGGAGCGGGTTCTTGCAGTATGGCGTTTATCAGGATGCCTTGTTCGGTTTGTACTTTTTGTTTTCCTTCCGTGATGTTGCTTTTATATACTAAAGCTGCATCATTCAGGTATCCTGCGGTACGGAGAATACTTTTCTTTACCGATGGATTGATTTCTTGCATTAAGGGTAGGAGGTTGAGGCGTATTTTGTTGCGGGTATATTCATCATGTAAGTTCGTACTGTCCGTAACATAAGTTTGCCCGGTTTCCTGCAAATATTCCATTATGTCTTTACGGTCAAGGCACAGCAGAGGGCGAACGATATAACCGTTTTTAGGACGAATACCCAGTAATCCATTGATGCCTGTTCCACGGATGAGGTTAAGGAGAAAGGTCTCTGCGCTATCGTCTTTGTGGTGGGCAACAGCGATGACGTCGGCATGTTGTTCCTGACGGATTTCCTCAAACCATGCATATCGTAATTCGCGCGCTGCCATTTCGATGGAGATGTGTTGTTTTGCCGCTTCTTCCGTTGTTTGGAAATGCCGGACATGCAATGGAATTTCTCGTTGGAAACACAACTCTCGCACAAACATTTCATCGCGGTCGGACTCGTCGCCTCGCAAATGAAAATTGCAATGAACAGCTTCACAGTTATATCCCATATCAAGGAGCAGACATAGCAAAGCCACTGAGTCTGCTCCGCCGCTTAGCGCCACCAAGATTTTGTCTTTCGGGGTGAAGAGCTTTTCTTGTTCGATGTATTGTGTTACTTTGTTATAATTCATTATGCAAATTTACATAATATCTTTCGTATTTTATGTCGGTTGATTGAAGAAAGCTGTTTTTTCTTTAGCTTGTATTATTCGTACAGTAGTAGCTATAACAATAATTCAGGGTAACTGTACCCAAAAAGTTTATCCTGCCGGTATCGTTATGAACTGATTCTGTTTAGCCTGTCATTTAATACCTATTTATAATAAATCTATCTCTGCGATTGCATAAATCTTTTCGTTCGACGGCTGTCGAATGATTATGCGATATATGTCGAATAATTATTCGACAGCTGTCGAACGCAAATTCGACAACCGTCGAACGAAAAGATTTATGCAAAGCAAATATTAGTTCTTAGTGAACGAAGAATTAAATCTTAGTGAAGCAACAATTAGTAATTAGCTTAAAACGATACCGAATGAAGCCAAACCGTTTATTCAAAAGTATCGGTAAAACGATGAATTGTAATTTAAATGAATAATTTCCGATAAATAATTTGTTATTGTTTAAAATTTGAACGAATATTGCATTTTATTGTAATATAATGGTAGAAACTAATGGAAAACAACAACGTAACTGATAGGGTATGTAATAGCGAAATTCAGTTGGAATACCTCCCATGTATTAATTATGCTATGCAGCATAATAATGTTCTGTCTTTTTCTTTTTGTGACATAACCAATCGAGATACGAAAGATTGGAAACAAGTAAGTGTATCTATTGATGGAGAATTGATAGAACATTCAGAAATTGTCGTAGATGTTATCCCGCAAGGCAAGATTGTGCGTGTCAATCAGTTGAAGATTGCTTCAAAAACCAATAAGCTAATAGAATTGACGGAAAGAGTCGAAACTGAATTTACTCTTACTATATCCATTGTTGATGAAATCCTGTTTGAATCCCAATATCCTATTAGTCTTATGGCTTATAATCAATGGACAGGGGCTAAAATTATGCCTGAACTTTTGGCAGCATTTGTTGTCCCTAATCATCCGCTCATTTCAAGGGTTAGCGTCAAGGCTTCTCAATTTTTGGAAACTTGGACTGGACACTCTGCTCTTGACGAATACCAGACGAAGGATCCGAACAGAGTGAGGGCACAGGTTGCGGCTATTTATGAGGCATTGCGTTCCGAGTCTTTAGTATATTGTACGCCACCTGCCAGTTTCGAACCCTTTGGGCAACGCATTCGTATGGCGGATAAGGTACTAACAGAAAAGTTGGGAACATGTATGGATTCTACTTTATTGTTTGCCTCTTGCTTGGAAGCCAATGGTATTCACCCTCTTCTGGTACTACTGAAAGGTCATATATTTGTAGGAGCATGGCTTGTGGAAGACATGTATTCGCAACCTGTTGGAGATGATGCTTCATTTTTACTAAAAGGAAGCTCAGATGGTATCAATGAAATTGTATTGGTTGAAACGACTGTGCTGACCGCTTCAGATGGTGTTACTTTTGAGCAAGCGGTGAATTTGGCCCAAAAACAACTAAGAGAGGATAATAAGTTCGAACTATTTGTAGATGTATATAGAAGCCGATTGAATAGCATACGACCTTTACCCCAGAGAATAAATCACGAAGGCCACTGGGTTATTGAAAATGAGGGGGTGGAACACAAGAATGCGACACAAAAAGTAAATCAGTTAGAACGGTATGAAATTAAGCCGGATGATGATAGGAAGGAGATAACCAAACAAGTTATATGGGAGCGAAAATTATTGGACTTTTCGCTACGCAATAATTTGATTAATATTCGTTTGGGAAGAAAAGTGATTCCATTTATATCATTTGAAATAGATCGTCTGGAAGATCGTCTGCAAGCCGGAGAAAGTTACCAAATTCTGCAATGTCCTATAAAGGGAACGATTGAACCGAATGAGTTTGGACTATATACCTCTGTTACTTGGAAGGATACTTTGGAAGAACTTGTAGTCAATGAACTGAAAAATAAAAAGCTCCGTTCATATCTGACTGATACGGAACTTCAGAACGCTCTTAAATATATTTATAGAACATCCCGTACTGCTATTGAAGAGAATGGTGCAAACTCTTTGTTTTTGGTATTAGGCGTATTGAAGTGGTATGAGTCTCCTAAGAGTGTGCGTCCGCGTTATGCGCCGGTTTTGTTGATTCCCATAGATATTGTACGGAAAGGTGGTGCCACGGGGTATGTAATCCGTACTCGTGACGAAGAAGTTATATTGAATATAACGTTGGTTGAATTGTTGAAGCAACAGTTTAATGTACATATTTCAGGTTTGGATCCTCTTCCTACTGATGAAAGTGGGGTAGATGTGAAAAAGATTTTTGCTACAATTCGTACTAATATCCGGAACCAGAAAGGGTGGGATATAGAAGAAGAAGCGTTGCTGGGACTTTTCTCTTTCAATAAGTTTGTTATGTGGAATGATATCCATTCTAACGCGGAACTATTGCAACAGAATCCTGTTATTGCCAGCCTTATGGAAAACAGACTACAATTGGAAGAGAGAGGAATAGAAGTTGACGCCCGAAGTATAGATAAGAAGTTAGGACCGGATAATTTTGCTATACCGGTAGCAGTTGATTCTTCTCAATTGGAAGCAGTGATAGAAGCTGGTGAAGGAAAGAGTTTTATTCTTCATGGACCTCCGGGAACAGGTAAGTCGCAGACTATAACTAATATGATAGCCAATGCTCTTTATAAAGGAAAGAGAATATTGTTCGTAGCGGAAAAGATGGCAGCTTTGTCTGTTGTGCAAAATCGTTTGGAGAAAATCGGATTAGGCCCTTTCTGTCTGGAACTTCATTCGAATAAAGTCACTAAATCGCATTTTTTGGAACAATTGCAAAAAGCCATTGAGGTTATCCGTATCCAGTCTCCGGCAGAGTATCAGTTAAAATCGGAACAATTATTCGAATACAGACGAAAACTTATTGCTTACATGGAAGAACTTCATCGAGCACATACGTCAGGATTGTCGCTCTACGATTGTATTACGAATTATTTGTCCATAGAAGGTGAAGAACTTGCTATTGATTTATCTGTTTTTAAACAATTGACCAAAGATTCACTGCAGATCATGAATGATGAAATAGCTGCATTGGATACAATCATAAAAATTACGGGACATCCCGCAAATCATCCTCTACAGGGATTAGAGCCTTATAATATTCTCTCTGAGAATTGTATTAAAATAAAGGAACTGATTATCCAATATTCAACTTTATTTGAGAGATGCATGATTCTTAAAAAGAAGTTTATCAATGCCTTATCTATATCTATATCGGATACATCGGAAGGTTTGGTTTGGATGAAGAAATTGATTGAAATCATTCAAAAAATCCCATTGCTGAACGGAACTATCCTGCAAATGGCAGTGAATAAAAAACAAATTGAAGAATGGCTGGCAATTGTTGTTATTGGAAAGAATAGAAAAGTGCTTCGCAAGGAAGTGGAACAATATTATGCATCGGAAATTTTTCAGGAAAATGCATTCGCGTTGCGACAAGAATGGAAGGGGATTAATGAAAAGTGGTTTCTTCCCAAATTCTTTGCCAAACGTTCATATTTGAAGAAATTAAAGATTTACCGGACTGATCTGCAAGAAAAACATGTATCTAAACTATTGGAGCAATTGGTTAATTACCAGCAATTGGATAAAAAACTCCAAGAACAATCTGATGAACTATTCCGCATATTTGGTTATTTAGGTAGAAAAGGAAAGGAAAACTGGGATGAAATTGAGGTTGTTCTGGAACTGCTTCCATATATAAATCAGCTTTTTTTAAGTTATGCCCAAGAAACAAACTTGTCTTATTCTGTTGTAATCACGCAGTTTATAAATGTAATAGGAGAAGATTGGAATGTATTCAGAGAAATGAATGGAACATTGTTTCAAGATTTGCACTGGACTCTGGGAGATATGGATACTACGTGTAAGCAACTTGGAGAGTTATGCGAAGTACAACTGCCGACTATGGAAATAGAAATCCGTGTCCCTTTACTGCTACAAAAGTGGTTAGCACACTTTGAACTATTAAAAGACTGGTATCAATGGTGTTTGCGTAGAAGACAACTGGAGGAGCAAGGACTTTCCGTAGTAATCGATTATATTCGGAAACATGGGAAGAACGGCAAGGATGCTTCGTTGGCTTTCGCGAAAGGAACATATCATCAATTAGCATTGCAGTTTGTAGATAGCAATGAAATGCTTCGCTTATTTAACGGACTTATTTTTGAGGAATTAATTGAAAAGTATAAGCAACTTACTGCAGACTTCCAAGAGTTGAGCAAGAAAGAACTTTATTGTCGTATGGCTGCCAAAATACCTTCGTTGACAATGGAAGCGGCGGCTAATTCGGAAGTAGGTATTTTAAGAAGAAATATTTTCAATAAAGGGCGTGGAACATCCATCCGCCGTATTATTGACCAGATACCAACTTTATTGCCAAAATTGTGTCCATGTATGTTGATGAGTCCTATTTCCGTAGCTCAATATATAGATCTTAATGCGGAAAAATTTGATCTGGTCATTTTTGATGAAGCTTCACAGATGCCTACCAGCGAGGCGGTAGGTGCGATAGCTCGTGGCAAGGCGCTGGTAGTGGTTGGTGATCCTAAACAAATGCCTCCTACAAGCTTCTTTTCATCTTCACAGGTGGATGAAGATGAAGCCGATTTTGATGATATGGAAAGTATCCTGGATGATTGTATTTCCCTCTCCATGCCTTCACGTTACTTGACTTGGCATTACCGTAGTAAGCATGAGAGTTTGATTTCATTCAGCAATTCACAATATTATGAGGGTAGGCTTTATACATTTCCTTCTGTTGATGATCGGATTTCTAAAGTACGCTTAGTTAAGATACAAGGTGTGTATGATAAAGGACGTAGTCGTTGTAATCAGGCCGAGGCTGAAGCTGTTGTAAAAGAGATAATCATGAGATTGGCTGATGAGAAACTCTCAGGAAAGAGTATTGGTGTAGTGTCGTTCAGTCAGGTTCAGCAAAATCTTATAGAAGACTTGTTACTGGAGGAACTGGCAAAACATCCGGAACTTGAAAAGATTGCTTATGAAAATAATGAGCCTATCTTTATTAAAAACTTGGAGAATGTGCAGGGTGACGAAAGAGATGTTATCTTGTTTTCAGTTGGTTACGGACCGGATGTAAATGGAAATGTTTCTATGAATTTTGGTCCTTTGAATGGGCAGGGTGGAGAACGTCGGTTGAATGTGGCAGTTTCCCGTGCTCGTTATGAGATGATTGTCTTCTCCACCTTACGTGCTGAGCAGATTGATTTAAAACGTACTAAGGCCAAAGGTGTGGAAGGATTGAAAAAATTTCTGGAGTTTGCTGAGAGAGGAACTTTTGCTACCACTGCCGGGCAAATTCAGTCTCATGAAGCTACCGGACTGATAGCATTGGTCTCAAAGGAGTTAACAATACGAGGTTATAAAGTAGATACCTTGGTAGGACGTTCTAATTTCAAGGTGGATTTAGCTATTATTGATCCCGATAAACCCGACCAATACATTCTTGGACTTTTATGTGATGGGAAAAACTATTACGAGACGAAAACAACCAGAGACAGGGAAATAGTTCAACCGGATGTATTGCGGATGCTTTGTTGGAATATCATGCGTATCTGGTCTATGGATTGGTTTGAAAATAAAGAAAAGGTTGTTGAACGTATCATTCAGAAACTGGAAAGTCTAAAATTGCCAGGAAATGCGGCTTCTGAACGTTCTGCTGAAGGAGAATCCATTAGAGTAAAATCATTTAATATAGTCAACGAACGCATTGTAAAACTTATAAATGAACGCGAAAAGGAATATGAGTTTGCTAATCTTCCTCATTGTACATTAGATAATGATATAAATGTTGTGTTGGCTTCAAAGCATAAAGTTCAGGAACAACTAAAGATACTAATTAGTGTAGAACAGCCGATAACAAATACACTTGTGTACAAGCGTATTTGTCAGTCTTGGTCTCTGGCAAGAATTTCTCCACGTTTGCAGGCCATGATCGACGGATTATTGGTTGACTATTATCAGGATCAATTATCCGACATTACGAAAATCTATTGGAAAGATGAAGAACAGTCGAAAGGCTATTCGCTATATCGAGTCGATTCAAAGCGTGATATTCTGGATATACCCATAATTGAAGTCATGAATGCCGCTCGTTATGCCATTGAACAGCAGATATCAATGCCCATCGGAGACCTGAAGAAAGTTACTTCTCAAATATTGGGATTCGGCCGTAAAAGAACTAATCAGGATATGGTCACAGATCGAGCCATACAGTTGTTGATTAGCAGAAATATATTCACTAATAATGATGGTATGATTTCAAGTCATTAACGGCTCATTAAAATCTGTATCCCACCGTAAAGAAAGATGCTACATTTTTGGGAGAGAAAGCTTCATCGTAACCGGATGGTTGCAATATATTAATCAATTGGTTATTAACCTGAACCATTCCCCATTGAAGTTCTGCTCCCATGATAAATTTATGATATTCGATATGGATGCCGAAAATCATTCCGGCATCCATGCGCCTGTTTCCCATATTATTATCTGTGAGTTTACCGAAAGTATCTATGCGGAATTTATAGCCGTCTTCATGATAATAATTGTTGTGACTGTGTTGCTCCCGCGTATCGCCGGATGTCTTACCACCTATACCGTAAGCGATGTATGGCCCGGCGCTCAGTGAGGCGCTGTAGTTCTTTCCGAGGTTGAGGCGGGCGGCCATCATAACAGGCAATTGTATATACATCTCATTCATGTTCGCTTTGCCTACGTACTCTATCTCTTTGCGCGCACCTATTGATACAAAATTCAGCGATGCTTGGAGTATCCATGTCCTACTGAGTTCGTAGTTCATGCCTACACCTGCTTTATAGGCGATGCGTGTGTCGCTTTCCGCGTTTTTCCCCCAGAAGTTGGAAGTACCGATTCCGGCGTTAACCTGAAAGGAAACAGGTGACTGGGCTGTTACTCCCAATGCCATGATTGCAAAGAAAACGATAAGAACTGTCTGTTTCATTATTTGAGTTTTATAAAAGGATAATATTTATTGTGATGGTGAATCAACCATAGCAGACACCACTGCATCTCCTGTTACATTCACCGAAGTGCGCAACATATCCAGTGGTCTGTCAATACCTAATATCAATGCCAGACCTTCTGCCGGAATGCCTACAGACGTAAGCACCATTGCCAGGATAACGTAACTTCCACCAGGAATGCCGGGAGTACCGATGGATGAAAGCACAGTCATGACAACGATGATGCAGAGTTGCGAGAAGCTTAAATCAATGCCCAGAACCTGTGCGATAAAAAGTATTGCGATAGTTTGATAACAGGATGTGCCATCCATATTGATTGTAACTCCGACGGGCAGAACAAAAGAACTCACTCTTTCCGATATCCCCAGTTTATCTCTCACGGTTTTCAGCGTTACGGGTAGTGTGGCGGCACTGCTGCTTGTGGTGAAGGCAAACAGTTGCACAGGATACATTGCCCGGATAAACTTCCATGGATTTATACGTGTAAAGAAGTGTACCAGTACTGGATAGAAAACCAACAGCAGTATGAACATAGCGACAACAACCGTCAAGGCATAAACAGCCAATGCACTGAATATACTGGTATCTCCCTGAAAGTCCGTTACCAATCCTGCCATCAATGCCGCTACACCCCAGGGAGCGAATAGAATGATGTAATCCACCATTTTCAGAACAATGTCGTTTAGACTATTAAACAAAGCAATGACAGGTTGCACTTTCTGGGCAGGGAGTGCCAGGGAGGCCAGTCCGAAGAATACGGCAAAAAAGATGATTTGAAGTATCTTACCGTTATCGGAGGCAGCCTCGATAACATTACTGGGGACAATATCTGTCAAGAAAGCCAGCGGTCCTTGCTCATTGGTCTGTTCGGCAGCAAGTTTCTTTTCTTCCGCTACGGTGTGGTAGTGTTCCTGCAAGTGTGCTACCTGTTCGTGGTTTACCAGTTTGCCGGGCTGTATGAGCAAGCCCATAGCAAGCCCTAAAAGAATGGCAATCACGGTTGTGCAGATATATATGCCGATGGTCTTTCCACCGATACGGGAGAACGTGCTGATGTCTTTCAGTCCGGTCATACCCTTTATCAGAGAGATGAACACCAAAGGAACGGCTATCAGTTGCAGGAGGCGGATAAAGATTTGTCCCCAGGGCTGAATCCAATGGCTTACAAAAATTGCGCCACCCTTAGCCTGCAAGGCTATGATACCAATAACAATACCGGCAATCATGCCTATCAGGATTTGCATGTACAGAGGGGTGGCGGATAATTTTTGTCTTACAGTCATAAGGTATTATTCTATTATCAAGTTTCGTCCTTTAGGATATTTCACCTTATAACGCAAAGGCAATTCACGTTGTTCACCGGGCTGCAAAGTAATTTGCCAGGTGATGATGCCTTTTTCCTCGTCCAATGTTCCGCCGCTGATTTCTTCTGCCGCCACGGTAATGTTACTGTTGCGCGATACAGGCAGTTGGTCGTAAAGAGTGAGAGTTACAGGCTCCGTGCGTGTATTACGGATGGAGAGCTTCCAGGCAATGGATTGCGTCTGGTTGGAACCTATGAATTTACGTGAAGTGTATTCGTTTTCCTTCGTGCGCTGTATCATGATGCGTTTGTCTCGACCCAGGGAGAAGGATAACGTGTCATTCTGTTGGGTGACGTTCACGATAGACTTGCCGATGAAAGTATTTTCAAAGTAAACATTTGCTTCACCTTCAAGCAAGTTCAGTTTTTCCCAGTCGGTTACCTGCGCCATCAGGAAGGCATCTTTGTCTATCTTCGGAGTGCTTTGGTAAACATAAGAAGCCGGTAGCTCATATTTACCGATTTCGGCAACCACAGGTTTGTTATCAGAAGGAATGGTGTAGGGGAGTTTTATTTCAAATTCATATCCCATTTGTCCCTGGCTTTGTTTTACGTCAAGGGCCATGCTGGCTTCTTCGTCATACAAAGCGAGTTTTTGAGGAGCTTTTTTAATGCCGGTAGAAGTACCTGTCATAACAGATTTCGTTTGAGTGCCGTAGCCTACCACTACTACTTCATCCAGCATCTGATTATCGTTGAGAAGGGTGATATTCATTACACTCCCTCGTATATCCCTGGTTTGGGTAACACAACCGATGTATGAAAATTGAAGTTTAGTTTGCCCATTGGGGATGGTGATGGAATATTTCCCGTTCACGTCTGATATTGTTCCAATGGTGGTTCCCGGAATTATAATATTGACTCCGGGCAGAGGTGTGCGGTCTTCGCCAAAAACGACTCCTGAAACCATATTCCCATTGAGATTCACATCGTAGCGTGGTGCCGCAAGCCCATAATCCAGCCAGTAGGTAGACAGTTTAGGCGCTACGCTTCCTGTAGAAGGATTAGAGGACGAAAGGGATAAGTCTACGTTCTTCCATTCTTCCTTGGTATTCTGGAAGATATTGGCTTTGTAAACAATGGAAATAGGCTCAGCCAAACTGCCTGAACGAACATCGTAGGAGGGGAACCAACCGGCATTCTTCACATAATAGTTCAGGGTAAATGTACCCTTACAGGCGGCTGGCGCATTTACGTTGACTACAATCTCACTCATGGAGTTTAAAGATTTACCGCTTAGCTGTGCTATCTCAGAATTTAGTTGTTTCTGCTTTATGGCAAGTTCAGCTATTTGCTCGTTGATAGCCAGCTCTTTTGTTTTCAGAGCTTTCATCTGTCCGGAGTAGTACTGGTTCACTTCTTTGATGGTAGCCAGAGAAGCAGTGGTACTCTTATTGCTGACGGAACAGTTTGTTTTCAACATTTCATATTCGGCGTTGATCAGTCCGAGTTCGGCGCTCTGTTCTTTCTGCTGTTTCTCTATTTTCTTGAGTTCTTTTTGCAGGCTTTGTTGCTTTTCGCTGACTGACAAGCTGTCTATATAGTTAAATTGCCGGTTAACTGCCACAACGGTGAATTTCCCTTTTGCACTGACTTGCATGCTTTGCGCATCCATATAGGGAGATAGTCCGGTAAAGGTGAGCGTTGAGTTTCCTGCCGGAATATCTACTTGTTTGGTACGTGTCACCTGAGCACCGTCAATGAAAAGCATCACTTTTTCGGCTGTTGTTTTTACTTTGTTTTGCCCCATGAGGGTAGAGGTTGCACAGAGGCAGATACATACCCATAGTCCTAATCTCAGTCGTTTCATAATCGGTTTCTTTAATGTTACGTTACAAATATATAGATGTTTTATAAACCATTGCTTTTATTCTTTTATACTGTTCTATAAAGAAGCATAATAAGCTTCCGCCCTTGCCAGCATTTCGGGCTTTCCTACATCAAACCAGTTCTCGCTGTCTACAGGAAATCCCAGAATACGTGCCTTGGGGCAGATATCCACATAAAATGGAATGATGGAAAATTTCCCTGTCCAACGTTCGCCTTCCATATAGCGGAAGATACCTGGCGAAAGGACATGGACGCAACCAAAGGCTTGTGCCTGATAGTATTCGCCGGGATAATTGAGTCCTTCGGGAAGCACCTCACCCGTAGAAACATTCGTCCAACCGCAAAGACGGTTGTCTTTGTCCATTAACAGATAGCGGGAAGTCTTCCGGTGATTGGTAAGCAAGGTGGCATCTGCATCGCTTTCCAAGTGGTGACGGTAGAAGGCATTAAGATCCAAGTCCGTCAGAATGTCGGCGTTATGAATAAGGAAAGGCTCGCTGTCCTCCAGCAGAGAACGGGCTTTCTTAATGCCACCACCCGTATCCAGCAGTTCATTCCGTTCGTCACTGATATGGATATTCACACCAAAGTTTCCGTTTGCACGGAGGTAATCTATTATCTGACTTCCAAAGTGATGGATGTTTATAGTGATATCGTGGAAACCGGCATCCTTTAGTTTAAGGATAACACGCTCCAGCATCGTTTTGCCTGCCACGGGAACAAGCGCTTTGGGCATATTGTCTGTCAACGGACGCAAGCGGGTACCCAGACCTGCTGCAAATATCATTGCTTTCATTGTTGTTATTTTAAAATAATCGGGCATACACTCCGTCTGTTTACCTGCAGCCAATCCGAACCGTATCAAGTCCGTACCAACTCCGTAGCAAGTCCGTATCTATAGAAACGGAGTTGGTACGGACTTGATACGGAGTTGATACGGAGCAGATCATTAGAAGATAGGGCTAAACGGGTTTCTATCCCTTAGTTTTTCGCTTTAAACGTCTGCTCAATGTTTTGTTCTCTGTGAATAAGATTTACCTGTACTCCGAACTTCCGGTTGATGCGCTCTGCCAAGTGCTGTGCCGAATACACAGAACGATGCTGTCCGCCCGTACATCCGAAACAAATGGAAAGGTTGGTGAACCCACGTTCCATATATCGTTTCACAGAGGCTTCTACCAATGCATATACATGTTCAAGAAAGACTGCTATCTCACCATCTTCTTCGAGGAAGCGAATCACGGGTTCATCCAGTCCGGTGAAAGGTTTGTAACGCTCGTATTTACCGGGATTATTCACCGCGCGACAGTCGAATACAAAACCACCACCATTACCTGTTGGGTCATCAGGGATACCTTTTTTATAAGCGAAACTGGTTACTTTTACTACAAGGCGTCGTTTCTGCATATCATCGGTAAACTGTTTCAGTTCGGTGAGTTCCTTCAGCACATCACAGAGATAGGGATATTCGGGATACGGTTCCTGCAATAGCCGGCGCAGGTTTTCGATGGCAAAAGGTACGCTCTGAATGAAATGCGGTTTCTTTTCAAAATAACCTCGAAAGCCGTAAGCGCCCAGCACCTGCATGGTGCGGAACAGTACGAAATGGCGCAACTGGGCGTGGAAGTAGCTTTTGTCCACAGGTTGGTATTTGCACAGCGAATCAATGTACTCCTGCAAGAGTTCCTTGCGCAGACTGTCGGGATAATTTGCCTTGGCTTGCCACAGGAAGGATGCCACATCGTAATAAACAGGTCCCTTTCGTCCGCCCTGGAAGTCAATAAACCACGGCTCACCGTCCTTAATCATGACATTGCGGCTCTGGAAATCGCGATACATAAAGGTTGCCGAACCACTACGCAACAAGACATCCGCCATTTTCTGGAAATCATCTTCAAGGCGATCTTCCTGAAATTCCATTCCCGTTGCTTTCAGGAAACAGTATTTGAAATAGTTCAAATCCCACAGAATGCTACGGCTGTTGAACTCCGATTGCGGATAACAATATGAAAAATCCATTCCGTCCGCCCCGGAGAATTGTATGGCAGGTAACAGGCGCATGGTTTTGCGTAACAACTGTTTCTCTTCTTCATCGAAAACACTGGTCTTTCGTCCTTTTTCAATGGCGGTGAACAGAAGCGTATCGCCCAAATCTTCTTGCAGGTAGAATGTATTGTTTTCGGTTTTTGCCAAAACCTGTGGCACAGGGAGTTCTTTTTTGCGAAAATGCTCTGCCATATAAAGGAAAGCCCGGTTCTCTTCGATGGAAGTTCCGCAGACACCGATTAGCGTAGGTGTACCTGTAAGACGGAAATAACGTCGGTTGGAACCGGATGAAGGAAGTTCGTCGATGGTTTCCGGTTCGTTTCCGGTATAGGTACAATATAATTTTCTGAGTTCTTCGGTAATCATAGTACTTTACTTTTTATTTGGGCAGCTAAGATAAGGTTTTTAGGGAATATATGCTACCTTTACCTGCCGTTTTTTAGAGTTCTAACCGAATTATACCGCCATACGGGGTTAATGCGCCGAATGCTTCCTCTTGTTTTATGCTTCCGGCATAAAGTTGCGCACAGATTAATACACCTCCATGTGCAAATATGGCTACGCTTTCATACTCTTTTTCTTTCAATTCATCCAGAAAGTTGGCAACCCGTTGGTATTGCATAGCGAAAGATTCTCCACCCGTAGTTGCTACATTTATGTAGTCAGCATACCATTCTTGCAGTCTGGGGTCATCTATCTGCTCGAAACGTTTCATTTCCCAGTCGCCGAAATTTATTTCCATAAGCCGCTTATCCCGCTCCGCATCAGGATAACCGCAGTATGAGGCAAGACGCGTGCATCGTGATAAGGGACTGGTGTACACATGGCCAAAATCTCTGTCTTGCTGCAGGTAACTTTTTAAATTCCCGGCTGTAACAGCCGCTTCTTGTTCAAAAGTATCGCGCAGAGGGACATCCGATTGTCCGTAACATACTCCCAAAGGGACGTCGACTGATGTATGTCTGATAAGAAAGATTTCCATATTATATCACATTAAAAGAGATTGATTATCGTAACCTGTTTGCGAATGACCACCTCCTTACCTGCTCCTTACCTGCTCCTTTCCACCTCCTCTCTATAGGACAAGGAGAAAGTACGAAGCAGATATGGTTCTGACGTGGATCAGATAATGAGTAGTCACCTGCCGGGATGCTATTTCTATCTACCCTGCATAATAACTATCTGAAGTTTCGCATCTTGTCTGTATATAGCTGAACTATCTCTGTTGATAATCAGTAGTATCTCTGTTGATTATCAACAGGATAAAAAACATGCGAAACTTAAATAGCTATATACACGAAGCAAAATAATGGCGCCGAGGTAGAACGAGAGTTCACAGAGCAGGAATGCAGCTCCGCAGCAGTCTCCCGTATAGCCCTGTATACGGCGTTTCATTAGTCTGTATAACAGAAAGAATGTCAGAAGCGGACAAAGCATAATCATCCATAACTCTTCAGGCAGAAACAACAGAGCCGGTAAAAGGCCACAGATAAATCCGGTTGATAATTCTTTCCATGTCATTCGGTCGTAGACAACTTTGGCTTTGCTTTCTTCTTCTTTCCGGCTATATGGCAGATAGTTGATGATTTGTGAAGCGCACAATTTCGACCAGCAGTCACCGCTGATAATGAGGGCACATATCAAGTTTAAAGGCTCATTTTCCAGAAGCAGGAACAACAGTAAGAAATAACATATCAGCCCAATGACGCCATAGCTGCCTATATGAGGGTCTTTCATGATGGAGAGAGTCCGCTCTTTTGTGGTTCCTCCGCCGAAGCCATCGAAAAAGTCGGCTAAACCATCCTCATGCAAGCAACCTGTGACAAGTAATCGCGAAATAATGGCGAGCAACCATGCAGTGTGTACAGGAAGTACCTGGGCTGACAACCATAATACCGCTACCATAATACCTCCGGTCAACCAACCTGTTAATGGCCAGTATGGGACAATGCGTTTAAAGTATTCCGCCGGAACTTCTTTTATTCTCCAGAATGGAAGTCGCGTGAAGAAGATGAAAGCTGCGAGTATTCTCATATCTTAGAAATACTTTGTTATGGAAGCATGCGCAAAATTATCCATTTCGTTAATCATATTCACCGCAGAAACCACGATAGGGTATGCACAGATGGCACCGGTGCCTTCTCCCAGTCGCAGGCCCAAGTTCAGGAGAGGCTTTACGCCCATGTTATCCAACAATAGTTTGTGTCCCGATTCATCTCCGCAATGTCCGAAGATTGCATAACTCAAAACTTCAGGATATAATTTGCCGGCAGCCAGAATACAGTTTGTCATAATGAAACCGTCTACCAGTATGATTATTCCCAGTTCGGCGGCCTGAAGCATGGCGCCTACCGCCATCACCATTTCTAATCCTCCGAAGTAGCGAATGATGTTGCAAGGTGAACCATCTCCCTGGTAATTATCTAATGATTGCTTCAAAACCTCATATTTGTGGCGAATGCCTGCATTGTTCAGTCCGCTGCCTGCACCTACGCACTGTTCTAAAGGGATTCCGGTGAAACAAGTCATCCACATCGAGGATGAAGAAGTGTTTCCGATACCCATCTCTCCGAAACTAAGAATATTACTTCCTTCTTTATGACATTGGCGTACTACTTCCGCACCACGCTCCAGACAGAGATTCATCTCTTCTTCAGTCATAGCGGCTTCATGCAAGTAATTGCGGGTACCTTTACGGACTTTCATGTCGATAATCCCTTTGTCGTAAGGCAATTCATAATCCACACCTGCATCTACAATTTTTAGTATGAAACCGTGTTGGCGGCAGAGAAAGTTCACTCCTGCACCGCCATGCAGGAAATTACTGATTTGCTGCCAGGTAATTTCTTTGGGTGAAAGGCTGACTCCTTCTTCCACAATGCCATGATCGGCAGCAAAAATAATATTTTGCGGATGCTGTAAAGTTGGGGATAAGGTTTGTTGTATCTGGCCTATTTTCAATGCTAATTCTTCTAAAGTTCCTAACGAACCTTTCGGTTTGGTCAGATTATTTATTTTGTCTGTCAATGCCGGGCATATAGTTTCATCCGGTCGTATGATTTTAAATGTTCTCATATTAAGTATTTATCATTTTGGCGTTTTATCACTTTATTGTTTACTTCCTTTTCATTCTATCGTTTTGTCACTTTACTTTCAGCGGAATTCCCGATACCATCAACCACACTTCATCAGCCCGGGCAGCAATGTACTGATTCATCCATCCTTGCATATCTGTAAATTTCCGTTGGATTTCATTTTCTGATGTAGCACCCATTCCTATCTCATTGGTAACGAATATAAAGGTTGCATCCTGGGTTGTAAAACGGTCGAACTCCTCTTGGGCGGAAACCAGCGCACTGGCTGTATTGGCATTTACGTCAAAGAAAAAATTGGTGCACCACAAAGTAACACAATCTATCAGTATGGTTCGTCCTGTCAATTGGTGACGGCTTAGCTGTTTTTCTTCTTCGATATTCGTCCATTCCGGTCCACGTCTTTGTTGGTGGCGGGTGATGCGTTGCCGGAATTCTTCGTCCCAAATGCGTGCAGTAGCAAGGTAAACAGGGGCAGGAGATAGGCTTAGCGCCAATTTTTCCGCATGGCTACTTTTACCTGAACGGGCTCCTCCGGTAATAAGTATGATTCGTTTCATCTTTTTTCACTTTAATGGGCGTAAAAGTACATTTTAATTTTTGAATATAAAAAAACTTCTTTTACCTTTGCGTCGCTTTTTAGAAAAAGTAATGCGGAAGTAGCTCAGTTGGTAGAGCATCAGCTTCCCAAGCTGAGGGTCGCNNGGTTCGAGCCCCGTTTTCCGCTCCTGTTGAAAATCAAGTAGTTACAGCTAATGAACTACTTGATTTTCTGTTTTTGAAATAGAAATAGTTCTCTATCCTTTTATTCATCGCCATTGTATTGTGGTGCAACCACACCAAAAGTTTTGCTTCATTCCGTATTGTTTTAAGCTAATTACTAATTGT
>NZ_DBDF01000060.1 GCF_002293435.1 Bacteroides sp. UBA939 | reverse complement strand
CCGCAGAGGCTGCGGCGGTGACGAAAATCGACGTGAATGGCTCTGACGATATCGACGGAGGAATCAAGTCGCTGAAAGGCATCGAGCATTTCACGGGGCTGACCACGTTATACTGCGACTTCAACCAACTCACCACGCTCGATGTGTCGAAAAACATCGCGCTGACCTGGTTGGATTGCAACTTCAACAACCTCACCACGCTCGATGTGTCGAAAAACACCGCGCTGGCCGGGTTGGGTTGCAACTACAACAACCTCACCACGCTCGATGTGTCGAAAAACACCACGCTGACCAAGTTGGACTGCTTCGAGAACGCCCTCACCGCTCTCGACGTGTCGGGCTGCACCGCGCTGACCACATTGTACTGCTACGGCAACAACCTCACCGCTCTCAACGTGTCGAAAAACACCGCACTGACCGAGTTGTACTGCTGGAACAATCAACTCACCGCGCTCGATGTGTCGAAAAACACAGCGCTGACCGGATTGTACTGCGGCAACAACCCCGGCGACGGCGCGGGCAAGTTCCCGGTGAAAGTGTGGCCGTCATTCGGCACGCCCCCAGGGCATTTCACCAACGTCGGATGGGACTACGACGGCAAGACCATCGTGCCCGTCTACTCGGAATACCCCGCCGCCCCCGAAAACGAAGCCTCTCACGAAGACACGGCAGCGAAATGAAAAGTATTTCAGATTGGTGCAGGCGGAGGTTCGCGCGCCGGAAAGAGCCGGTGCGACTGACGCCCGTCCGCGAGATTACCGTCAGGCTCGACGACTGCGAAGTGGTGTCGAACAGCTATTTCGAGAAGGTGCCGCGCAGCACCGGACGGATACAGCAATACGACCAGCTGTTAGTATAGAGTTAATATAGAGTTAGTCTTAACTTGACCTTTACTTGGACTTGATACGGACTTGGTATTGACTTCCCCTCAAATCCAGTAGCGTATGCAATTTTATCGCCCCTCGGGAATATTTACCTGGTGCCCAACTAAATAGCTTTATACTAAGAGATATAGTAGTGGAATCTAAAGCAAAGATTTCATTTTCAATATCCACATTAGGTATAGGGCTATCAACATACAAAGGGCGAATCGACTTTATGAGATATGCTCCAAAGTCAGCAAAAATACGCCAGTCTCGTTTCTCGTTGGCTCTTGAAAGCGTGCTATGAGTAACATGTTGCTTAATGCCTAAATGATACAGTTTGCGTTTGTGAGCTTTTAGACATAAGCAAATATTGCGTAAAGAGTTCATAGAGGTCAGTTGACCGAAAAATAGTTGGATAAATTGATTCCAACAATTCAGATCTCGGACATGGTAGTCCCCGTTATAACGATCTACGCATTTCTCAAACTCATATTTATTGACCAACTCTAAGAGCCTGTTTAAATTTTATTCAATAATAATCTTATGGATGCAATTTTGACCATCTCCTCTGCCGAATCGAACGTAAGTTCATAATTCCGGCAGAGCCTCCTGTAATTATCAAACCAGGAGAAGGTTCTTTCTACAATCCACCGCTTATGTATAGGACGAAAACCTAGCTCCTTATAATTACTGACAACAACCTGTATGATATAACCGAAAGATTTCTTCACTGCTTCAATCACGTTTCCTCTATACCCACCATCGGCCAATATGACTTTCACAGAAGAACACAGTTTCTTTAACATTTGTACTAACAGATAAGCCGCCTTACTGTCATGAACATTGGCTACAGTTACCATCACAGCTATAAGAAAGCCGTTTTTATCTACAATCACATGACGTTTAATACCTTTGACTTTCTTGTTACCGTCAATTCCATTTAGGGAACGATTATTCCCCCAACGGACGCTTTGACTATCCATTATACCTACAGTCGAGTCTTTATACTGACCACGCTTAAGACGGACTAAGCCTCGTAATTCATTTAGTAACAGATCGAAATCCGTTTGTGAAGACCATTTGCGATAGTAGTAATACACCAACTGCCATTTGGGGAAGTGCGATGGAAGCATACGCCACTGACAACCAGTCTTTACCACATAAAACAAAGCATTCCATATCTCACGTAAATCATGTTTTCGCTTTCTTATTTGGATATGCAATACTTTCTTTATATATTGCCACCGGATTTCCGTTAAATCTGTACGATACATCTCTTTTTAGTTTGGTCACTTCAAAGAAAGTACCTATCAGGCACATGCGGAAACCCTTTAGCATTTTATTACTTTTAATTTTAAACAGGCTCTTAGTTTCATCGTATTGAAACACTTTGTTCCATCGTATAATACTTTTAGTTTCATCGTATTGAAACACTTTGTTCCGAAGTGAAATACATTTAGTTTCATCGTATTGAAACATTTTGTTCCGAAGTGAAATACATTTAGTTTCACCCTGATGAAACTCTTTGTTTCAAAGCCTGAAACAAAGCGTTTCAACTGGGTGGAACTAACAGCAGGGCATGTTCCGGTATGGAGCGTAAAGCGATTCGGCAAATGACAGGCGCTAATGCGGAGACGGGGGATGATGCAAGATTATGCCTGTGGCAGATAGGTGGCAGATAAGGTATCTGCCACACATCTGCAACGGGTATCTGCAACGCTTTAATCTGTTTATTATCAAATAGATACGAGCAAAAAGGTGGCAGATGGCAGATAAAAACCGATTTTCAACTTTATGGAGGTAAAGCTAAAACCAAGGGAAGTCCGCTTAGACAACTTCCGTAAACCTGTAAGTCGGCTGGGGACGACCGGGCTGGAGATAACGCCAGGCTAATACTTCGGGCGCTTGATTACCGGCACAAAGAGCATCAAGCTCTTGACGGACAATTAAGTCTAAATGTTCCGGAGAAGTTTCTACGCGTGCATTAATAATCAGCTTGATTTCTTCTCCCTTACCTGCAGAACCTCGGGTGGAAAGGGTGTCGCGAGTGCCTGTCAGGTTGCCGACAATAAAGTTCATACCGTTTTCAGCTATTATTTTGACGTGTCCCACCGGGAGGTTTTCTTCATCAAAACGGGCGGCTAAATTGCTCAGGAAGGTATGGGCGAAATTATTCCAATCCATGTTTTCCCCGTGTAATCGAACGGTACCGTTCAGCCATCCGAGAACCGCTTCTCCATTAGCATACAGGTCATAATCCATCTCAACAAGGCGCTTGCCCGCATCCGACCGGGCAGTGGCTTGTGACAACCATTCGTCAATGCCCATGCCTGTAACAGCGCTGACTGCCAGTACAGTTGCCGAGGGGAAAGCACGTGCGGTGCGTTGTTTCAGGCTTTCCAACTGTTCTTCATTCAGCAAATCGGATTTATTGATCAGTATAATGTCGCTCTCTTCCAATTGTTTACGATAGATATAAGCTGCGTCGGGATGTAATCCGGCGTTTTCTCCCTCCAATATGGAGTCGAGCCGGGCGGGATCTGCTAACACGGAAAGGGGAGCAATCTGTAGTTCGCTGTTCCAGAATTGTTTCAACGGCTGCATAATAGTTGCCGATAAATCGGCGCAACTACCCACCGGCTCGGCGATGATTACGTCGGCTACCGCTTCGGTACGAATCTTCTGAATGGCTTGGGTGAAACCGTTGAAATTGCAGCAGAAGCAACTGCCGCTGACTTCCGCCACTTGCAGGTTGTTGAGTGATAGCAATTCGCTGTCAACCAATTCAGGAGCCTGGTCATTGGTAATCAGACCGACGCGCAGACCTTGTTTCATTAATCTTTGGGCTGTTTCCCATAACAATGTTGTTTTACCGGCACCTAAGAATCCTCCGGCAATGATGAGCTTCGTAGTTTTCATTTCTATTACTTTTAGTTACTGATATTTTTTGTTATTTACCACAATCGCAGCCGTTACTCTTCATTTTTATAACCGGCTCGAACACGTACAGGAAGAAAAATGCGGCAAGCGCTCCTCCGGCAATGGGACCTAATATATATACCCAGAAGAAACCACCGCTATGGTCGGGGAAAGCTGCATCTCCCCATCCCATGATACAAGCAACCAGGCGAGGAGCGAAATCACGGGCAGGATTTAGTCCGGCTTGCGTAAGCGGGGCGATGAGGCAGATGATGGATGTAACGGTAAGCCCGATGAAAACAGGCGCCATTGTGTCGCTGGGACGTCCTACATTGCACCCTTCCGTCAAGGCAAAAATGAGCAATACCAGCAGGAACGTGCCAAAACCTTCTGCCGCAATAGCCAATGGCATGGATACAACAGCCGCTCCTCCCGGTTGTATGTAGTATTCGCCAAACATTTTGGCTGTTGCTACTGATTCCGCACTTCCTCTTGTAATTTCCTGAACACTTTCATAAGCTTCAATGGAAGGGGCGAATAGCAGGAAAATAGCCCAACCTGCAAGAAAAGCCCCCAGAAACTGGGCAGTCAGGTAAGTGGGCAGTTTGCGGAATGACATCCGCTTGCTCAACACCATAGCAATTGACACTGCGGGATTCAGATGGGCGCAGGACAAATGACGGGTCAGATAAATAGCCAGCATAACCCCGATTCCCCACGCCAGACCGATTTGAAAAATTCCGGTATATTCGCTGAATAAAACAGCTACAGCTACCGAGCCGCAACCAAATAATACCAGGATAAAAGTTCCTAATAATTCTCCGGTAAATTCTTTTGCATTCATATCCTTGTTGATTTTAAGCTGTAAGTAGCTGTTCATAATTAGTTTATACTATGAATGATAATATAGCGAAACGGAATCTCAATCCGGTTGCTGC
>NZ_DBDF01000232.1 GCF_002293435.1 Bacteroides sp. UBA939 | reverse complement strand
TTTTACCTACCACCTCCCCCCTGACAGGGTACTCCTCCTCCCGGGAGGAGGAGAACGTTCCTTGCTGAAAGAAATTAAATAATCTGTCAGCAAAGCTAATAGAGATACTTCATTAGCATACAAGTAACTTACGAAACCTCAATAATAGAGATATTACTGTTGAAACAACTCGTTTATATAGGCGCCTTACTCTGTCTTTTACTTTCCGCTTGTTCGGAAGTGCGGGCATCTGCTGTACCTTATTCTTATGATGTACATTCGTTGTCTGCGGATTCCATCATGAAGCAGGTCATTTTCTATGCCCCTTTCTACGAACGCATCATTGACGAATACAAAGCGGAACTCTACATTAAGGGGCAGGTGAATATCCGTAAGAAAAACCACATTCTTCGCTTTATGCCAACCATGTTCCGCATCAGGAAAGGCGTACGCGAATACCTCATGGAAACGTATAGCGACATACATTTTACCGCTCCTGACATTTATGACCAGAAAGTAAAGGCAAGCGTCGGTACGTCTTCCGAGTTTTGGGAGTTGGACGGAGATTTACCGGAATATTTCCATATCAACGTCTATTCCCCTACTTTGCTGTACGATAAGCTCCTTTCTCCCTTATCTCCGGAAGCGATGAAGTATTATTCGTATCGCATCGATTCGGTTAAGGGGGCAAAACATAATTTGCAATACCGAATCAGCTTCAAACCGAAGAATAAGAGCTTTCAGTTAGTCAGTGGCTATTTGATTGTGAGCGAAGATGTGTGGAGTGTGCGCGAGATGCGTTTCGCCGGGCGTTCCGAAATGCTCCGTTTTAACAATTTGGTGCGGATGGGGGACGTGGGTGAAGCGGATGAATTTTTGCCTCTGCATTATAATATAGATGCTGATTTCCGTTTTTTGGGCAATGTGGTCGATGCTGATTACATGGCTGTGCTTGACTATAAGTCTATTAAACAGAAAGCCCCTTCATCTGCCCAACGCAAACGTGTGAAGGGCAAGTACAACCTGTCGGACTCTTATACGTTGACCACTGATACAAATAAACACCGGAAAGATAGTGCCTATTTCAACACCTTGCGTCCTGTGCCGCTTACCATGCACGAGCAGGAGTTGTATCAGGATTTCTTTCTGCGGCGTGATACCTTGCTTTATCCCGTGAAGCCGAAAAACAAGAATCTCAAGTTTTGGGGGCAGATTGGTGATGTGCTAATCAGCCGCTATTCGGTAGACGTTTCGAAAATGGGCAGTATCCGTTGTTCGCCGCTTATCAATCCGCTCTTATTGAGCTATAGCGGTAAGAATGGGCTTTCCTACCGGCAGGAATTTAAGTATAACCAGTTTTTTGCGGGAGATCGATTATTGCGCATTGTTCCCAAGATAGGTTATAACTTTATGCGTAAGGAACTCTATTGGTCTGTAAATTCGGATTTTGACTATTGGCCTCGCAAGCGCGCTGCTTTTCATATCAACGTAGGAAACGGTAATCGTATTTACAGTAGCGACGTGCTGGATGAATTGAAAAATATGCCCGACAGTATTTTTGATTTCAACCAGATACATTTGGATTACTTCAAGGACTTGTATTTCAGGTTACGGCATAGCTGGGAAATAGTGAACGGCTTGTCGTTGGAAGTCGGTGTATCCATGCACAAGCGTACGGAAGTAAATAAGTCTCGTCTTGTCCCCATAAAGCCTTTCTCGCAGAGGCGTGCTCTTTTGGAGGAATATCCTGATTTGATAGCTAAGATTCGTCATTCGTATATCAGTTTTGCTCCCCGGGTGACTTTGAAATGGACTCCCGGTCAATATTATTATATGAACGGCGATCGTAAAGTGAACCTGCATTCCAAGTACCCCAGCCTTACTGTGGACTGGGAGCGCGGTGTCAGTGGCGTGTTTAACAGTACCGGTGTTTACGAACGTGTTGAGGTAGACGTGCAACACAATATTCCCGTGGGGTTGATGCGTGATGTTTATTTTCGTTTCGGATGGGGCGCTTTTACTAATCAGAAAGAAATGTACTTTGTTGATTTCGCCAATTTTACCCGTTCCAATTTGCCCATTGGCTGGAACGATGAAATAGGCGGTGTGTTTCAGTTGTTGGATGCGCGTTGGTATAACTCTTCCCGCCAGTATGTTCGTGGGCACCTGACGTATGAAGCCCCATTCCTGTTACTTAAACATTTGCTGAAGTCCACTCAATATGTACTGAACGAACGATTGTATCTGAACGCTTTGGTGGTGCCTCACCTGAAACCTTATATTGAAGTAGGTTATGGCATCGGTACAAATATTTTCGATCTTGGCGTTTTTGGTAGCTTTGCCAACCGGAAATTCCGGGAGGTTGGTTGCAAGTTTACTTTCGAGTTATTTAATCGTTAATCATGCCACTCCTTAACTCCTGATTCGCATTAATACTTCTTTGTTCACACCTTATAGCTTTCCTTTTATAATATTGCTTTCTGTCCTTAACTTCTTTTAATTATTGATGGTTTCCACTCCTTTTAGTCTTCCGAAAAGAGCATATTATGTTATATAACATATAATGACGTATTGTGCTAAAGTATTGCTTTTATATTGATAATCAAGTGATTATGTATAATTGACGTATTGTTAGCGTATTCTGTTTTAGAGGTTGACGTATTTAAGAATGAGTATTTACGCTATCGTGTATTCCCTTTTACAGTATGTTTGCAGTGTTCAAATGAGGACAAAACAATGTTCAAACGAGAACAAAAGAGAGAGTTGTTAATCTTAATTTAGTAAAACTTATGAAAAAATTATTATCAGTTTTATTTTTATTGAGCTTTACCTTAGCTTCTGTATATGCTCAGGATATACAGGTAAAAGGTACAGTGGTAAGCGGTTCGGATAATGAGCCTTTACCTGGGGTGAACGTGGTGGTTAAAGGTACTACCACTGGTTCTATTACCGATATTGAAGGGAATTTCACTTTGTCGGTTCCTTCCGATGCGGTTCTTTCAGTTTCCTATATAGGATATACGTCACAGGATGTTCCGGTAAATGGTAAACGTGATTTCAGAATTGTTCTGCAGGAAGACTGGGAATCATTGGATGAAGTTGTGGTTATCGGCTATGGCGTTCAGAAAAAGAGTGTGGTAACGGCGGCTATTAGTCGCATAACGGCTGAGGATCTGAACATTGCGAAACCATCGCGCGTGGAAGATGCTTTGAAAGGCAAGATTACCGGAGTTCAGATTACGCAGAGTTCAGGCCAGCCGGGCGCTGATTCTAAGGTGCGTATCCGTGGTATCGGTACTGTTAATAACTCTGATCCGTTGTATATCGTTGATGGTATGGCGATTAATGGCGGTATCAACTACTTGAATCCGGTGGATATAGAATCTGTAGAAGTCCTGAAGGATGCTGCATCGGCTGCTGTTTTTGGAACTCGTGGCGCGAACGGTGTAATATTGATAACTACAAAGAGCGGTAAGAGCGGCAAGGTTTCCATTAATTATGATGTGAGCTACGGATGGCAAAATCCGTGGAAGAAGAAATCGGTATTGGATGCTACCGAGTATATGACCATCATGAATGAAATGGACGTGAATGATGGCAACGCTCCACGTTACGCGAAAGATCAAATAGCTCAGGCAGGTAAGGGTACCGACTGGCAGGACGAAACTTTCAATTATGACGCCCCCATACAGCAACATCAGGTAAGTGCGAGCGGTGGTAATGAAAAGGTGCAATATTTCCTGTCTTTGGGTTATTTCAACCAAGAGGGTATTGTAGGTGGTAACTATGGTAAGTCGAACTACGAGCGTTGGAGTTTACGTACCAATTCTACTTATACCGTGTTCGAGGATAATTCCCGCTCGTTTTTGAACAAGCTGAAGGTAGGTGCGAATATCAGTTATTCAAGAGGTGTTTCCACCGGTATAGAAACGAACTCGGAATATGGTTCTATCTTGGGTAGTGCCATTGCTTTTTCGCCATTGGTTCCCGTTTATGCTTCTAAGGAAGAAGGAGAAAGCATCTTGAGAGATTATCCTACTGCCATTAGGGATAAAGCAGGCAATGTGTTTTCACTGCCTCCTACAGGATATCAGGAATTGGCGAATCCGGTAGCTATGCTGAATTCTCCTGATTTGACTACAAACAATGAAGATAAGTTTGTGGGATCATTCTTTGCAGAGTTGGATATAGTAAAAGGGCTGAAATTAAAAAGCAGTTATGGTGCTGACCTTGCATTCTGGGGATCGGATGGTTATGGCTTTGAGTACTACATGGGCTCTATGAAAAAGAATGAGCAGAGCTGGGTAAGCAGCAGCATGAATCGCGGCATGAGATGGCAGGTTGAAAATATATTAACATACACTAACACATTTGCAGAAAAGCATAATTTGACGGTGGTTCTGGGACAATCGGCCTCTAAATCTTTTGGACGCTCACTGAGTGGACGTGATTTTGACTTGTTGGAAACGGATCCCCTGAAGGCAAATATTAATTCGGCTATTGCCGATCGCGACTTGGAACGCATGGATGGGGCTACAAACGGAGATGTCAATCTTGAAGCTTTGGCTTCTTACTTCGGCCGTCTAAGCTATGACTATAATGAACGTTATATGGTTCAGTTTACGCTACGCCGGGACGGTTCTTCACATTTTGGTACCAATAATAAATGGGCAACATTCCCCGCTGTATCTATGGGATGGAACATTTGGAACGAACCCTATTTGGAGAATGTGAAGCCCGATTGGTTTGATTCTTTCAAGCTCCGTTTCAGTTGGGGTAAGAATGGAAATGAATCCATTGGGAATCTCCTTTATGTTTCTCTGATGGATGGCGGACAGAACTATTATTACGGAGGTGGTTATGTTGTGGCAAACGAGGGGAAAACAGGTTCCATGCAGTATGGCGCTTCTCCGGGAAGGCTTGCTAATACGAGTATCCGATGGGAAGAATCCGAACAGATAGATTTAGGTTTTGATGCCCGTTTCTTTAATAATGCATTGATTTTAGGATTCGATTATTTCAAGAAGAAAACGAATGGAATGTTGGAATATAAGCCTATTCCGGACTATGTGGGACAGAGTCCGCCGATGTCTAACTTGGGAGATATGGAAAACTGGGGTTTGGAATTTGAATTGGGTTGGAAACATACAGTGAGGGATTTCTCTTTTGATATCAAAGCAAATGCTTCTTATATGCAGAATAAGTTGGTAGACATAGGTGTTGCTTCTGGGGAGAAAAACTATGAGGGTGCCGGTGCATCGGGTGTGGGCGATTATGTTCATGGAAAGAATGGTGAAGTATGGCCTTATTTCTATGGTATGAAAACTGATGGCTTGTTCCAAAATCAGGATGAAATAGATGCCTATGTAAATAAAGATGGCGTAAAGATGCAACCGGAAGCCAGTCCGGGTGACGTACGTTTCGTAGACTTCAACAAGGATGGCAAGGTAGACGATAGTGATAGAACGAAGATTGGTAAAGGTATGCCCGACTGGACATTCGGTCTTACGTTGGGGGCAGACTATAAAGGATTTGACATAAACCTGTTCTTCCAGGGAACGGTAGGTAATGACGTATATGACTTTGCGCAACGCGGTGATATCCCTGCCATGAACCGTCCTACTTGGATATTAGACAGATGGCATGGCGAAGGAACTTCAAATACGATTCCCCGTATGACATCCTCTAACCCGAATAAGAACTGGCGTTCTTCTGACCTGTACGTGAAAGATGGTTCGTATGTACGCTTGAAGACAGCCCAATTGGGATATACATTACCGGCGACGTTGACTCGTAAGTTCTCAGTTCAGCGTCTGAGAGTATATGTTTCGGCTGAAAACTTGCTGACATTTACCCGTTTCGAGGGATTTGACCCGGAATTGGCTGCCGGTGGTTACACTACGATGGGTGTTGATAAGGGTATTTATCCGCAATCAAGAACTATCTCAATAGGTGCAAATATTGTTTTCTAACTTTATAAAAATAATACGGTATGAAAAAAATTAATATATTCACTATGGCGGCGCTGTTGTCGTCTACTCTGATGATTTCCTCTTGTGGGGACGATTTCTTAACCTCAAGTTCTACAAATAAACCGATGGCGGGAGCTCCTGCTACAGAAGGTGCCATTCTGTCTTATTTGGGTTCCGCCTACCAGATATTGTTATTCGACAGCTATGCTGCTAACAATTATAATGGTATTCTGCTGATGTCTGACCTTCGGTCGGATGACATTTACAAAGGTGGTGGTGACGCGGGTGACCAAGGTCAACTCTACTCTTTGTCTCAATTCACACTGAGTCCCAATGAAGCGTTTGGTCTGTGGAATATTTACTTTTCCGGTCTTGCCCGTTGTAATAATGTCATTATATCTTGTGCGAATGCGGTAGATGTGCTTGAAGGTAAATTGAAACAATATAAAGCCGAAGCTCACTTCCTGCGTGCATACTACATACATTTGTTGTGGAAACTGTATGGTAACATCCCTTATTTTGAAACCCCTTTAGAGGATCCTTATCTTGCCAGGCAGTACTCTGCCGATGAAATCTATGCTGAAATCATGGAGGATATAGCAGTGGCTTGCGAGGATGGTGTATTGCCTATGACAACCAATGGAACGGGCGATATGGGTCGTGTATCTCGTGCAGCAGCATTGATGTTGAAAGCCCGTGTGGTGATGTATCAGAAAGATTCAAGCAAATATGCTGAAATTGCCGGTGATATGGCAACTATTATCAAGAGCGGTGCTTATGAACTGATGCCTGATTTTGATGCTATGTGGCTGGACGAAAATGAATTCTGCAAAGAATCTATCTTTGAAAGTAATCAGTTGCCCGAAGGTAAAACATGGGCGAGCGGTTGGCAGGGTTATGGTACAAACTTGCCGGCATTCATTGGCCCCAATGAATTGAAGGATCCGGACGGAATATTCAAAGGTGGTTGGGGATTTGGACCTGTGCGTCAATCTGCTTATGAGATGTACGAAGAAGGTGACTTGCGCCGCAATGGTTCTATCAATGATTGGAGAGAAGCCGAATATGGCAGACGCTTCCAGGATACGGGTTTCTTCCAACGCAAGTATGCCGGTCGCGAAGGATACAATCCTCCCCCGGGTGACCAGGATTTGAACTATTGTAATAACTTGCGTATTTTCCGTTACGCAGAAACTTTGCTGAATTATGTCGAGCTGGTAAAAATGGATGGCGTGGGCGAACAACAAGGTGTAGACGCACAGGCTTGCTTTGATCAGATTCGTCAGCGCGCATTTGGCAGAGATGCTTCTATTCCTGCTATTGCTGCTAATATTAAGGCTGAGCGTCGCAAGGAATTCCTTGGTGAAGGTATGCGTTTCTATGATTTGGTGCGTTGGGGCGATGCAGCTTCTGTTCTTACGGAAAATGATGCGGAACATAATTCGGTTCGTACGTACACTGACAATAAGAAGTATATGCCTATCCCGCAATCGGAGATTGATAAAACAAAGGGTAGTGAATTTGAGTTGCAACAGAATCCATATTAATGTATTACTCTAAAAATGAAAACAGATATGAAAAATATATTCAAATCGAGTCTTTTGGCAATGATGGCTCTTGTGGCAATGACCGCTTGCGAACCGCAGGAGAGCGATGATCATTTGTTGGGGACAAGTGGTACTATCTCTTTGGAAGAGATTACCTATATTGCCGAACGTACGGAAAAAAGCCCGAATGAGATCGTGTTTACTAATACCACAGTAACGAAAGTCCCTTATTCTTTTGTTTGGGATTTGGATAACGGAGCCACAAGTAGGAGCAAAGCCGTTACGGCGCAATATCCCGAAAAAGGAGCTTATTCTATTACGCTGACTATTTATACCGCTGACGGTGGCGCACTGTCTAAAGTGATTCCGATGCAGTTCGAGAATGATGATTTCAGTTTGCTGGATATACCTCTGTACAACAACCTGACCGGTGGCGCCAGTGCTACCGATGGAAAGACTTGGGTGTTCGACCAGTATAACAATTATACGAAGGTAGTATCTGACGCTGTAGCAGGATTTACTGCTCCGAAGCCTGCTATCAATGCGGGCAACATCAAGGGACATACAGGCTTAGGCCCTCTCAATACGTATGCTCAAGAATGGTGGGGAGCCGGTCCTAATGAAAAGAGTGCATGGGATATGTATGACATGAAGTTTACATTCATCCAGTCCGGTTTGCAGATGAAGGTTGAAACAGCCGGCAAGGGATACGGACGTTGGGCGCTTGCCCATAGCAAGCCCGGCGCCGTGCAGGAAGGTGAGGACGTGGTTTACAATTATGCCGGCGGGACTTATAACTTCGCGTTGGACGATAGTGGCCCGCTGCCTCAATTGACACTTACAGGCGATGCTACGATGGGTTACTATTGCGGTACGCAGACTTATGACATCGTTTACCAGTCGGAAGAAGTAATGGCATTGTGTGTACATAATTCTGTAGAAAGTCAGGACTGGCTGTTTATCTACTGCCGTGAAGACCTGAATGTAAGTACACCTCCTATCGTGAAGACGCCGAAGGCTGTTCCTTTGAGTGAAGACTTTGAAGACGACGAGGCTGCAGTGAACTTCGTAACTCAGAATATGGGCGATAAGAGCGCTGTGGTGGATAATCCGGCTCCGGTTCCTATCAATGAGTCAAACAAGGCATATCGTTACCAGAAGTCTACAGACTTTTATAGCAACCTGTCGTTCACTACCACAGATTACATGTTCGATCTGACTACCCAGAACAAGATTCGTGTGAAAGTATATATACCTTCTTACAACGACTATACCACAGAGTTTGCCGTGGCAGGTGATTGGATTACGAACAAGAAACTGTTACCCCAATTGGCTGTGAAACTGCAGGATAGCAGCAAGGGCGACAACGCTTGGGAAACTCAGGTAGAGATAGTAAAAGCCAATCTGGAACTTGACAAATGGCTCGAACTGGAGTTTGACTTCAGCAGTGCGGCCACACGTAAGGACTTTGATAAGATTGTGATTCAGTTTGGCGCCGAAGGACATGCCGGACCGGGCTTCTTCTACTTCGATGATTTCTCGTTTGACGAATAATAATGTAATTTAGTTCAGGAGTCAGTTGTCGGCTTAGTGCAGGCAACTGGCTCTGTTTACTTTTAAAGTATGAAATCTATGACTTGTTTATGGGTATTGCCGCTTGTGCTACTGGCGGGATGTGGCGATGGAGATTCTTCTTCGGAGAACATTCCGGAAGGTGGAACGCCTTCCATAGAAATAACTCCGGGAGATGTACTGATGAATGCTTCCGGTGAGACAAAGACGATTGTAGTGAAAGCCAACGAGGCATGGACGGTGAAGGCGGACGGACAGACATGGTATTCCCTGTCGGCCAATAGTGGACATACCGGCGAGACAGCCCTTAAAATCATTGCCCGGAAGAATGAAACGGAGCAGGAGCGGGGGGCGAAATTGTCTTTCTCGATAGGTGCGGAGTATAACAAAGAGTACACCTTTAAACAGGCTAAAGGTGAGGTTGAGAATTATGTTCCGGCAGGCTATTCGCTTGTGTGGCAGGATGAATTCAACGACTCCCGTCTGGCTGGTGGCAAACCCGCTTTGCCGAACACTGCCAAGTGGTGGTACGAGGAAGGTAATCACGGCTGGGGTAACAACGAACTCGAGAACTACATACAAGGATTCTCAGGAACGGATACCTGCGCGGTAGTTGCCGACGGAACTCTGAAAATCATAGCCAGGAAAAGAGGCTCCGAGGTAATCTCCATCCGCATGAATACCTCTGAAAGCTGGACTTACGGTTATTTCGAGGCGCGCCTGAAGCTCCCTTCGGGGAAAGGCACCTGGCCTGCGTTCTGGATGCTGCCTAAGAACTTCACCACCTGGCCCGGCGACGGGGAAATTGATATCATGGAAGAAGTGGGATACGACCCCAACGTCATACTCTCTACCATCCATTGCAATGCGTACAATCACTCCATCGGCACACAGAAGTCCGGAACCAGGAGGATTCCAACCGCTCAGACCGACTTCCACGTCTATGCCGTTGAGTGGACGGCAGACTTCATCAAAGGATATGTGGACGGTGAGTGCTACTTCACGTTCGACAACGACAAGAAAGGCAACAAGGACACTTGGCCCTTCAATGTACCTTTCTACTTGAAGTTGAATCTGGCGTGGGGTGGTAACTGGGGAGGCGCCCAGGGAATTGACGAGTCTGCCCTTCCGGCTACTTACGAGATTGACTATGTGCGTGTGTTTCAGAAGAATTAATGTTTGAAGAATTATGAAAGTAATAAAGGTATTCTTTGCCGGTTTGCTGTTGTTGCCTTTAACCTCCTGCGTGCAGGAGACAACGAAGAAAGGAGATGAAGCAATCGAGCGGAAAGTAGAATCTATCTTATCCCGGATGACCCTGGAGGAGAAAATCGGTCAGATGAACCAGATATCCTCTTACGGAAACATCGGGGATATGAGTAATTTGATTAAGAAAGGTGAGGTAGGCTCCATCCTGAATGAAGTAGACCCGGTACGTATCAATGCGTTGCAGCGCATAGCGATGGAAGAATCCCGGTTGGGGATACCTTTGCTGATGGCGCGTGACGTGATTCACGGGTTCAAGACCATATTCCCTATCCCCCTCGGACAGGCGGCTTCGTTCAATCCGCAGATAGTGAAGGATGGCGCACGCATAGCAGCTATCGAAGCGTCTTCGGTTGGTATCCGGTGGACTTTTGCGCCGATGATTGACATTGCCCGCGACCCGCGCTGGGGGCGTATTGCCGAAGGATGCGGCGAAGACACGTATCTCACCTCCGTTATGGGAGCTGCTATGGTAGAAGGTTTTCAGGGCGATTCCCTGAATAGTCCTACGTCGATTGCCGCTTGCCCCAAGCACTTCGTGGGATATGGCGCAGCCGAAGGCGGACGCGATTACAACTCCACGTTTATTCCGGAACGCCGCTTGCGCAATGTCTACCTGCCACCTTTCGAAGCGGCAGTCAAGGCGGGGGCGACAACGTTCATGACTTCCTTCAATGATAACGACGGGGTTCCTTCTACAGGGAATACCTTCATCCTGAAGGATGTGTTGCGCCGTGAGTGGGGCTTCGACGGCATTGTAGTATCTGATTGGGCTTCTGCCTCCGAAATGATAAACCACGGTTTTGCTGCCGATTCCAAAGAAGTGGCAATGAAGTCGGTGAATGCGGGCGTAGATATGGAAATGGTGAGCTACACGTTTGTGAAGGAGTTGCCCGGACTGATAAAAGAAGGAAAAGTAAAGGAGAGTACCGTCAACGATGCGGTGCGTAACATCCTGCGTATCAAGTATCGCCTGGGACTGTTCGATAACCCTTATGTGGACGAGAAGCAGCATGTGCTCTACGCTCCTTCGCACCTGGAGGCTGCCAGGCAGGCGGCTGTTGAATCGGCTATCCTGTTGAAGAACGACAAGGACGTGTTGCCTTTGCAGGCATCGGTAAGGACGGTTGCCGTGGTTGGCCCTATGGCAAATGCGCCTTACGAGCAACTGGGCACGTGGGTGTTCGACGGTGAGAAGGCTCGCACGCAGACTCCGCTCAGTGCCATCAGGGAGATGCTGGGCGATCGGGTGCAGGTGATATACGAACCGGGTTTGGCGTATAGTCGCGAGAAGAACCCGGCAGGAGTGGCCAAGGCCGTTGCCGCCGCCGGACGCGCCGACGTTATTCTGGCGTTTGTGGGCGAAGAGTCCATTCTTTCGGGTGAGGCGCACTGTTTGGCGGACTTGAATCTGCAAGGCGACCAGGGTACACTGATTGCGGCTTTGGCTAAGACGGGCAAGCCTGTGGTGACGGTTGTCATGGCAGGTCGTCCGCTCACTATCGGCAAGGAGGTAGAAGTATCTGCCGCCGTTCTTTATGCGTTCCATCCGGGGACGATGGGCGGTCCGGCAATTGCCGACTTGCTGTGGGGACGTGCCGTGCCGAGCGGAAAGACGCCGGTTACTTTCCCGAAGATGGTGGGGCAGATTCCGGTGTACTATGCGCACAACAACACCGGGCGTCCGGCTACGAGGACTGAGACATTGCTGAATGATATTCCGGTGGAGGCAGGGCAGACGTCGCTTGGTAACACTTCGTTCTACATGGATGCAGGGTTCGATCCGCTGTTTCCGTTTGGCTATGGGTTGTCGTACACTACGTTCGAGTATAGCAACGTCAAGCTGTCTTCGGCTACGTTGAAACGGGAGGATGTGCTGACGGTGACGTTCGACCTGGAGAATACGGGGCGGCGTGAAGGGACGGAGATTGCGCAGTTGTACGTGCAGGATAAGGTTGGTTCCGTGACCCGTCCGGTGAAGGAGCTGAAGCGCTTCACCCGTGTGACGTTGAAGCCGGGCGAGAAGAAGAATGTTTCGTTTGAGTTGCCGGTCAGTGAGCTTGCGTTCTGGAATATAGATATGGCCAGGGTGGTGGAAGCCGGAGACTTCGGGCTTTGGGTAGCTGCCGATAGCCAGTCGGGAGAAGAGGTTTTCTTTAAGGTGACGGATTAGCGTGAATAGTGATTAACGTTTAGTGATTAGTGTTTAGTGGCTAATTGATTAAGGTTACAGATTAGTGGTTTTTTAAGGTTAAAAAGGAGAGGGGCGGACTGTGAGGGTTTGCCCCTTTCGCAGTTTTTACTTCAACACAGAGTCACAGAGACACAGAGTTTACCTTTCTTTATAAGAGAGGGTAAGAGAGAGGGCGACTACGTCGCAGAGAGAGAACTCAGTACCTCTGTGTTCGAGCATGATTTCTCAGTTCTCTGTGCTTCTGTATAGACTGAGGAATATGCAGGGGTATTCCGGCATATTCGTTTGTTGTTTTCATCCATCCAGAGTTTGACGGCTTCCAAATGCTTGCAGGTTTCCAGTTTGCTTACTTTAAAATCCATGCAGGAACAATAGTTCCAGGGGCTTTCTTTGCCTCTGTACACTACGCTGTATTCGTTTTGCGAGATGGGATTCTTTACGTTGTAATAGCCCGGATAGTCTTTTGTATTGATTTCGGTGATGGCGAACAGTTCTTTTGCGGCTGCTTGCTTCCGTAGTGCAATCTACCATTGTTCCAAAGTGAGGTTATTGGGTTTGTAGTGGTAGGATACTTTTGCTGTCTTTTCTTTTTTCTCTTGTTGCGGTTTCGCAGTCCTGGTGCGTTTTGCCATAATACTTTCTGATTAGATTCTGAATTGTTAAAATAAGCGGGAGCTTTATCCGGCTTTAACTTCTTTGCAGAAGTAACATTAAAATCGGATATGTGCATGTTGTATGTCTGAATTATGTTTGGTATGTGGCCGGAATCGTATCTGTCATAGTGACATTTTGTATTTTTAGTCGGCTGAGAATGCCGTATTTCCGCCCGAAGGCAAGGTTNNGGTTGGAAATATCGAAGTGAAAATCCGTATCTTACTGGCTGATAGTGGGATATCGAAATATGTACATCTCTAAAAAAATGGGAAAGACCTCTTCCGGAGGGATTATTAATGGTTGATTCTTACCGGATATGTGTGGCTTTTGTACGGGCTATATGCGGTTCGCGAACGGGCTATATGTGGTTCGCGCACCATATATATGCGGTTTGCGCTCGGGATATATGCGGTTCGCGCTCGGGATATATGCCGTACGCGAACGGGCTATATGCCGTTCACGCTCCACATATTATGGCTCGCGCAGCAGGCAGAGATTTATTGCATAAATCCCGTATATCAGTCCCGATTTATACAGAATATCCGTATATATATTCAAATGTTGTACTTGCAGTTTCTATTTCTCGTTCTTTCAGAAGATGTGCGGGTTGGCGAAATGGTGTTTTTGCTGTCTTTTTGTAAAAATGTACTGCTTTTAGGTTGCATATTGCTAATTCAATATGTTTTAGTCAGCCCCGCTATTGCTTTAACGCCGATGGCTGTGACAATCGTAAACTACTGACTACCGCTGCTACAAGCGCAAACACGCTACCCGTTATCAGACACACTTCCGTACTCTCAACTCCAACTATCCAACTGAACAGGAGCGCGACAAGAGTAGTTCCGAAAGTTTGCCCCATGAGCCGCGCCATACCTATCATTCCGCTGGCGCCGCCCGAACGCAGTGTCGGTGCAGAAGCTATAATTGTGCTGTTGTTCGGCGTCTGGAAAAGTCCGAAACCTATGCCGCAAAGCATCAGTCGCAAGCAAATACTAAAGATAGACGATTCGGCATTCAGCGTAGAAACAGTGTAGAGTCCGATACAAAATATACCCATACCTATGCTCCCCAGTACTCCCGGATGGAAACGTTCTACCAGATAACCGGCAACCGGCGCAGCAAACAGGGTTGCTAAAGGCCACGGGGTAAGTAACAGTCCGGTCATTACTTCGCTGTACCCTAATGTGTTCTGCAGGAAGAAAGGTAACGAAATCATCGCCAGCATCTGCGCAGTGAACGAACAGATGGAAGTCAGGATTGAAAGCCTGAAAATAGGGATTCTCAGCAAATCCAACGGAAGCAGAGGGAACTCCTGTCTCAACTGCCGGCGTATATAATAGGTGCCCACAATGATTAATACCACAATTTGGATTACCAGGTAGTCGTAGCGTTCGTGATGGGCGAAACCGTCCAACGTATAAATCAACAGCCCGAAAGTAATGGCGTTGGCAATAGCGTCGATGATATCAAATCTGTGTTTGGAAAGCTCTTTCTGCCTCGGAAGGAATTTGATTCCCAACACTAACGACAGAATACCCAGCGGAACGTTGATAGCGAACAGCCAGTGCCAGGAGGCAATCGACAGAATACCACTGGCTACAGAAGGGCCTGCCGCCGCCGAGATGGCAATAACCATTGCATTGATTCCCAGTCCGCGCCCTATCATCTTCTTGGGGTAGATATGACGCAACTGGGCAGTGTTCACACTGGTTATGGCCGCTGCGCTGAAACCCTGAAATATGCGGGCAATGGTTAACGTCCAGAAGGAGTTGGACAAGGCGCAGATAAGCGATGTCACACAGAAGAAGGCAATACCGGAAAGGAATACTTTGCGATATCCGAATATCTCGCCCAAGGCGGAGAATGAAAGCAGAGACACAACGATGGCCAATTGGTACCCATTCACAATCCATGTTATAGCCGCCGGTGAAGTACCAAAATCATTTGAGAGTGTAGGAAGGATTACGGTACTGATATTGACATCCAGTACCGACATGCAAAGGGCAAAGCCTATAGCTGTTACCGCCCATATACGCTTGGTGATTGGTAGTCCGTCCGTTTCTTCCGTTTCCTGAAATCTTTCAGCTTGAATCATATAATGTTATTTTATGTACTTAAATCTGTATTTGGGGAGGGGGGGAGTAGTGGTTAGTGGTAAGTGGTTAGTGGTAAGTAGTAAGTAGTCAGTAGTAAGTAGTTAGTAGTTAGTAGTCGGTAGTTAGTGACTAAGGTTTAGTGATTAGCAAGAGTATC
>NZ_DBDF01000147.1 GCF_002293435.1 Bacteroides sp. UBA939 | reverse complement strand
TCGCTGCGTTTCACCTTTCCGGTTTTCACTACCGCACCGGCTACCAGACCTACTTTGGTGATATTGAACACCTCGCGCACTTCGATAGTAGCAGTCACCTGCTCTTTCACCTGTGGCGCCAACATACCTTCCATAGCAGCTTTCACTTCTTCGATGGCGTCGTAGATTACCGAGTATTTACGGATATCAACTCCCTCGTTCTCTGCCAGTCTCGCAGCAGCGTTCGACGGACGTACCTGGAAACCAATGATAATGGCATTCGATGCGGCAGCCAGCGAAACATCAGACTCGGAGATAGCTCCCACGCCTTTGTGGATAACATTCACCTGAACCTGTGCTGTAGACAACTTAATCAGTGAGTCGCTCAAAGCTTCTACAGAACCATCCACGTCACCCTTAACAATTACGTTCAGTTCGTGGAAGTCACCCAGAGCCAAGCGGCGTCCAACTTCGTCCAAAGTCAGCATCTTCTGAGTACGCAAGCCTTGTTCGCGTTGCAACTGTTCGCGCTTGTTGGCGATTTCACGAGCTTCCTGTTCGGTGTCGATTACATGGAATGTATCACCTGCTGCAGGTGCGCCGTTCAATCCCAGGATCAATACCGGTTCAGAAGGCCCGGCTTCTTTCATGCGCTGATTACGTTCATTGAACATGGCTTTCACTTTACCATAGGCCGTGCCCGCCAATACGATATCACCTACGTGCAACGTACCGTTCGACACCAGCATGGTAGCTACATAACCGCGTCCTTTATCCAATGAAGATTCGATGATGGAACCTGTAGCCTTGCGATTCGGGTTTGCTTTCAAATCAAGCATTTCCGCTTCCAGCAATACTTTTTCCAGCAACTCGTTCACACCGATACCTTTTTTGGCTGATATATCTTGCGACTGGTACTTACCTCCCCATTCTTCAATCAGGTAGTTCATACCTGCCAGTTCTTCTTTAATCTTATCCGGATTTGCAGTCGGTTTATCAATCTTGTTAATGGCGAACACGATAGGTACGCCGGCAGCCATAGCATGGTTGATGGCTTCTTTCGTTTGCGGCATCACATTGTCGTCGGCAGCAACGATAATGATAACTACGTCCGTCACTTTTGCACCACGGGCACGCATGGCAGTAAATGCTTCGTGACCCGGAGTATCAAGGAAAGTAATCCGGCGTCCGTCTTCGAGTTTCACGTTGTATGCTCCGATGTGCTGCGTGATACCACCTGCCTCACCGGCAATTACGTTTGCTTTACGGATATAGTCGAGCAGCGATGTCTTACCGTGGTCTACGTGACCCATAACGGTAACAATCGGTGCACGGAATTCCAAGTCTTCTTCGGCATCCTCTTCTTCCACAATCGCCTGAGCCACTTCGGCACTGACGTATTCCGTCTTATATCCGAATTCCTCTGCCACCAGATTGATGGTTTCGGCATCCAGACGCTGGTTGATTGAAACCATGATACCGATGCTCATACAAGTAGCGATAACTTGTGTAACTGAAATGTCCATCATATTTGCCAACTCGTTGGCTGTTACGAATTCGGTCAGCTTCAGTACTTTGCTTTCCGCCATTTCCTGGTCTTCCAGTTCCTGCATGCGGTTGGATACCATATCGCGTTTCTCTTTGCGATATTTCGCCGTCTTGTTTTTACCTTTGGAAGTCAGGCGAGCCAACGTTTCTTTTACTTGTTTTGCTACATCCTCTTCACTAACCTCCTGTTTGATAACCGGTTTCTTAAAACGGTCCTTGTTGTTGCGGTTGTTTTTATTGCCGCTGCCCTGATGGTTATTACCGCCACCACCTTGGGCTCCACCACCACCGCCTGGCTGATGACCTTTGCCACGGTTATCGCCTCCGCGCTGGAAGTTGGATGCGTTATTGATGTCTACTTTCTCCTTATTATTAATACGGAGACGTTTCTTCTTATTGGCGCCATCCTGCTCCTTAGCTTTATCTTTATTGTCTCTATTATCCCGGTTATCTCTTTCCTTGTTACCATCTTTCTTGTTGTCTTCGCGGCGTATTTCCTTGATTATCGCCTCTTTCATCAACTTCTTCTGGTCTTGGCGGACTTTTTCCTTTTCTTCACGTTCCTTGCGTTTCTCCTCTTTGGATTTCTTCTTGGGACGTGTGGACTGATTCAGGGTAGCCAGGTCAATCTGGCCGATAATATTAATCTTAGATACAAACTCCGGTTTTTGGAGCGTGAATATTTTATCTTCATTGCCGGCCGGTTGTGCTTCTGCAACGGCAGGTTTCTCTTCTTCCTTGACAGGTGACACGGGAGTTGGTTGTTCTTTTTTTACTTCTTCCTTTTTCACTTCCGGAGCAGGAACAGGCTTCTGCTCTACAATTACGGGCTTCGGTTCTTCCTTCGCTACGGGCGCAGGAGCGGAAGCCGGTTGAGGTTGAGGCTCAGGTTTTGGCTGCGGCTGCGGTTTATGTTCCGATTCCGGTTGAACTTTTTCCTGTGACTGCGGTTTGGATTCCGGCTGCCTGGATTCCGGTTGTGGTTGAGGCTCGGCTGTGGGCTGCGGCTGTGGTTTCGGTTCTTCTTTCGCCACGGGTGCAGGTTCTTCTACCTTTTCCTCTACTTTCTCCACTGCCGGCTTACGGTTCAGTTTATCCAAATCTATTTTTCCGACAGGTTTAAACTTCGGACGTGCATCTTCGGGGACAACAGTTTTGATTTCCTCGACTTTCGTTTTCTCCGCAGTCTCAGTTTCGTAACCATCAATAGATACCGAGGCTTTGTTGCGGTCTTTGTTTTGTCGTTCCTGAATAAAACGTTCCGATGCAAGTCTGAGATTCTTATCTGTGCTGAACTCTTTCACAAGCAGGGCATACTGCTCTTCGGTAATCTTTGTATTGGGATTTGTTTCGACGGCAAAACCTTTCTTCTGCAAGAACTCGACTACCGTCACAATTCCTACATTCAAATCTCTTGTTACTTTATTTAACCTTATCGTCATACTAAAAATTTAATGAATAATGTGGAGAAGGAAGTTTATACAAACAGAAACAAACGTCGGCAGACTATGCGTTCTCGTTTTCTTCAAACTCCGATTTCAAAATGCGTAATACTTCGTCCACTGTTTCTTCTTCCAAGTCGGTCTTCTCAATCAGCATCTCACGTGGAGCGTTCAGTACAGCCTTTGCGGTATCGATACCTATTTCTTTAATGGCATCGATTACCCAACCGTCTATTTCGTCTCTGAACTCATCCAAGTAGATATCTTCGTCTTCAACAGCTTGATCCAACTCACGGAATACGTCAATAGTGTACTCGGTCAACATACTGGCCAGTTTGATGTTCAAACCGCCTTTACCAATAGCCAGCGACACTTCTTCCGGTTTCAGGAATACTTCCGCTTTATGTTCTTCTTCGTTCAGGCGGATAGAAGATATCTTGGCGGGGCTGAGTGCGCGCTGGATAAACAACTGAGTATTAGCCGTATAATTGATTACGTCTATGTTCTCGTTGCGCAACTCGCGAACGATGCCATGAATGCGGCTACCTTTCACACCTACACAAGCGCCTACGGGGTCGATGCGGTCGTCGTAAGATTCAACGGCAATCTTGGCACGCTCGCCCGGGATGCGGGCAATCTTCTTGATGGTGATTAGTCCGTCGTTGATTTCGGGCACTTCCATCTCGAACAAACGCTGCAGGAATACAGGCGATGTGCGCGAAAGGATAATCTTCGGGTTGTTGTTTTTGTTGTCCACACGGGCTACTACAGCGCGAGCCGTTTCGCCTTTGCGATAGAAATCGCTTGGGATTTGTTCTGTTTTGGGCAACAGCAACTCGTTACCTTCATCATCCAGCAGCAGCATTTCTTTCTTCCATATCTGATATACTTCTGCATTGATGATGCTTCCTACCTTATCGATATATTTGTTATAGATACTGTCTTTTTCGAGTTCCAAAATCTTGGAAGCCAAAGTCTGGCGCAGGTTCAGGATGGCGCGGCGTCCGAACTTGGCGAAGTGTACTTCATCCGTCACCTCTTCGCCTTCTTCATACGAAGCGTCTATTTTCTGAGCTTCGGTCAGCGAGATTTGTATATTCGGATTTGTCAAGTCTTCATCCGCTACTACTTCACGGTTACGCCATATCTCAAAGTCACCCTTGTCCGGGTTCACGATAACGTCGTAATTCTCATCGGTACCAAACATCTTCGCAATTACGCTACGGAACGATTCTTCGAGCACGCTCACCATCGTGGTACGGTCGATGTTCTTCAGTTCTTTAAATTCCGAAAAGGTATCTATCAGGCTGATGGTTTCTTCTTTCTTGGCCATAACTATTTAAAACTGATTAAGTATTTAGTGTATTTTATATCATCATACGCAAGGGTTTCATCTTCTTCCACCATTTTGGGGCGCTTGGCTCCTTCGGGTTTCACTTTCTTTTCGATGGTCACCGTGAGATGTTGTTCGTTCGCATCTTTCAGCACGCCGCACAGTTTACGGCCATCCTTTAGCAACACTTCCACTTCCTTGCCTATATGGTTGTAGTACTGTTGCAATACCTTAAACGGCTGTCCTATGCCGGCAGAACCTACTTCCAGTTCATAATCTTCGTCTTCGCGATTTAGTTTGGATTCGATGTACCGGCTCAAATTCACACAGTCTTCAATCCAAACTCCTTCTTTGTGGTCTATTTCCACAAGAATTTTGCCGTCCGGACTGATGGTTACTTCCACAAGAAAGTATTCTTTTCCGTCCAGCCACTCGTCAACAATCTGACAAACAGTTTTCTTTTCTATCATTGATTAAGTATATAAGAACAAAAAAAGGAGCTTAATTGCCCCTCCACCTTTCATCCATTGCGGTTGCAAAGATACAAATAATCTATTCTACTACAAAATATTAGAGAAAAAAAGAATAAATTAACAGTGTGTTAGCGTAAAGCCTATTCCTTATAATTCACATATATGAGAGGTACTTGCCTGCATTGTCCATGCAGTTAGGATAAATGAGGATTTATTAAGTAGCTGTTCATAATTAGTTTATGCTATGAATGATAATAGAGCGAAACG
>NZ_DBDF01000091.1 GCF_002293435.1 Bacteroides sp. UBA939 | reverse complement strand
GTTCGCGTGTTACAAACGCAAAAGGTTATTAGCAATCAGGTAGTTCGCCAGGATGGGGCGATAGTAGAAATAAGACAATCTACGGAGCCCAATGAACAGGTGAAAGAACTGTATGAAGCATTGAAATTGAAAGAAAATCCAATCAAAAGACGAAAATTTGTAGTGCACCCAGCGCACCCTCCCAACAAGAAAATCATTCCCTTACGGCAAAGAAAACGGGGGTGAGGGAGCAATGTGGGTTAATGGTGATCGCGTAAAAAACAGAAGATGTAATTTCTTCTAAAACCACGATGAATAAAGAGTTTGAAGCAATTTGCTTGCACCTAAAGTGACGAAGAACCAAAACAACATGCCGGAATGCGCTCACGCACGTACGCGCGCGAGGCTTAAGAAGAAGCCCTCCTGTATGTACCAGGGGCATAGCGGCCGGTAAGCCCCTGCTATTTCTTCAACAGAATTTAGATGATATCAATTAGTTTTGGTTATCTTTGCGCATGTACTTACTATAAACGCCGCAATATATGAGTAAACTTTATCCTATCGGTATCCAGAATTTTGAGAAACTCCGCAGAGAGGGCTATTTCTATATAGATAAAACCGCCTTGATTCATAAACTGGTGAAGACCGGCAATTATTATTTCCTCAGCCGCCCCCGCCGCTTCGGCAAGAGCCTGCTTATTTCTACGCTCGCGGCTTACTTCCAGGGAAAGAAAGAACTCTTCGAAGGGCTAGCAATGGAGCAGTTGGAGAAGGACTGGACGAGACATCCGGTTATTCATTTAGACCTGAATGCCAAGAAGTTCGATACAAACAATGATTTGATTCGTTTGATAGACCGCCAACTGCTTGTGTATGAAGCCCAATACGGTTCATGCTCCAGTGACGAAACCGTGGACGACCGCCTTGTCACCCTTATCCGGCTGGCTGCCGGGAAAACCGGGCAGCCGGTAGTAATTCTTGTGGATGAGTATGATAAACCCATGCTGCAAACTATCGGAAGGAATGAATTGCAGGAAGAATACCGGGATATATTGAAGGCATTTTATGGTGTAATGAAGTCGATGGACGGCTACATCAAGTTTGCTATGCTGACAGGTGTAACCAAGTTTGGCAAGGTGAGCGTCTTCAGCGACCTGAACAACCTGAGGGATATTTCCATGCGCAGTCAGTTCGTGGATATTTGTGGCATAAGCGAACAGGAGTTGCATGATAATCTGGAAGCGGAACTTCATGAATTGGCCGATGCCCGTGGGATGACGTATGAAGGGGTTTGCAGTAAGCTGAAAGAATATTATGACGGCTATCACTTTGCGCCCGACTCAATAGGTATCTATAATCCGTTCAGCTTACTCAATACATTCGCCAGTATGGAATTCGACAGTTACTGGTTCGAGACCGGTACGCCTACCTACCTGGTAGAACTACTGAAAAAGCATCGTTACAACCTGGAACGGATAACGCATGAGAAAACGAGCGCCGATATGCTGAACAGTATTGATTCCACTTCCACTAATCCGATTCCTGTAATTTATCAGAGTGGATACCTTACTATAAAAGGGTATGATCCGGAGTTTGGAATGTATAGTCTGGGCTTCCCCAACCGTGAAGTGGAAGAAGGCTTTATTAAATTCCTGCTTCCTTTCTATGCCAATACCGATGCTGTAGAATCTTCTTTTGAAATACAGAAGTTTGTCCAGGAAGTTCGTGCAGGTGATTGTGATGCTTTCTTCCATCGCCTGCAAAGTTTCTTCTCCGATACCCCTTATGAATTGATTCGAGACTTGGAACTGCACTATCAAAACGTTCTGTTCATTGTCTTCAAGTTGGTAGGTTTTTATGTGAAGGCGGAATACCACACCGGTGCCGGTCGCATTGACTTAGTACTTCAAACGGATAAGTTCATCTACGTCATGGAGTTCAAGCTGGACGGCACAGCGGAAGAAGCCCTGCAACAGATAGAAGAAAAGCAGTATGCCCGTCCGTTTGAGCAGGATTCCCGACAGCTATTCAAGATTGGCGTAAACTTCTCCGCCGAGACCCGTAATATTGAGAAGTGGCTGGTGGAATGATAAATTATCATTCAGTGCTATCATAGCGGATAACCATTTCGGGGGGGCTGTTGCTAATATCAAATTGACAAATTGTATTTTTAATCCGCCGAGAATGCGATATTTCCGCACTGAGACTTGTATGCCGGGAAATATGCAAACGAAAATCAGTAAATGGTAATTATGAACAGCTGCTTACTCATTTACCTATAATTAGTTGTTTACGTAGTCATCGTTTTACTTGTAGGTAGTTGAGCTTTTTTGCATAAACACCCCTCAAATATGGAGTAATCTGCGGAAATAGTGTATCGTTATTCTTATTCTATTCATAATATATTCTATAATGAGATTCTCGAAAAAGAGGTGAGTTACAAAAATAAAGAATATGGTATTATTTTGATAGTAGAATAGCTTTATGGAATTATATATGATAATTTAGATTTTAGGCGCGGATTACGCGGATTGCACAGATTATCCAAAGAAAAGCTTTTTTCTTCAATCAGGTGCCGTGATGGGGAAAACAAAAAGGTCACCGGGATTTATCCGGCAACCTTCTCTGTCTCTATTAATCTAAAAGATATTTATTTCTTGAAGTAACGGTTGTACAGACCTTCAAAGCCTTTACCATGACGGGCTTCATCCTTTGCCATTTCATGAACTGTATCGTGGATAGCGTCCAAGTTCAATGCTTTGGCACGAGTAGCAATGCGCTTCTTATCTTCGCAAGCGCCTGATTCTGCATTCATTCTCTTTTCAAGGTTTGTTTTTGTATCCCATACACAATCACCCAGCAGTTCGGCAAACTTGGAAGCATGTTCTGCTTCTTCCCAAGCGTAACGCTTGAATGCTTCTGCGATTTCAGGATAACCTTCGCGGTCAGCCTGACGGCTCATGGCCAGGTACATACCAACTTCCGTACATTCGCCCATGAAGTGATTATTCAGGTCTTTAATCATTTCATCGTCGCAACCTTTAGCTACTCCAATAACATGTTCGTCGGCAAAAGTCAAAGGACCGTCTTGGGTGGCTTCTACTACTTCTACAAACTTGCTGGCAGGAGCTTTACATAATGGGCATTTCTCCGGAGCGGCATCACCTTCATGTACATAACCGCATACTGTGCATCTAAACTTTTTCATTTTCTTCTGATTTTAATTGAGTTAATTATTATTTGATTTTATAACGTTATGAACGTTTCTTTTCCTTGCATTGTTTACAGATTCCTTTATAATAATAATGGATTTCCTGTACTTCGTACCCATCCATATCTATTTCTTCCGTTTGTTTTATGCTGGCATCGCATGATAAATCGTATATCTTCCCGCAATGTTTACATAAGAAGTGAGCATGAGGGGTAATATCGGCATCATAACAAGTGTTGCGTTCGTCAATTGTCAACGTCTGCGCAGCTCCCTGTTCACTCAAAATCTTTAGCGTATTATATACCGTTGTTTTAGATAGAGTTGGTATAGTAGGAGATAGTGCAGTATATATTTCATCTACGGTTGGATGCGTGCGATGATCCATAAGATATTTCATGATGGCAATGCGCTGCATCGAAGGCTTAATATTATGTTGTTGCAAGCGCTCTAATACTACTTCCATATTTAATAATATATTAAACTTGTAATAATTACATTTTTATTTCAATTGCAAAGATACCTACTTATTTGATACTACCAAAGGATTTTCTATCTTTTTGCAGATTTTATTTAGAGATTGATTCTTTTGTGTTTATGGATAAAATGGTGTATTTTTGCCATCAGTAAATATTGTTTTTATGAATTATGGATTTGTAAAGGTGGCGGCATCTGTGCCCCGGGTTAAGGTAGCGGACTGCAAGTTCAATGCTAAAGAAATAGAAAAAGAAATAATCATAGCCGAGGGGAAAAAGATACAGATTATTGTTTTTCCGGAGTTGTGCATTACCGGATATACGTGCGGTGATCTGTTTGCCCAGCAATTGTTGCTTGAAGAAGCAGAAATGGGGCTGATACAAATCGTAAACAATACAAGGCAACTGGACATAATTGCCATACTCGGTATGCCGATAGCTTTGAATGGTGTATTGCTGAATGCTGCGGTCGTAATTCAGAAGGGTAAAGTATTGGGGGTAGTACCTAAGACCTATTTACCTAATTATAAAGAGTTTTATGAGAAGCGATGGTTCACGTCGGCTGTTGATGTGGCAGAAAAGAGTATGCGTTTATGTGGTCAAGTGATTCCTGTAGGGGCTAATCTGCTGTTCGAGACGGTGGACACGACCTTTGGCGTTGAAATCTGCGAGGATTTATGGGCGCCTGTTCCTCCCAGCTCTTCGCTTGCAATGCAAGGTGCTGAAATTATATTCAATCTTTCGGCAGATAATGAAAGTATAGGGAAACATGGTTACCTCTGTTCTCTTATCAGTCAACAGTCGGCACGCTGTATAGCCGGATATGTATTCAGTTCGTGTGGTTTTGGCGAGTCTACAACTGATGTGGTATTCGCCGGGAACGGGCTGATTTATGAGAATGGTGCGTTGCTGGCGCGAAGCAAACGTTTTTCTTTTGAAGAACAGGTTGTTGTCAGTGAAATAGATGTGGAGCGTATTCGTGCGGAACGTCGCGTGAATACTACGTTTGCAGCTTGCAGGGCGCATTGTGCACCGGACGAGGCGCTACATGTAGCAGCTGAATACGTGAATGCCAAAGAATCGGTATTGACCCGTGTCTTTGACCCGCATCCGTTTGTGCCGCAAGGAGAACAACTGAACGAACATTGTGAAGAGATCTTTTCAATTCAGATATCCGGATTGGCACAACGTCTGGTTCATACCAATGCCAAGACTGCGGTAATCGGAATTTCAGGCGGATTGGATTCTACACTGGCATTACTGGTGTGCGTGAAGACATTTGATAAGTTGGGTTGGTCTCGTAAGGCAATTATAGGAGTTACGATGCCGGGATTTGGAACAACCGACCGTACGTATACGAATGCCATTGACTTAATGAATTCTTTAGGAGTCACCGTGCGCGAGATAAGTATAAAGGAAGCTTGTATTCAACATTTCAGAGATATCGATCATGATATTGCCGTGCATGATGTTGTATATGAAAACTCGCAAGCGCGGGAACGTACACAAATTCTGATGGATATAGCTAACCAGACTTGGGGATTGGTAGTAGGTACCGGTGACCTTTCGGAACTGGCATTAGGTTGGGCAACGTACAATGGTGATCACATGTCTATGTATGGCGTGAATGGAAGTGTGCCTAAAACAATGGTGAAACATCTGGTGAAATGGGTAGCGGAGAATAACATAGATGAAGCTTCGCGTGCCACATTACTGGATATTGTAGATACACCGATCAGTCCGGAATTGATTCCTGCCGATGAAGATGGAAATATAAAACAGATAACGGAAGATCTGGTAGGCCCGTATGAATTGCATGACTTTTTCCTGTATTATTTCCTGCGTTGCGGTTTTCGTCCTTCAAAGATATTCTTCCTGGCAGCACGTACATTTGAGGGAGTATATAATGAAGAAACCATCAAAAAATGGTTGCAGACGTTTTTGCGTCGTTTCTTTAATCAGCAGTTTAAACGTTCCTGTCTGCCCGATGGGCCTAAAGTAGGTAGTATATCCATCAGCCCTCGCGGCGATTGGCGAATGCCGAGCGATGCATCGTCGGAATCATGGTTAAGGGAAGCTGATAATATCTGATTATCAGCTTTTATTGAAGCATAAGTACCAATCACTAATTAGTTTGCATTATACAAAATCATAAGTTCTCAATTCAACGAAGCTACAGAAGCATATCAGATCGCAGGAATAATAGAAACTAATTAATCTCAGGGAAGGTGACACCGTCTACAAGTACGCTTCACTGAAGCGAGGCATCGACAGAAAAGGCGTTCATATAACTCACAAAAAAAGCATCGGCTCTGGTAAACCGATGCTCCTTACACATTTATCAATCAAACAGACGCTTCTGTTTTTGATGTACTTACTTATCACAAGCGGGTACAGTCTCCTTTAATTAATCTTATATCTAATACTATGAAAAACACAACTATATAACACGAAACTATAGAAAATGTTCGAGATTATATAGAAGATTTTATCATTTATTTATGTTTCTGTTGAAAAATTATATGAAAACGAAGAAACAAGCTGAAAATAACCTCAAAGAAGCTGAGTATAGCTCTTCAACAGGAACCTCAAGACAGCTTCTAATGCAAACTATTACAGCTTGATTTTCAGTATTTTCCCGCTATATCCTTCGACAGTTATTTCAGTAGCTTTATAAGGCAATAAACTAATATTTTCAGTCTTCGATGTCAGCAAGTCAACAGCGGAATAAACATCCATTTGAGGAATTTGCAGGAAATCAAAGGCGTGTGAAGGGATATTAATAGCTATATCTACCGCAACATGGTCGAAGTTTACAATGATGAATAACAACTCATTACCGGCTTTACGCAGAAATGTATATTGCTTATGCTCATTGAAACGCCAACCGTTTATGTTTGCATACATCAAATCAAAAAATGCTCCCTCATAAATAGCTTTTTCTTCATTACAGAGTGTCAGGATACGCTGATATACTGCATATAAGCATTTCTGTTCTTCGGTCAGCATCATTCCGTTAAATTTATCTCCATTGCGCCAGCGCCGGATGGTGTCAACGCTCCAATAATCGAAGATGGTGGTACGTCCGTCTCTTCCGCTGAAACCTTCATTGTCCATTCCAAGTTCTCCGAACTCCTGTCCAAAGTATATCATTACCGGATTAGTGTTCATGCAGGCAGAAATAATCAGTCCCGGAATAGCCTTACGCGGATTCCCAGCAAAAAAGTCGGAAGCAATGCGTTGTTCATCATGATTTTCCAGGAAATTCAGCATACGTTTTTCAATACCTCCCAGACTTTGCCATGCGCGGGTAATGGCTGTAGCTGAGTCATAACCGCAAATAACATTGCGGAGTGTATCATAAAGCCCAACTTTGTCATACAAATAATCGAACTTACCACGGAGCAGGTAATTGTTATATTCTGCCGGATTATATACCTCGGCTATAAACAGTAAGTGAGGATGCTTTTCCTTGACTTGCGGAATCACCCATTCCCAAAATTCCACAGGTACCATTTCTGCCATATCACAACGAAAACCATCTACTTGTTTGTTTGCCCAGAAAAGAAGGATATCCAGCATTTTTGTCCATGTGTCCGGAACAGGATTAAAATGACAGGTACTACCATTCAGGTAATCTACGCCATAATTTAATTTCACGGTTTCATACCAGTCATTGATATTGGGATATACGTCAAAGCGGTTGTTTCCGGTAGCTTTAGCCGGAAATTCTTTGTATGCTTCAGGGGCAGGGCCTTTCATGTCGAACTGTCCGCGTAGCTCCGTCTGAGGAATATAATAAAAGTTATTATATGGACTGAAGGCATGATTCATATCATCGTTCGCTCCTAATTGTGAAGTACCGTCAGGCTGTACATCCGAATGGTATTGCCGGGCAACGTGATTGGGTACAAAATCAATAATTGCTTTCAAACCGCTACGATGGGTGCGTTGTACCAGGTTTTCAAACTCCTTCATACGTCCGGGCACGTCATTGGCTAAATCCGGATCTATATCATAGTAGTCTTTAATAGCATACGGAGAGCCGGCTTTCCCTTTTACAATAGCCGGATGATCCGGTTGGATATCATAACGGCGGTAGTCTGTTTGTGTGGCATGTTCGATGATACCGGTGTACCAGATATGTGTGGTTCCCAGCTTTTTTATTTCGTTCAGTGCTTTGGTGGTAAAGTCTGCCATTTTACCACATCCGTTTTCAATTATGCCACCGTTGTTGGTACAGTGATTATGATTGTTACCAAACAAGCGGGTAAACACTTGATAGATAATTATTTTTTCATCGTTACTCATCCTAATTTATTGATTTATAGATTGATAATTGATTTCATCTTTCCAAACAGTTCCTTTATCTAACTTTAATTGTTCCAAAAGACCGTTGGCGGCATTGTATCCTTGCATGAATATTTCTTCTGCTTTTTCCAACTCCGTATTACTGTAACCTTCCAGATTATACGGCTCTATCAGTAAATCCGCTTTTTCCCTTTCCGGGAAAGTGTTGGCGCGGAACATGAAATGGTAAGAGCGCATGGCTATGCTTACGATATTCATCTTGTATTTGTTTGCCAGTAACGGGCTGACATTTACGGCTACTACTTTATCACAAATATGCCGGATAGTAGATACGGGCAGATTCATGAATAATCCTCCATCTACATAATGTATACCTTCTATCTTAACAGGAGAAAAGAGTACAGGCATACAGCAAGAAGCCGCCACACGCAAAGCAATATCACCTTTATGGAAATGAACTATATGGCCATGGTCAAGATCGGTAGCAGTAATAATAAGAGGTGTCTGTAATTCTTCCAAGGTTTTGGCTTTCAGATTACTTCTTAAGAAGTCAACGAATTCGCTCAATTCAAATAATCCGACTTTAGGAATAACTAATTTAGTTAAATCCTGAAATTTATGACCGGCAAAGTAGTCAAGAACTTTATAAGGCTCATTACCATCGGCATAAAACACACCAGCCAATGCGCCTGCACTTACACCGGAAATAATTTCAGGTTTTATATCATGTTCCAATAATGCTTGCATCACCCCCAAGTGTGCGAAGCCTTTAATAAAGCCACCACTCAAAGCAAATCCTACAGAACATTTATTTGTAAACCAATTATTACTTATTGTTTCCATGTCAAAAATCTACCATTTATTGTTGGGCACGAAATTAGTGATTTTATCGTAGGATAAAGTAAAAATGGAGAGAAATGTTCAGAGCCTTATAAAAACAAAAAAACATTCTCAGAAATAACTCTCAAAATAATGCTGAGGAAAGTTTAAACAGGCTCTAAATCAAAAACCAAAATCGTCGACTTTTATTTCTTCCTGTTTGTTTTCCGTATAAGGTTTTGCTTCTTGTTGAACGGCATTTCCTTGTATATAGACAGCACGGAACGGGCGCACCGGACAGATATATTCACAACCGCCGCAGCCCACACAAATATCCGTATCTATGTGGGGAATAGTCAGTCCGTCTTTATATGGTATCATTGAAAGTGCCTGCGTAGGACAATGCTCGGAGCATGCTCCACAACTTGTGCCATCCCGGTGTACAATGCAGTTTTCTTCAATAAAAACCACTTTCCCTATTTGTGTTAAGTGCTTTTCAGCTTTTGTCAAGGGCAGGATAGCTTCATTGGGGCATACATCCCCGCACACTGTACAGTCGAAGTTGCAAAAGCCCTTTTCAAACGAAACGGTCGGTTGCATCATGCCTCCCAAACCATATTCCATAAAAGCAGGCTTCAATACATGAGACGGGCATTTGCTGACACATAAATGGCAGGAAGTACAATGTGACTGAAAATGCTCCTGATTAACAGAACCCGGTGGCGTTATAGGTATTGTACGCTTTTCACTTTTCATTCCGGTAGCGGCGGCTATGACATTATCGGCTTGCGCCATCACTTTGGGTGCAACAGCAGCGGTTGTTAACCCTGCTATCAGAAAACGACGTTTTGAAGTATCTGCCACTTGTTTCTTTGTTCCCGAAGGCAATGCATAATGCAAAGCATTCCGGCGGCATTCACCCAGACAGTTGAAACAATCCACGCAACGACTATGATCAATAACTTGCTTCGAACTATCAATGCACGATGCCTTACACTTGGTGGCGCACAACCCGCAATGATTGCATTTGTCAGCGTCAATGCGTATCTTCAATAGTGAAAAGCGGCTTAAGAAACCAAGCAATGTACCTACGGGACATATCGTATTACACCAGGTACGTCCATGTTTCCAAGCCAGGAAACCGATAAGAAGGAATGTGATTACTCCGATAATAAATGACGAGATACTCAATATAGAGGCATCCACTTGGTAAAACGTATAGTTATTGAATCCGGAGAATATACTTTCCAGCAAGTTGTTCCCTAACATATATACAGGCTTAAATACGTTGACTGTCATACGGCCAAAGGCGCTATATGGGTCGAGAAGTCCTAAAATCACAGTAAAGCCGAAGAGGAAAGCTACACCCGTTACGCCCAATACTCCCCAACGCAGTATGTTTTTGGCAGAAGAGTAATGGAAGCGTTTTTTCTTTTTTGCTGTTTTTTTGGAAATCCAAGTCACAATATCCTGAAAAACACCCATCGGACAAACTGTAGAGCAATAAATACGTCCGAATAGCAGGGTAATGACGATCAGTGCTGCCAGCACTATAAAACTAAGAGACACTAATGCGGGTATAAACTGGATATGAGCTAACCTGTGAAAGCTATTTGGCAATATCTCTGCAAAATCCAGAAAATAAAAAGTCATCAATCCGAAGAGAACAACGGATAGCAAAATACGTATTTTTCTTAACATAAGTGTGTTTACCTTATTCTTATTGAATTAAAGTCTGATACGTTTTACATTCAATTTATCTATATTCATTGTTCCAATATTCAATGCTTGCCCGTTGGCCAGATGGGCAACGCTTTCAAGAGGCATTTCACGTACCTGACCAAAGAATTTGGCGGCAGCCGTATCTACAGCTACAATATCTTGTGAAATAAACAATCCTTTTGTCAGTACGACATCTGCCGCCGAACGTCCGCGTGGACCGTTGGTTTTCATCATGCGATAGGCGTCTACTACATTAAGCACTGCCTTTTTATCCATTGTACAGATGTCTGCGATGCATTGTTGCAAGTCATTGGAATGGAAGAAGCCGCGATCCCAAACAATACCCATGTGATTTTTCATGGAAATACTCAGATTGGCTCCGCCATGATTTTTAAGAACCGGCACATTAATCCATACGTCACTATCCAGAATGGCTTCGTGTACCTTAGCGTTTTTCATGCGTTTGCCTTTAGGTAAAGCTATGTTTTTATAATAACTCTCCAGGTGAGCGGGCATTACTTTCGCACCGGCTGCTTTGGCTGCTGCTTCAATACCACTGTTCTTATAACATTTCTGCCAGTCATCACAGGTATGGTCAAATACCGTAACTTCTTTTGCACCGGCCGCCAGACATTGTTTTACTATTTCTGCAACCAATTGAGGATTGGTATTTCCTGCCAGTTCCGGTACTTTATCCCAACCGATATTTGGTTTCACTACCACTTTCTGTCCCGCTTTGATGAACTGTTTCATTCCTCCCATTTCTGCAATGGCTCTTTGGAACATAACTTCCGGTTCTCCACCGATAACGGCTACCAGATCAACCTTACCACCGTTTGCATCAGTCAGCTTCTGCGCTAATATATCCATTGCTTCAGAGCGTTGTACGGTCATCACCGCACCCGCTACTGCCAGGGTCTTAATGAAATCTCTTCTATCCATAGTATTTCTATTTTTTATTTTTCTATTTTTTTATTCTCACAGTATCCAGGGAAATTTGAAACAAGGCTCGTCAAACAAAGCATAATCTGCCGTACCATTAACTGCGAATGTTCTTATCAGGCTTGCTTCTTTAAGTAATTCGTATGCCAAACGAATGGTGGATCCGGTCTTTATCCGGTCATCCACCAATAGTATATTTTTTCCTTTGAAGTTGAAATCAATAGGGGCGAGCAACAAGGGAACATCATACTTCGGATGTTGATATTCATCCCGCAGATTAATATGCAGCAGATGAACTTCCTTTTGTAACCGTTGGTTGATAATACCTGCCGGAACAATACCGCCGTTGGCAATTGCTACGATTATATCAAACTCATCCCGGAATTCAATTGTGCGGAAACGTTCCAGCACTTCTTCCATGGTTTTTGCCATACTTATTAATAGGAATTAATGGTCGGCAATTATCGTTTGGCAATTGCCTTTAATACGGCATAGCCTCCAAACCATTGGATAAGCATGCCCGGAATACCCATACGGAAGTCTTGTACAGCCAGAAAGAAATCACCGTATAACGCCCATTCAAAAGCCGTACCTATTACCTGATAAGCCAAAACCACACCGAGAAGCGCTGCCAAAGATACTTTCTTCGTATATTGTGCTACAAGAGCGGCGGCAACGGCAAGTAATCCGGATTTAACCAGGATAGCAGGCAATACGGCAGCAGCAGGCATTGCGAAAAGTAAATGATTGATTACCGGAGAAAGTAAAGCGGTTAGCAATCCTACGCGGATACCAAATTTGTAGGCGGCAATCAATGTGAAAAAGTAAATAGGCAATAATGTCGATCCTCCTACGGGCGCTAAATGGCAAAGCTGCGGCAATGCGATATTTCCTGCGACAAATAAGAATACAAACAAATAGGTCTTTGCATTGCTGAAAGACAAAGAATAGAGTTTAACTGTTGTTTCCATTATTCAATGATTATAAATTAATTGATAGTTATTTATGTTTCTTTGTGGACACTGTTCTATTATAGGATATTAATATATAGACTTTTTAAGTTAGAAAAGGTTTAAACCTTCACTAACTCATATTGCATGTTACCCAATCCTATCTTTTCCGCATGACGTAATCCTGTCAGCCAATCCGTATCCGGATGCATCAGGTGGAACTTGTCTTGCCCGCACAAATCATCGTGTTCATGTCCGGCAGAAAGGCAATTTCCCGTATGCAATATCGGAGCCTGGGTAACCATATCTGCACATGCTTTATCTAATGCTACCGGATCAGTTGAGGCCAGAATTCCAAGATCGGGTATAATGGCGGCGTCATTGTGATTCCAGCAGTCACATTCGGGAGAAACGTTCATAATAAAGCTGATATGAAAGTTTGGTTTATCTTTTACTACGGCCAAGGTATATTCGGCGATTTTGTAGTTTAACCGTTCCGATGTGTCTTCATCGCCCATTACGGCTCCATCATATTGGCACAGGGCAACACATTGCCCGCAACCTACACATTTTACATAATCTATTTCCGCTTTGCGTTCTGCGTTGAGATGTACGGCACCGTGCGCACAGTTCTTTACGCAGATATTGCAGCCAATACAGTTGTCCGTATCGATTTTGGGTTGCGAGACTGAGTGTAGTTCCAGCTTGCCGGCTACACTGGCGCAACCCATACCAAGATTCTTTAATGCTCCGCCGAATCCGGCTTGTTCGTGCCCTTTAAAGTGATTCATGCTGATGATGATATCAGCGTCGGCAACAGCTGTACCTATTTTAGGCGCCGCACAATATTCGCCGTTCAAAGGAATCTCCCGGCAATCAGTTCCTTTCAGTCCATCTGCAATAATTACCTGGCATTGGGCGGAGATAGGATTATAACCGTTTTCCATTGCACTTTGCAAATGGTCGACAGCATTTGCGCGACGGCCTGAATAGAGGGTGTTGCAATCCGTAAGGAAAGGCTTTGCACCTTGGTTACGGAGTAAATTAGCTATGCGTGCTGCATAATTGGGACGGAGATAAGCAAGGTTTCCAGGTTCACCGAAATGAATTTTAATGGCGACGAAGCTATCTTTCAAAGGGAGTTTCTCAATACCAGCTCGTTTTACCAACCGTTCCATCTTGTCGAGAAGATTAGAAGTGGGAGAGGTGCGCAGGTCTGCGTAGAATACTTTTGATTTTTCCATATAATACCTATTTGTGATTATAACTTTCGCAAAAATAGGATATATTATTCATAAAAACAAAGTAGCGAAAAAACTTTCGCTACTTTAATTGAGTTATTTGGCCTGAGATTATCCTAACGGATTATCGTCAATATCTCCGCCTCCTGTGTTACCACCACTTGTATTACCACCTGTATTTCCGGAACTGCTACCATCTGTATAATCCGTATCAGCCGGTACAGAACGAGTTACACTCATTTCATTCAGCGTGCGTTGGAAAATCTTACCCGGAGTGAATACAATACGCTTCCGCACAATACTGCTTGCCTTTACTCCCTCTTCGGAATTTGCACTTTTAGCCTTAATCGTAGGGCGGAAAATGCCGAACTCGCCTAATTGAACACTCTTTCCGTCATCAATGTCTTCGGCCATCATATCGACCAAACCGCTGACTACCAGATCTACCACTTTGCGATGAACACCACAGATGCGACTCACTCTCGCACAGGTTTTGCTAAAACTCATCTGTCCTGAGCGCACAGATTTAGCTACATACTTCTCCGTTTTTGATTCATCAAAACCGAACACTCTTTTTGTTACTACATACTCTAAAGCCATAATTTTTAAAGTTTAAATAATTAAAAAATAAAGTTTATTATTGCCATTTCTTTAAATGACTCTGCAAAGGTATGACAGGCAGATAACGCACAGTTGCTTTAGTGGTGTTTATGTCGCTTTAGTGGTGTTTAAGTAGCATTATTGATAAAAAGGGGTTTTTAAGATAGGTAGAAATGTAGAATTATACAATGATTTGTTGTGAAGCGAAAAGAGACTGGCGGATAAACAAATTGATATTATTTAGGAAGCTTGGACTACGAATTACATGCTGTAACCACGCACGCCGGTGCGGCGTTTACCGCTCATCTTGTATTCACTAAGATAAGAATCGCGAGCTTCCTCAAAAAAGAGAAGCAACTTATCAAAAGAAGATAAATTCATGCCAGTCGTTGCCTTAAAGCGTGATGGGGGCTTTGTCAATCAGTATGTGTCATCAAGCAAAGATTGTGTATGCGCACGGGTATTGCAAATTTTACTTAATATAATCATTATTATTGAAATAGTTTTGTAGTTTTGCAGAAGCGAATTTACTTATATCATGAGATACTGTCGACAAATGTTATAATGTGTTGGGAGTAGTCTTGCTTCTCGTCATAGGAATGCTTACCTTTCAGGTGTATGAAAGTGGAGTGGATGTTCATTGTCTTTTAATTTTTAGTTAAGATAGTTATGAAAATTGCAGCACAGTTATTTCAATATTCATTATTAAGTTTCTTTCTTTTAAGTTGTAAAAGCGGAAATGAGAATGTAGTGTATGAAAAGGCTTCGTATAAGTTGTTGAATAGTGAGATTATGACTACTATGCCGGGTGACCTTATTGTTACCGGTGATTATTTGGTTTGGACTGATCCTTTTGCGCGTGATTATTTTGTACATGTACATGATAGGGAAAATGGTGGAGAGATAGGGGTGATGGGAAAGGTGGGTAAAGGACCTCGGGAATTCATTACAGGAGGAATCAATATGGTGGCAATTGACAATCTTTTCTTTGCTAGTGATGCCAATGGGAATACTAAAGGCTTTCTTTCTTTGGATAGTTTAGTATTGCAAAAGGAAACTTTTATTGCCTTGTCTGATTCGGAAAGGGTATCCCGTCCGCAGATGAGCGAACTTTCCAAAGGTGTATTTGTCGGAAGAACAGAGGACGGGGATGCGAATTATTTTAAAGCTAATATCCAAGGGCAAAATTCTGTTTTCGGAGTTTATCCTGTATCGAAGGTAAAACAACATATTGGAGGAAATATGGCGTATAATCCGGAAAAGAGATGTTTAGTATATACCTCTTTTAATTTTCCTTATATAGCTCTTTATCAAGAAACAGGGAATACTTTCAAATTATTATGGGAGCGTAAATCTGATGGACGTGAATATGAAATTGCCGACAATCAGATTATTTTTGACCGCAGAGTAGGAGGAATTCGTGGCGTCTGTTTGAGCAAGGATTATATTATTGCATTGGAACGGGACAGGGAAAGAGACCCTATGGACGAAAGTACTGTGGGTCGAGATATAAGCAAATGCCCTCGTACTGTTTTCTTATATGATTATGATGGGAAGCTGGTTAAGATTGTAGATTTAGGGATACCAATAATGCGTATTGCAGCCGATAGTAAGGATAATGTTTTATATGTTTTGGGTGCGGATCCAGATTATGTATTAGTGAAATATGAATTATAGAGGCGTATATATAACTATTTTTTGTTGCATTATCATCGTTCTGAACTCTTGTAATCAGGATAAAGATACGGTTTCAGTTTGTTATAAGCAATTCTTTCCTGTTGATACGGTTGTACCTGTACAAGAGTATGATGTGGAGGAATCTGCAAGGTTGCCGCGGATATTTAGATTGAAGAACAGGCTGCTTGTTTTTGGCGACTACAGTAAGGTGAGTATTTATTCTTAAGTACTGGTTATAAATTAA
>NZ_DBDF01000191.1 GCF_002293435.1 Bacteroides sp. UBA939 | reverse complement strand
TGAAAAATATTTTGGCGGGTCAAAGTTGGGTTAACTATCACGGCAAGGTGGATATAGGCTATCTCACCCAAATGACCGACAAGACGGAAACAGAACTGATAGAAGCTTTGAGCGGTGAGATTTTTTATAATCCGATAACTAAATGTTGGGAACATAAAAGCAAATTCCTTGCCGGAAATGTAGTCCGCAAATGCAAGGATATCAGCACTTCACTTGCAGAACTGACCGGTAAGGCTAAAGAATGGGCAGAAATGGCAGTAAGGGCTTTGGAGAATATCATTCCTGAAATTATCCCTTATGAAGAGCTGGATTTTAATTTCGGTGAAAGATGGATGCCCGTCAATGTATTTTCAAACTTTGCTACGGAATTGTTCCAGACCGAAACCGAAATCATGTATTTTGATGTAAACGACACTTATATTGTTTCCCTGCGCAGCTATTCACCGATAGCCTACAATATGTATTCAGTTCGTAATTACAACGGCGAAGACTTGATGGTTCATGCCTTGCAGGACACGGTACCTGAAATCACCAAAGAAATAGTACGGAACGGTGAACGTGTAAGAGTGCCTGATGATGAAGCTATACAAGTGGCATCCACCAAGATACAGGATATCAGGAGCAAATTTAATGCATGGCTTGACAGTCAACCCATTGCAGTGCGTGATGAATTGGTAAGCCTGTACAACGAGCGTTTCAACTGTTATGTCAGACCTCATTATGACGGTTCGGCGCAAACTTTTCCCAATTTATCTTTTGAACAGTTCCCATACAATGACCTGTACCCCTCACAGAAAGATGCTATTTGGATGATTAAGCAGAATGGCGGCGGCGTATGCTGGCACGAAGTCGGTGCAGGTAAAACGATGGTCATGTGTGTGGCTGCTTATGAGATGAAGCGTTTAGGATTAGTACAGAAACCGCTTATTATCGGTCTGAAAGCCAATGTTCACGAAATTGCGGACTGCTTCAAAAAGGCATACCCTACAGCCAAACTGCTGTATCCCGGCAAAGAGGACTTTACACCGGCAAACAGGCAGGAATTGTTTTCCAAGATAAAGAATAATAATTGGGACTGCATCATTCTGACACACGACCAATTTTCCAAAATACCGCAGTCGGATGAAACGATGCTGGATATATTCAATCAGGAGTTACAGGATATTGAACTTTCCTTGCAGGCTTTGGAAGATTCAGGCATGAAATGGCGTAGCAGGAAGATGCTTAAAGGGCTTGAAATCAGACAACAGAACTTGAATGCCAACTTATCAATGTTGCGGTCAAGGATTGACAACAAGAAAGATGAAACCATAGATTTCCATTCAATGGGTATCGACCATATTTTTGTAGATGAATATCACATTTTTAAAAATCTCATGTTCCAGACACGGCATACGAGAGTGGCAGGCATCGGAAACGTCAAAGGTTCACAAAGGGCTATGAATCTACTGGTTGCCATACGGGATATCCAAAACCACACAGGTAAGGACTTAGGAGCTACATTTCTTTCCGGCACAGTAGTAGTGAACGCCTTAACCGAACTTTATATTCTTTTCAAGTATTTGCGACCGCAGGAACTTCAACGGCAAAAAATCAGTTGCTTTGATGCTTGGGCAGCTATATTCACTCAAAAGACAACCGATTATGAATTGAGCGTTACAGGTTCTATCAAGCGCAAAGAACGTTTCCGCACTTATATCAAAGTACCGGAACTGGCAGCATTCCTGCGTGAAATCACCGATTACCGCACGGCAGAAATGATAAATCTTGATGTTCCCGAAAAAAACGTGAGATTTTTATCCAATACCCCCACCATAGAACAGGAAGAGATGATTGGACGTTTGCTTTCATTCGCTAATAGTGGAGATTGGGCAGATTTGGGATTGGATTACCGGGCACCGGAAAATTTAGACCAGGCTAAAATGCTGATTGCTACGGATGTCGCAAGAAAAATGGCTCTCGATATGCGCTTATTAGGTGATAAATTCAGTGACGACCCTGCAAACAAAGCTACACGATGCGCTACAACCATCTATGACTATTATATTCGTTCAATGGAGAATAAGGGTACACAGTTTGTTTTCAGCGATTTAAGTACCTATAAGCCTAACCAATGGAATATCTATTCAGATATTAAAGACAAACTTATTGGATTGGGAATACCTGCCGGTGAGATACAGTTTATTCAGACGGCAAAAACTGAAAAAGCAAGAAAGCGGATGATTGAGGACATGAACAACGGAAATATACGGGTTCTCTTCGGTTCTACTTCCATGTTGGGAACGGGCGTAAATGCACAGAAAAGGGCTGTTGCGGTTCATCATATTGAGATACCTTGGCGACCCGCAGATTTGGAGCAACGCAATGGAAGGGCTATCCGTAAAGGCAATACCGTAAAGCTGTGGGGGAAGAACATTGTCGATGTTATCATATATGGCACGGAAAAAACACTTGATGCTTACAAGTTCAATCTTTTAAAGAACAAGCAGATGTTTATCAATCAGATAAACAACGGCACGGTGGCTGTCCGCAGGATTGACGAGGATAGCATGGATGAAAACAACGGAATGAACTTTGCAGAGTTTGTAGCCGTCCTTTCCGGAAATACGGATTTGTTGAACAAAGCAAAGCTGGATAATAAAATTATGCAGTTGGAAAAAGAACAGGCAACTTTCAACAAAGAGCGTTACAGGGCTGAACGAAAAATAGCTCAAAACGTGCAGGATATTGAAACATTTGAAGAAAAGAAGCGAAGAATGTCAGAAGATTGGCAGTATATCACTGAATACAATAAAATCCGTGAGATTTCCATCGTCGGTATGCAACAAGCTACACCCAAAGAAGTAGGTCAGGAATTACATATTATCGCAAAACGTTATAGAGGCGAAGATTGGAAAACCATCGGGCATTACATGAACCTGAATTTATCTGTCCGCAGTGAATACTCTTTATCCGGCTCTTTTGACAGGAATACTTTCTATGTCGAGGGTACAAACGGATTAAAATATCAATGTGGTTTATCGGGAGCTTTACCGCTTAGTTTTACCGAATCCGCTGACTATCCAAAGGCTACTCTTGAAAAGATACCGGCATTGATAGAACGCCAACAACAGCAGATTGACAAGTTGACAAACGAGTTGCCGATACTGAAACAGATTGTAACAAGGCAATGGAACAAGACAGATGAGCTGGTTGCCCTGAAACAAGAATGTTCAGAGTTGCAAAAGAAAATAGATGAATCTCTGAAACAAGCTGAACAACAGCCAGTACCGGCTGTTGATGATGCAGCTTAATCAGATACGGATATATTTAACCTATCCCTTGTTCTGTCGTGAGACAGGGCGAGGGATTCCCTGCTTTCCGGGGTAAGCAAATGCCAAGTTCTTCCTGTTATACCTCTTTCCTATCTTCCTTTTATATCAAGGCTTTCCCAACCCAAAGAATAGGAATGTCTGTTTCTGAATACTACTTCCCCCCTGGTCAGTCATATCCAAGAAAGGGCAAACAGCGACATATTCCTGACATCAAAGTACTGGAGCTTCGATGAATCGAAACAACCTAATCCATTGATGACAGAACAAGTCGCTTTCTCTTTTGCCCCGGCAGACTTTATTCCTTACCCGCCCAAAGCCTTTTTCACTCCATTGTAGGTACTTCTTCCTTTTATACCACTTCAGTACATATCAGACGACTCTATCTACCCGATGGACTTTACCAGATGCGAAGGTCTGTCATCCAACTTTAGTGCCCGGTTTGAAATCTATTTCTTTCGGATTCTTCCTCCGCCGGAGTGTAATCTTCAAGAAAAACCATCACTAAAAGTTTGGCGAATGACAGTTTGACTGCACTGTTAAATTCCCAATCGGCTTCGATAAGAAGAATCCGAGGGCAGGGAAAACGAATGTTTCACTTAAAATGAATTGAATATGAAGAAGTACCAGAACATCGAACAGACAAAAGAGTACCAACTGGCTAAGACGGTTGAAGATGCATTGAACGATTATAGTTTCAATGCCAAGAATTTTGCGGCAGCAATCCCAATGATGCACCCAACACTACAACAATCCCTTTATCGGCTAATCCTCGAATGCCTGAAGGTCATGGCAAGTGACAATCGCCACTATGATGACCGTAATCGTGCATCTCATGAAGACGCAAAAGCAATACTGGAATGCCTTCAGGAGAAAGGTCAACCCATACCATTTATTTAATTCTAAATACTTTCAATTATGGATAAGGAATATGTTTTACAGGTGGCGGAGACCGCTAAAAATCAGTTATTGGCTACAACTCCAATGAATGTTGTCCTCTCTTGGGGAGTGGAAAAGTTTATCGCTACAGTGTTCAAACAAATGCCGGCACTCAAATTCAAGGTAAATGGGCGCTTGTTCAAAGGGTTTGTGTTGGTAGCTCTTAATAGCAGTGACTATTACGAGGTTTATTTGATGGACTATCAAGAAACCAAATGCATTACCGATAGAGCTTCTTATGATGAGATAAGTGAAATCATTGATAGAGCCATAGAAAAAGGCACTGATAAAGCTGAATACGAACAGTTCTGCCGGCAACAATGGATGGAGCTATTGGCAGAATAGCCTGCCGTTACTCATCCTTTAGTCCATATTCCAGACTCTTGTATTCAGAATATGGGCTAAAGGAATGTGTTTCAATATCAGATAAAAAGATAATTTATGATATGCAACCTATTGTATATCAATAAATACTACTTATAGTAATAACTAAATAAAGTAAAATAGTAACAATATTAAATACTAATATTAGTATATACTATTAATAGTACTATCTTTGTAGTTGAATATTAAAAACGAAATGAAATATGTCTAATATTATAGCTATATTAAACCACAAAGGAGGTGTCGGAAAGACTACCACAACCATCAATCTCGCAGCCGCCCTGCAACAGAAAGGTAAGAAAATCCTTGTTATTGACCTTGATGGACAGGCAAACCTTACCGAGTCCTTTGGTTGCTCTATTGAGGAGCCTAATACGGTATATGGAGCAATGAAAGGAGAATATTCTCTTCCTCTTATAAAAACAGGAAATGGTATCACTTTGGTACCATCCTGCCTTGACTTATCGGCGGCAGAATCAGAACTAATCAATGAACCGGGGCGTGAAATGATTTTAAAGCAACTGATAAGCAAACTGCCCAAAGAGAATAAGTTTGACTATATCCTGATTGACTGCCCACCCTCTTTGGGATTACTTACCTTAAACGCATTGACGGCAGCCGATTTCTTAATCATACCGGTTCAGGCTCAATTTTTGGCAATGCGAGGTATGGCTAAGATTATGAATGTCATCAGCATCGTTCAAGAACGTCTCAATCCCAATTTGAAAATTGGTGGTATTGTCATTACCCAATATGACAAACGCAAGACTCTGAACAAGAGCGTTACGGAGATTATTCAGGATTCTTTCTGCGAAAAGGTCTTCAAAACAATCATCCGTGACAATGTGGCTTTGGCAGAAGCCCCGATTAATGGGAAGAATATCTATGAGTATAATAAGAATAGTAACGGAGCCAAAGATTACCTGGATTTAGCCGAAGAAGTTCTAAAACTAAAGTAAAGCGATATGGGCAAAAGCAATCAGCTAAAAGACAGCATGAAAGGTGGCTTAAACGGTCTCCTTTCATCAACCGCACCCTCTTCTACAGAGGATAAACCTGCAAAAGTTGCGACTGAGAAAGAGACAGTGGTACACTGTAACTTTCTTATCAACAAGAGTATCCATACAAGAATGAAGTATCTGGCGATTGATAAGAATATGTCCTTGAAAGACATAGTCAATGAAGCCATGAAGGAGTACCTGGATAAGTACGAAAAAGAATAATCCATAAGGAAGGCAATAAAAGAAGATGATAAAACTCCGCTGCGTAGTAGAACGTATCACCTATCAGAATCCCGATAACGGATATTCGGTCATGAAGGTTCTTGTAAAAGGCTATAATGACCCTGTGACTCTGGTGGGCAACCTGCTGGAAGTTCCGGTGGGAAGTGTCCTGCTATGCGACGGCAACTGGAAAGTCGATAAGAAATACGGAAGTCAGTTTATCGCGGAATCATGGGAAGAGGTCATGCCCGCCACCATTTACGGTATTGAGAAATATTTGGGTAGTGGATTGGTGAAAGGTATCGGTTCCAAGCTCGCCAAGTTGATTGTGGAGAAGTTCGGGCTGGAGACTATTGACGTGATAGAAAATAACATCGAACGGCTGTATGAAGTGTCCGGTATCGGTAAGAAGCGTGTGGAGAAAATCGGTGAGAGCTGGGAGAAGCAAAAGGATATCAAGAACGTGATGCTCTTTCTTCAAGGTTACGGGGTAAGTACGGCATACGCCGCCAAGATCTACCGTGAATACGGCAAGGAGAGCATTGACAAGGTAAAAGACAATCCTTATCGCCTGGCGGATGATATATGGGGGATCGGATTCAAGACTGCTGACGGCATAGCCGCCAAAATGGGATATGAAAAGAATGACTTGCGCCGTTGCCGGAGTGGAATCCTCTACACACTGGGACAACTATCCAATGATGGTCATGTATATGCCGAAGAGGAACAACTGATAAAATCAGCCATACAGTTACTTGAAGTAGAGGAAGAACCCATAAGGCAAGCAATGAAACAAATGATTGAGGCTAAGGATTTGGAACTTGACAATGAAGCCATCTATCTTCCTCCTTTTTACTATGCCGAATGTGGCGTGGCCAACCGTCTCCGGGCGTTAGTGGAAGCAGGTGAAACAAGTAGGAAGAAACCGACATTCAACCTTGCCGCCATCTCAAAAGAGACCGGCATTGAATACGATGATGTTCAGATAGCCGCTATCCGTCAAGCCGTAGAATCCAAAGTCATGATTCTGACAGGTGGCCCCGGAACGGGCAAGACCACTACCACACAAGGTATCATTGCCGCCTTGAAGACGGCAGGCATGAGCATCCTGCTTGCTGCGCCAACCGGAAGAGCCGCCAAACGAATGAGCGAAGCCACCGGTATGGAAGCCAAAACCATCCACCGGTTGTTGGAATACAACCCCAAAGACGGATACAAACGCAATGAAGAGAACCCGTTGGAAGCCGATGCTTTAATAGTTGATGAATGCTCCATGATAGACATTCTCCTGATGAACCATCTGATGAAAACCGTTTCCACCGGAATGCGGTTAGTGATGGTAGGTGATATCGACCAGTTGCCAAGTGTCGGATCCGGCAACGTATTGCGTGACATCATTGATTCCGAGAAGATTCCTGTTGTACGCCTGACCCGGATTTTCCGCCAAGCCCAGTCCAGCCGGATAATAATGAGCGCCCATGCTATCAATCACGGGAAGTTCCCCGATACAAGCAACGGCAAAGACACCGACTTTTTCTTTATAAAAACAGAAGACCCGAATCAGGTTGCTGAAAGCATTGTCCGCCTGGTGAAGGAGCGGCTTCCGAAAGCATATCACTTGCCGGCAAGCAAAATACAAGTCCTCACGCCCATGCAACGGGGAGTTGTAGGCGCATCAAATCTGAATTTACTCCTTCAGGATGCTTTGAATCCAACATCCATCTGCCTGAATCGGGGCGGTTACTCATATCGGAAAGGGGATCGCGTGATGCAAATACGGAACAACTACGACAAGAACGTGTTCAATGGCGACTTGGGGTACATTGAAGAGGTTGATATGGAAGACCGAACCCTCATTGCCAATTTTGACGGTACATCGGTTGAATATGAGGTTTCCGAACTCGACGAACTCTCTTTGGCTTATGCCACCACCATTCATAAATCGCAAGGCTCGGAATACCCGATAGTACTCATGCCGGTATTGATGAATCATTATGTGATGCTCCAACGCAACCTTATCTACACCGGCATTACCCGTGCCAAGAAGATTTGTGTGCTTATCGGCACGACAAAGGCTTTGGCTTATGCCATCCGCAATATGTCAGTGTTGAAACGCAATACAAAACTCAAAGAAAGGTTAAACCCGCCGGTATTAGCAGCGGGAACCGAAAAGAAAGATTTAACCCCAGCAACGGAAACCCAAAAACCGGTTATAGCGCCGAAAGTCATCCCTTATCCCGAACTTTCAGAATCTTCCGGCTTAATGGCAGCGGAGGATATCGTTCCGTATGGGAATAAAGGAAAGTAAATGTGAGAGTACCCTTTTTTATTTTCTCATGATTCGGTGCATGATTAATAAATTGGTCACAACGATAGCAAATCCGATTACCGCTAATAACATATTCAGATCTAAACCATATCGTTGAATCAGATGCACGCCTCCCATAGCGCAATAAGGCAGAAATAGCAACGATGTAATTAACCCCGGTACATATCTCCTTATGACAATAGCCTGTGCGATATGCACGAACAAATGAATGCTAAACCCCCAAAATAGAGCTAATAGCGGATAAGGAATATCATAAAGGAATACCGCTAAAGCCACGATAATCAAGAGGAACTCTTCGATAATGATGATGATAAAATTCCTTGTGCTAATATTTTGTAGATGTCTAATGATAGGAGTTATCCGTGGGAATCTACTGGAGACCAACCGCACAATATGCGGCATACAATGCATCCTCATCACAATCTCTTCCAAATCGTGAATCAGGAACACCAATGGCAGCAAGATGTATAGCAGTACTATGGACATATAATGCAATTTGATATGAATAAGAAATAGCAAATCAAAACAATCTGTAAGGCCAATAAAATCGGTACACCAAAATAACACATGCGAATTACTGTGTTCTTAGTCTTCTTCATAATTTTCACCCTCCTCATATTTCTCTTTTCTAGGTCCCAGTGTCCCCTTTGTATGCCCCCTGTTCAGTTCCACACCAGCCATATTCAATATCCTGAAAACAGAACTACGGCTTTTGAATCCGCTTGTTTTCCAGATATCATCAATCGTATGCCCACTTTTATACATGTTCACCACAAGTTTGACCCTTTCAGCCTTATTATGCGCGGCGGGAGTAAGAACCTTGATTCTACTCTTTAATTTGTGTATATGATTGGCAGCCTTCCGGTTAGCATTTACCTCTCCGGGTAATAAAGCAATGGTTAGCAGTACATCCGACGTTTTGGTTTCAGGAAACAACTCATTGCCTGAGTCAATCTTATCATGAATGGAGATGATCCGAATAACTTTTACCCGGCAAAATTCCAGAAAGAACGCCAACTGCCGGGTGCCCTGTAGCACGTTACTAAGTTTGGGTACCACCAACTCATCACCCTTATGCAAATTTCCTAATACCTTATTCCATAACGGACGCAATTTCTCCTGTTCCGGTTGCTCTTTGAAAACCTCACAACAGCCGTAATCCTTCATCCATTCAATATCGGCTTCGGCTCCATCATAACGAGTGGAATGCATCAAATACCCTATTTTTGCCATAGCTTATTCTTTAGATATGAAATTTGCGAGTAAAGTTACAATGTTTCTGACAATACAAATCATACTTGAATCAAAAACACATAAACTTTATACTTTTTCTCAAAAACATTCCGCTTTCTATATTCTGTTTTTACCATCATTTGTTATCATCCAATTGATTTATAATCAATTATATAAATCATACTTGGAATACGATTGTATAAGAATAATTAAATTAATCAATGCATCATTCTTCATTGGAATGTTATACAACGTTATACCATACATTTGCATTCGATTTTTTAAAATAGGAGACAATACAGAGTAATTCTCACTAAAAAGGAATCATATATACTATATTTATATGCTACAGGAACATATCGAACGTTTCATCATGCTGGCTTCTCTGGAGATGCCCAACCTTATTGTCTCAGCCCTCTTTCAAGGAGCGGAACTATCCGATGAGAGCGCATTGCTGACATTCCTTCTACCCAAGGTGTACTCATTGGAAGAGTTGATTGATGAACTGGAAGACCAAATGGAATTAATCCTTTTATATCATCACATTCCTTCGGATGCTACCGTTTTCGGACATCATTGCTGTGTGTATTCCAATCCGCATTTCGACCACATGTACAAGTTCAATGCCGTTTCAGATGAGCGTTGCCAGTGCGATACCATTTACATCACTCTGTATTCATCACTGGAAGTTATGGGTGTTGAGTTGCGCAATGAGCTTGTGGAAACAGGCAAACGAGGACGGTTCGTCTATAACCGCAAGGTCGATGAACTGCTACGGGATTTTATCTGATATGAAGGCGGAACTGTATCATCAATTGGTTACCCTTATCCATTCCACCTATACATGGGTAGATGTCATGGATGCCGACCGAGAAGAGATTTTCAGCGTTCATACCGGCGGAAACCTGCATCCTGTTCATAGTCGTGTTTTACGTTTAGTCGTCAAATGGTCCAATTACAACTACCCAAAAGGTCAACAATGGAGCATTCCTGAGTTTGAACTGGACAATGCTATACGTGCGTTAAGCCGAAATCCATTGTTCAAGAAACGTTGCAGGAATGAACAGTTGCTCTATACGGATGCGGAAGCAATTATCAAGAAAGCCTCTTTCGGGCACATCATTTTAGAATTAGAACCATAATAAGATGATCACAAATTATATTCATATTCTGTTGTCTGCATTGTTGCTTGCACTCTTTATGTTTGGCTATAAAGCTGACGGAAAGAGAATGACCAAGTTCTATGTATGCATGGCAAGCCGCCATTGTTGGCGCAAATTCTATACGTTGGTGCTGTTGTTGATATTACTGTTATTCCATTTCAACTACGTCCATATAGCTAAAAGTGTGTATGATCTGGCTCCTTCATCCGTAGCCTTCATCTTTCTATTCTCCCATCGTTTTACGGAACGTATCATCTATTTCCTGCAAAACAGAAGAACTCTTTTCATCAGCGCCATCATTGCCGTAGTTTGCCTGTTTATTCCGTACTTCTTTTCGACAGCTGTTACTATGGAAATTCTTTTGTTTGGTGCGGTGTTCTATCCCTCACAAAAGGCACGTGAACAGATTTCATTTCCTGATTATCACAAGAGGATAATGGAGCAACCGGATAAAATCATCTTCCATTATTACGATTGGAACGACTGACAACTAGCTTTCTTTTTTCGACGGCAATTGACTGTCACTGTCAGAGAATCAGACTTCCTCTATGGAAGGATTTACAGGAAAGCTTCTTCTTTCCCTATATACAGATGCTGACAAGACAATTGCAACCGCTTATTGTCGGTCACCATCTATTCCAATCACCCGATTTGAATTGTAACAATCTTAATTAAAACATATAATACTCATGAATGAAATGATTGCAGACTACCAAATCAAGGCAGACAAGTCCCTGCTTGACTACCTTCGACCAAGAACCACAGACCGGACATCGAAACTGGATGCCTTCTGTGAATTGATGAATATGGCAATGAACACAGAAGTCCAATCGGAAGAAACCCGATTTGGAACCACCGTTCATTTGCATAAAGGACAATTTACGGCGACAGTCACCGACCTTGCCAAAAAGTGGAATTGGCACAGGGTGACGGTCAAGTCCTTCCTCGACAAGTTGGTTGCCATGGATTATGCCGATATGGTTTCGGAGGGCAAATTCTTCGTCATAACCATGCGCTACACTCAACCATCGGAGCAGGAAAAGAACAAACGTCCCTTCACCAAAGATGAACAACGGCTATCCAGATGGCTGAGTGGATATATCAGTATAGAAGAAATGGTCTCTTCCGGTGTCGATTTCTTTAAGGATACCGACGGACTATTCAAGCCTCAGGTGTCAGACAGCAAAGCAGATGTAGGCCAACGGCTGCACCGGTTTATCTCACATCTCATCCTGCACCATTCCAATCTCATCCCGCGACAGGCTGATGTGAATGCGGCGCTCGCCACACTCTTTACCGAACATTGCCGTCATGACTTCATTGAGTTCTGGCAACTGCTTTCTTGGGGAGGTCTTCTTTTCTCAACTTCCCAAAATACAATTTCCAAACCACCCTTAACCGGACTTCCGGATGAAGTCAAAAACTTATTGGATACAATCTTTGTACACTACGGGACGATACTCCGTTCCGCACCCATCGAAAATGAAAAATAGAAATCACTGCAAGCTTGCAGTCCCAACAGAAAACAGGAAGTCTTGCTTCAATAGAATACAGCCTCATGAAGCCATTATTCCTTTCGTCTTGACAGGAATTCCGCTTCGGAGGTCTTGACCTCTTGTAAGGCGCAAGGCTTGCCTTTCTGACCCCGAATTTCATCCGGGGTAGCCTAATACCCCATCTGCAAAATTTGCAATGGGATTCAGGCTCTAACGAGGCAGCAAGCTGTGAAATAAAAAAGAAAATTATGGCAAAATCAGCGAAACAGGTAATGCAGGTCAACTCCTCTAAAGGGATGACGGTAGCCCAGAGCAATGAGCACTTACGTAACTGGTCCGAGAAAGGTTGGAACAGTGCGACTCAGACCGGGAACTACGACCGTAGCCGTGAGGCTCTGAATTTTGAAATCGGGAGAGGTGGAATAGTCACTCCGGTCAATAAGCACAAAAGTATTCCCCGGCGTATTGCCGAAAACCTTGCGGAGCGTGGCATCAAAGACCCGAATGCGGGACTTGCGGAACCGAAGCTCCGTACTGTCGTCAACTTCATCTTGGGAGGGTCTCGTGATAGAATGCTTGAAATCGCTTTCGGAAACCAAAAGGTGAATCTCACACGCGGGGCAGATAACTCGCATATAAAACGTCATCCGGAGATAGAGCAATGGGCACAGGATATGTACAGGTATGCGAGTGACAAATGGGGAGAGGAGAACATTGCCGCGTTCATTGTCCATCTGGATGAGACGAATCCGCATGTCCACATGACTCTTTTGCCAATCAGCAAGGAGAATAAGTTCGCATTCAAGAAGATATTTGCAGGCAAAGATAAATTTGATTATAAGGAATACATGCTCGCTATTCACGATGAGTTCGCAAAGGTGAATGAGAAGTGGGGATTGATGCGTGGGGACAGTATTGCCGTGACAGGCGCCAAGCATCGCACTACGGAAGAGTACAGGCGTGACCTTTCCAACCAATGTACCACGCTTGAAGGGCAGATTGAAGAGAACAAAAAAATACTGCGCCAGCTCTATGCCGATATCCGGTTTGCCGAAAAGAGAGTGAAGGGGCTTACCACGATGGTCTCGAACCTGGAGGAAAAGAAAGGAGTGCTGGAAAAAGAATTGGCTGCCGTCACAGAGGATTTAAAAACAGGAAAAGGCAATTCCGAAGAGTTGCACGAACGGATCAAGAAACTGGATAATGACCTTCAGAAAGTATTGGATAATTTGGCAGACAAGCAGTCGAAACTGAAACATGCAAACGAACAGTTGGATGAATTGAAAGAACTTAAGGACAAGGCGAAAGAACTGACGGATCAGTACCAACAACAGCTAAGGATTTCGACATCCGATCTGACCCAGCAGGTGAGGTTCAGATTGGCGGATGCACTTCTGGATGATCTCATCAAGGATTTCAAGATGATATTGCCGTCCCTCAGTCTTGATATGCAAGAATCCTTGGACGATTCGCTATTGCAGGATATGACTGAGCATGGTGAAGAAATCATCAAATGTGCCATATTCCTGTATGCCAATTTGCTGGATCAGGCGACCAACTTTGCGGAAGGACACGGGGGCGGTGGAGGAAGTAACGACCTTCCTTGGGGACGCAAGGATGATGAAGATGACCGGGCATGGGCACGCCGCTGTCTGATGATGGCGCATCGGATGATGAAGCCAAGTGGTAAAAATCGTCGAAGATAGCTTTTGAGTATGATTATGGGTATGATTTCTCCCTACAAAGTAAACACTGGTTAAATATGGATGGATTGGAAGCTGAACATTTCTTTTCCTTCTTTTGATGATGTTCCTTTGCTTTCAGTTTAAATTAAAAGATTACGATGATAAAGAAAATAGTATTGATGTTACCACTCGCTTTGGCACTGAAAGCACAAGCTGGTGAACTCCGTCTGTTGGATAGCCTTGTTGTTCATAATGCTTCTATGGAAATGCCCGAACCAATTGAACCGTCCTACCTTGAAAATATTACCTCGGCAGTGGTATGGAAAGGCAATTGGTTCTTGGGCTTTTCCAATGGAGCTTTGGTTTTTGCCGGTTCTCCATTAGGTCACGCCAACTTGTTCGACCGGATAGAACCTACTTTATCTGTTTCAGCAGGAAAGTGGTTCACGCCGGCAGTTGGTGGTCGAGTCTCCTTTCAGGGGTTTAAACTCAAAAACAGTCTGCCGCATAAGCAGTCATATCAAAGTGTGCATGCTGATTTTTTATGGAATGTATTGTCGCGTCATTACAACACCTGTGATCTGTCTCAATGGAATCTTATTCCTTACGTTGGATTGGGCATCATACATAATGAGGGCAATAGAAACAGTCCTTTTGCCTTTTCTTATGGCGTGACGGGACAATATCGTCTTTCCCAAAGGATTCACCTTACGATGGAACTTGGCGGTACTACTACATTTAAAGACTTTGATGGTCGCGGAGTTTCCAATAGATTCGGTGACAATCTGATAAGCGTCACAGCCGGTCTATCTTTCTCTATTGGAAAGGTAGGCTGGAAAAGAGTGATAGATGCCAATCCTTATATATGGCAGAATAAACGGTTGATGGAGTATGTCTCATCAGTAAGCAGTAGCAACTCACAGTTGATCCAACAGCATAATGCAGATATGAAGGCTATTGTTGAATTGAAAAAGATTCTGGAGATTGAAGGATTGCTTGAATTGTATCAAAATCGTTTTAATAAACGTGAAGTGAAAAGTCATTTAACAAAACCTTATCCAAAGAATAACTATAGTGGACTTAATTCACTCCGCTCAAGATTGCAGGGTGTTCAATGGTCGGATCACTCACTCAATGGTGATTCCATTCAAGTCAGGAACTCAACAAAGGAAGATAGGTCAGAAAGTTCTTCCGAAGCGTTATCGCAAAGTTACCTTGCCGAGTTGTCTAAAGGGAAAAGCTGCATAGGCGCACCTGTCTTCTTCTTTTTTTTTAAGATAGGTACCAATCGCCTGACCGATACTTCTCAACTGGTCAACTTGGATGAGATTGCCAGAATAGCCAAGAAATACAATCTGAGCATTCGGATTTGTGGGGCCGCTGATAGCGCTACCGGAACACCCGATGGCAATCATGATTTGGGAGCCAGCCGTTCCGGATACATCCGTTCACAGTTGTTGCATCGGGGGATTGACAAAAATCAAATCTTAGAGGTGAACGAAGGAGGCATTGACACTTATGCATCGAATGAAGCTAACCGGCATACTAAAGTGATGCTTTTTCTCAAATGATATCCTAATAATAACTTTTCCATTATGTATAGAAGGGGCTTGCTTGCGAGAGTAGGCCTTTTTTTAGCTAAAAAGAGAATGATTTCTGCATTAAAATACCGCATATTTGAAAACTTGCGGTATACTTGTGCTGCAAAATTAGTAATGGAAACAAAATAGCTTATATCCCTGTCTGATGTCAGTTCACTCCTTTCATCTATTACCCAATGCAGTAATCCAGATATCAAAATTATCAGGCATTTGGAACGTCTTACCCAGAAACAGAGCATAAACCACTTTCCCGCCTTTCTTTTCTATCTGTTTTCTGAAATCAAGAAGGCTATTTCCTGTAGTCAGTAAATCATCGACTACAACAACCTTTTTCCCTGTCAAATCACAGTTAATATAATAGTTCTGTTCCAAATCTATTTTTGTTCTGCCCTTGGTTAAGTGAAGACTTTCCCGCTCTCCTGTATAGGTAATAAAATTATATCCGTTGGAAGATTCAGGATAGTAATCTTCAAGAAAATAGTCCAATGCACGAAACCGTCTCTTATAATGCCAGTTCTTACTGCAAGGCATAAACATAATGACACAATCTTCCTCCGGATTTAACGCTTCCATACAGTCCATAAAAAATTCGTGACCATTTCCCTTGCCAACCTTAAAATCCAACAATTCGTCACAAAAGTCCCGTTGCTCATAACTAATACAATTATGATAACGAGTCGGAAAATAATAATCTGTGAAGATACACTTTACTCCCTTAAGCTTAAATGGTTTCATCGGCTTATGGCTATCAAATTCGGTTGGATTAGAAAGGGCATAAATTGGATAAGCTTTTTTATTTCCAGCCAATACAGCTTTTCTGCTTAGCTTTCTTCTCAACGACTGGTCGGAAGTCAATTGAGCTGCATAGAAATATGCCTCTCCAGCCTTTTTCAAACAGTAGAATGCAAATCTCACAGCAGCGACCGTAACCGCAAGCAGAATAAAATATACGATTAAGGCTTTATCCATTACCTCAAGTTAGTAGCCTTATTTATCTTTCCAAACGTCCAGATATTTCCAATTTTCTGGAAGTCCCATTTCTTTGAGAGATAATAATTGACCGCCATCACCCAATAAAGAAAGAAAATTTCGTTTTAGGTCACTACCCGGACTGATTATATCTGAAAAGTATTTTATACAACTTAGTATTGCAAATAACTTATTTGAGCGAATAAGCTTTATTGTATCCCGGTCAATAAACGGATAAGTGGTGTTGTAGGATAATTTAACGCTTACAATATAGCGTCTGTTCCAAATACGGCTATGGTGGGCACAACAGTTCCGAAGTACGGATATGGCATGCAACCAATTTGACAAGATTCTGTCATCAGGCAATCCGAGTTCTTTTGCTATTTGCTCTTTCTGCGGTGATTTTTTCAGAAGTTCAAACAAACGGCTTAGAGTACCGAAAGAGATAACTTCCAAAGTCATCCAAGCAGGTGGATTTTGAGGTTCTGAATACTTTTCAAAAAAATGCTTGATAAAATCCTCATTACTTCTCTTTACTTCATGAATAATGTCATCCATCAATACATTATATAGAAAAACTTCTTTTTTCTCAATCCTACCGGTTATTTCGTCTTCTTCATTAACCCAGAAAGAATCGTCTTTGAATAGGGATTCATCCTCATACCAATTACTGTCTCCAGTAGCCTCACTGTAAATCTGTATGATTTTTGTACGTACAGCTACTTCAATCTTCTCAATAGCATTGAATATCAATGACCGTAGTCGTCTGTCGAAACAATATAAATCAATAATGTCAGAAAAATGAATACCCTTCCGAATAAATTCATGATTGGCTCCTTCTTCATTGTTTTGAAAAGGATATGTGTAGGCGCGTAAACGATAATAGCTGATGTTGGATAGATAACGCTTCGTTAACTCCCTGTCATCAATAATGAGTCCACGTGAAGTCAGTTTATCAATCTGATCCGATAAAGATAATGGGTTTTTGCTGTATTTCATGTGTATAAAAACTCGAAGACCTCCCCGGGTGCGCTGTTCAAATGGGAAGCGTGGGAGGTCATATTGAGCGCAAAGATATGACTATTTTTTATTATTCAATCAGAAGGAGTCGAATTTTTTTGTGATTTAACACTATTCAATAATATAGCAATGAGTGTAGCAACCATTTTAGTTAGATTTATCTCCCCCTCCGCCAATGTATTTCTTCTCCAACCTCTTCCCTTACCTGCTTTTCCTCATGCCCCACCTCATCCACAACACCATCATTATCCACATCCCCAATATCCGCCTTCGCCTCAATCTTCTCCCGGATCCCATCCACACATTGCGTAATCATAGCCGACGCCCATTTTACATCCAACAAGGTCGTTTTGATAAAGTCCGGCGATTTCTTCAGTTCATCAAGCCAAAACTTCAAGTATGCAGCCGACTCCTCCTTCACATGCTTTGATATGCCATACCGTTGCGCCACCAAAGCACTACCCAATTCAGCCACCAATTCCTCACGAGCATATTCGTTCGACCCGAAGACAGCCGACTTTATTCGATTCAACCGGCTTTCAGCCCCCGTGCTATGCGTCATTTCATGAAAAAGTATCCCATAGAATGACTCCCCATCCACGAACTGCGTTTTTTCCGGTACTACAATCATATCCTTCGCCAGACTGTAGTAAGCGGTATCCTGATGTTGCAGTTGGATTGGACAAACCCAGCCGTTTTCTTCAATCAGCATATCGACTGCAGGAAATGAAAAGTCCTCACCATTCAGTTCAGGTTTGACAAGCTGGTTTTCCTTCTCAAGCTTCGCATAGAGTTTAGGACGTGCCTCTTTCATATTAGTCTGATCCACATTGAACACGGAATAGACCTGCATCTTGGGATACACCGCATACTGTTGTTTCTCTTCTTCCGACAACTGTTTATAGTCATCATACTTTATCTTAGCCTTGGTATCCTTATCCACCACGGTAAAAGTAGTAATAAAAACAGGAAACGATTTCTCACCTTTCTGTACGCTAACTTGCGGTAATGGTTCTCCATTCTCATCTTTTAATGGTGTCCGGTTACCCTGCTTGTCTTTCTGATAATTCAGGCTGGTCACCCTGTCGAAGGTACAATAGACAGGTAATTTATATCCTTGCTTTTCAGCATGGAACATCAACATCAAGGCATTCATCCCGTTGTAATCGCGTCCCGACAGGTTCTTAGGCCACTTCATGCTACCTTCAGTGAACCACGGTTTTTCCCAGTCACCTTGCAGATGATTGATTTTCTCTATCATCAGCTCTGCAAAACGATCCAATGCACGGTCTTCCGCACTGGGACCATCCGTATTAAAATTCTTCTTATACGTCATAGTTGTTGTTAAATAGTTAATAAGGTTTATCTCATCGTACCTGTAAATTTTGATTTTCCTGTTGACCAGCATTTTGTTCATAGTTGCGCGAAGCCTGTTTAGCCAACAATACATTACTCACCACCCCCGCAATACGCTGTTGTTTATCGGCATCCGACAGACCGGAATCACTAAGAATACTTCGCAACCGGTTTATCTCCGAAGCACTTAGCTCATGACTATAGCCATTCTTTCCATCATTCATTTGCAGCAGAAGTTTCCCATTGTCCTGAACTGTCAACCTGCATTCTTTGAGTGATGGCATGAAAGCGGATAGATCCACTTGTTTCTTCACGGCAGAATTCGTAGCAGCCTGCATTTTCTCTTCGTCTGACTTACCGTCAATCTGTAAGGCCAATGCCATCAGCGAGGTAAACAGGGTAGTCACCAGTTCCATAATCGGATCACAGCATGGCATATTCACTCCACTGTCTTCCGATGCCAGTAACTTCTTCATCCAATCTTCCGGAGATAGCGTTGTATCAATTGAAGGGTTATTACCGGGCACAACCTCTTTGTATTTCGCCAACAGGTCAGTTCCGTTTGATAATACTTGCAACTGAATATTTCCTTTCTGCCCAATCTCAGCTAAGTAGGCGGCAGGGTCAATATCTCTTGATATTCCGTCTACCGCTATCTGTTTCACTCCGAAATGAAGATGTTCACCTGTTGTCCGCGTGCCTGTATTGCCCGATACGCCTATTTTCTGACCGGCAAATACTTCATCACCGACCTTCACGTCAATAGAAGAAAGATGCAGATAGTTGATTTGATATTTGTCCCCGTTTTCACGCGGATACTCCACCGTAATTGATTTGCCACCGGCAGTATGAGCATTTTGATTGACCGCAACGACCTTTCCGTCGTCTTCCGTAGCCAATACATTATCCTGTTTAGTCTGTATGTCAATGCCTTTGTGCATCTGCTGCTTGGATATGTCCATCGGGTCGTTACGCATACCGAACGGTGAAGTCACCAGCAGGAACTCATCCCGCTTTACCGGAAATGAATAGTTGCCATCAACCACAGCGGAACCGTTTATCCCCCTGCTATTACTATATGTAGCATCTACTACATTACTATCCTGTTCCGTTCCAAACGCTTGTCCTTTCGCTTTCATCTCTGCCATTACCTGTTGGTCATACTTATACAAATCATTCTTTTCGATAATACCGATAAGACCGGAAGCATAGTTACCCGCCGTAGCATAACCGGCTCTATCCAGTCCTTCTGCCCATCCGCGATAATCATCAGGTGACAGTTGGAAACAATCTGCATACCGCTGATTACTCTTAAGAAAACGGCCATGGTGTTCATAAGAGTCGGCAACACTGCCGTAACTGCAAAATTTCTCGTTAGGTTTGTCATCCGTATAGAGACCATATTTGCCACCGCCGGCTATCCACGATTGTATAGCCTTGATACCAAAATGGTTATTTTCATTGCGTGCCAACCGGCTTTGTCCGTTACTGCTTTCCAGGATACCTTGTGCCAGCGTAACAGAAGCAGGAATACCATATTTCCGCATCTGTTCCATAGCGTATCCGGCATATTTCTCCGCATATTCTTGATTCTTACTCATGATTGATTTCTTTATAAATGTCTACCGGCCCGTATTTCTTCCCGCTGCTCTGTCTGTTCCTGTTCCGCTCTTTCGTCTTTCATCCCTACCGTTTGAACCGGCTCCAACAAGTCATTGAACACCTTGGCGGCAAGATTCGTCTTATATTCTGCCATATCTTCCGCCACCCACATCCGTTGCCACTGCTGGGGTGTAATCTCCCGGGGTTCCACCTTGGGTATGCCGTCAATGACCGGCACACAGAGGATACGTTCATCTTTGGTCTTATAAATGCTCACACGCCGGATTTTTGATGAGTCCATGCCATCGGCTTTGCCCCCACCGAACAGGTCGATTTTCAATTCCGGACGATTGGTTGCCAAAGCATGATACTTCTGTGCCAGTTCCGTGCGTAAGCGTTCTCCTTCTTCACTCTGTCCTTGCTTGATGGTCGAGAAAAATTGATTGGTGTCCGCTTTATCCGGATAGACGCTGAACGAGGGTTCATTCTGCGGTTTCAGATACAGTATCCATCGGTTATGGTCGTCCCGCAGCATCTGTATACGTTCGAACTGTACAGTGATGGATTTTCGCACGTGCTCACTCATATCAAGGCAGGACAGTGTCTCCAATGACTTTCCGTTCAGCTTGTTCAGTGAAATGTCCTTTCCTTCAAAATACCTGTCATCGGGACGATAGCCCAATAGTCCATCGTTATTGTAGAAACGGATATACCGATAGCCTTCCTGCAACAGTGCATCCTGAATACGCTGTTTGGAGAATCCGGGAATATTGTAGGTTCGTACCTGTGCATGTTCCGCAGAACGTTCATCAGCCGTCATCACTTCATCGGGAGTCAGGCGGTAAGGCCGTTTCTCTCCATTGGGCATGGATACCACACCGCCACCCATAGCGCCGGCCGGTAGCACCACATCGACGATACCTGAAAGATTGTCCTTCACCACTACCATCTCTTTCGTCTTTCTGTCCGGCAATTCTTTCAGCTCGCCGGCAATGAAATAATTGCCTTTGCGGTTCCACTGTTCCGGCATCATCTCGCTACATATTTCGGCGATTTTTGCTCCATTATCCACCGCTTCCGTAAAGGCGGTTTCTACTACTTCCGGATCTTCATGCCTGGTTTGTTCCAAAGCATAGTTCTTCTCCTTTTCGTAGTGCGTCAGACTGAATTTCTCCAAAAAGGCTGTTTTGACTTCCGGTGAAGGGAAGTTGCGTTCGTCTATCTTCATGCCTCCATGACGGATCACATCCAGCAAGATGGCACTTTCCCTGCTATCCACCTGTGGTTTGTGTTTCTCCCTCAGTCCCATGGTTTGCTGCTTATTACGGAAAGTGGCGTATTCTATCTTCTCTCCCTCTTCGGCTTTGCGGATGATGTCAACGGCATTGTTCACATCAGATTCGATGGCATCTATCAGATAAGGATTCTCTTGCAGTTCCCGTGTCCAGTATGTTACCAGATGCAGACTGTCATTCGACAGTTTCGCTGGTAACCCCAGTTCCATCATCTTTACGCCAGAAGCCAGTTCAGCAACCAATCGCTCGTACTTCAAAGCATCGTTCGACGGGGCTATACCGCCTTTCATCACCATTCCCTCACGTGCCAACCGTTGTTGGTGTCCCGTCGCCGTAACCACTTGCCGCATCAGTTCCTGTACATAGTCGTTGTACTGCTCAAAATACTTCTGTTCGGGCATATATACCGCATTATACTCCGAGTCATAACATGCAATGCCCGTAATACCCTTTCGGATGGGAACTAAATTGTCGCACATTTGCCGCGCGAAGTTATTCACCTCGATACGCAGTTCGTTCTCTTCATTTTTACTGTGTTTACGGTCCTCATACCTGCCATAGCGTTCCACTGACTGTTCATACCTGTCTTTGTCAACGAACGGCAAAGTAGTTTGGTCAAGATTGAACAGGGTCTGTATTTCCCGGTTGCGGATGCCTTTAAAAAGAGACTTCTCTTCGGATGAAAGTTTCAGATAATCTTCCCGGCTGATGGTATCTTCGGGATTATGACGGTTCACGTATTCTTTCCAACGATACCAAAGGAATGGCGCACCGGTTTCATGTTCACGGATGGATTCACCGCGCTTCCTGGCATCCGTAAATAAGGTATAGAGGTTGGTTTTGTATCCGTTCCGGTCGGCGTGCATACCCAGGATAAGCGAGTTGAACGGACTGACGGTCGGTCCTTTGGGATAAATCCTTGGCAGGCTTTTCGATGAAGCATTCAGCCAATATCCGCCACCGACGGTAGCTCCGTTCAAGGCGTTGAGCAGCAATTCCACTTGTTTATTGGCAGCATGTTGTTCCTGCGTATTTTTCTGTTTCATTTTTTTTGATGACTATTTAATGTTTATTGAAATCACTTATTCCACTTCGTGCTTGCTCAAAAACCTATTCAGAATACATTCTGAGACGAGGTAGTCTAAGTATACGACTGAGATACCCTAAGTATACGACCGAGGGTATCTCAGTCGTATAGTGAGATAGGCTAAGTATGGGGGTGAGATTACAAACGGCAATTCAGGTATGACATTTGTATTCTTTTTTGCTGCAAAATTTTCATTCAGTGGTATCATAGTGGATAATCATATTATTTAATGACTACGGTTCTTTCCCTGTCTTCCGATTGATTGTTCTCAACGGTTCGGTAATGCTCCTGCGCCACTTGGCGCATCCGGTCATTTTTAACCAACACTGCGTTGGAGAGTGTATTCAGCGGTAATGCTCCCGCTTGATAAGCTGCCACCACAGAATCCGGCAGTTGTATGCTACACGGCACCTTGTCTATGGTAGCAATAAGGCAGTTCCCTTGTAGCACCGGATTTCCGATACGTGGATTCAGCGGTTCATCAGGATAGGTCTTGAAATGCAGTTCCGTTTCGGTTCTTTGTGGTGTTCGTCCTTCCTGTTTTTCCATGGCTTCATGACCGGCTTTATTAAGCAGATTCAGTCCTCCCATACCGATCAGCACCATCTTTAATAGCGGATTCCTCACAAACAGCCCTACCAGAATGGAAGCGACAGGTATCATCGAGTTTTTCAGGTTCAGGGACGTTGTCTTTCCCGTGAAGAGTCCTATGAGCATGTCCGGAAGCATAGATATCACATAACCCAGATTACTACCGATGTCACCCAACCCGTTCAATCCGACTGAGCCTAAGAAATCACCCCACCCATTTGCATTGGTAGGCGCTTGTGCCGAAGACTGCCCTAGAGTATTTCCTGAAAGATGGTTCAAAACCTCTTTCTCAGGATGCGATTCCTGATTTTCCACTGCTACCGGTTGCACTTCTTTTTGGGAAACTTGCCTCGTCTTTTCCAGATTATCAAGATATTCCTGCTCATGTCCGGGTGCAACCACCATCGGCACTTGGGCATATTCCGCTTTCCGTTCTTTCTCCGGCACCACGGGCGCAGTGAGTTGCCAAAGCGGCTTGCCCGATGCCGTAATCCAAAAAGGCTCTTCAGTAGGTATGGCCATTTTCTTAGTCAACCGGTTGTTAAGTGACAGCACATAATCGTTCTCCCAAGAATGGATTGCCTCGCTTCGCTTTCTGAAATCCGTAAAGAGATTCCGCTGAGAGCCGAAGACCCCTTCACTGATACAGTCTTCGATAGTGATAACCTTTCCTTCCTGCTTCTTATCTATATACATGTCAATACCCGTAAAGACCGCTTCGGCTCCAAACAACTTAGCTATGGAAGCCCAGGAAGAAAAACCTCCCGTAGATAGCACATCAGCCCCAAACGATACAGTCTTTCCCGCACCTTTCTCCACAACGTTCGGATGATAGGCTGTTTCTCCTCTCCTTTCGATTTCCTGCTCCAGGGGAGATTGAGACAACGATCGCGTAAGTCCCAATAAACTTTCAGAAGCACCTTTGCGAAGTATATATTCCATAGATGATTGAGGCATCTCATCTGCTACCATCTTGTTGACCATCATCTGCTCGACACGGTAGTCCACGTATGCGTAAGCCAGATCGCATCCTAATTTCCTGGAAAGTGTATCATACCTCTCACGCCCGATTTCCGCAACTACGGTATTACGCCATTCACCGGCCATACATCCCAAGTCTTTCCGGAAATCTTCCGAAGTACTTATCTTCTTACGACACATCTCCACATAGTCTTCCGCAGTTTTACTGTTCCATTCACCGGTCAGCTTGAGATATTGCATGGAGTTATCCGGTATATGGTTCATGCCATTGGCCATCGAACGCAGGATACCGCCGGCACTGGTGATATAGTCCCTGTATTCCTTCACCTGCTTTTCCGACAACTCCTGCTGGACGTTGCACATAATAGGCGCAAACTGAGTATTGAAATAATGTTGCAGGCAATACTCAATCTCTGCGAACCGTTGTGATTGTTGGGGGATACTCATGAGACATTGATTTGTTTCAGTAATTGTTCTCTGGTTTGTTCTATGGCAGTGTGATAGACTTCCATCTGTTTGGGGAAATACTCTTCGAGCATAACATCCTTGTCTATCCGGTTTTGTAGAAAACGGATGGCTGTCTGCCGGGTGATTTCTATGGAATTTTCCCCTTCTTCCTGATTGTTGAACCATGCTTTCGTCCACCACCGGATACCGGCTTGGTCGGGATAGACCGTAACCAGCCTCGGTATGTCAAAGCTCTGAATGTCTATCTCCAGTTCCGCCAAAGGGTCGATGATGCCACCGCTTCTCAGAGCTTCGTCAGAAGTTTTTTTTTTATCGCTTTCGCTCAGGGTGGACAGGAATATCTGATGACGCAACGCCATGTAGTTCAAAAAGTCAGCTATCAGCAGGTTCTGCACCTTGGCTGCCACAGGTACGGTTCTTTGTCCGATGCCCAGAGGATTGCTCAATGACGGTATCACCTCATAAAAATAGTTCTTGATGGCTGATAAGGAGAAGATATTGCGAAGTGACTGTTCCGTATGTGGGGGTAACAGGTATCGTCCGTCATGCAGTTCCGCCAGATAGCCGGGATAAAAGCGCAGCATCAGTTGTTCCACTTCCTCCTGCTCATCTTCATAGTCCGTAGAAATATCCATGTCGATGGTATCAAAATCTGGCATACCCGTTCTTCCTTGCTGCTGTATCATCTTGAGATTACCGTAAATCATGGTCAGGAATTCAAGAGGATTGATTTCCTCTCCGCCGTATTTCACTTCTATATGAAGGAGTTCTCCGCTGACACTCACCACACTTCCGGCTTTTACTTTCGTTCCAAAGCTTGCCAGTACATTGGATAGATGAGTGTAGGTAACTTCATATTTACCGTATCGGATTACCTGAAAGAGTCCATGCCGGGCATCGTTTCCTATACCGCTGACGACTCCATCCGCACAAGCTGACAGCAGATAGTGTTTGGTAATAAAATCTATTCCGTGATGGAAAAACTCTTTTCCGGTCTTGGTGTGAGTCTGTGCCCCGTAGCCCAATGACATCCGGACTTCACCTTCGCGTTCCTCAAAGGGCATACAGTAACCGCTTTTTGACGGCAGGTTCATTTCTTGTGTATAGTTCATATTCTTATCATTTAATTTCATTTCGCAAGTCACTTTTGACTTTTCCATACTATTTATTTAAAAATAAATCAAAATATGGAAAACATATTGTTAACTATCCTTCTGAATCTTATCTCATGTATGATTTATGACTGGATGAAAAAGTATAAAGGATAATAAACGTAGAAACATATAAATTGCTCCTTTGGGATGACGACCTCTGATAAGATGACTGGGGCGGTTGTTTTTTTTATACTAATCAAAGGTGTTCATTTCTTATTGATTTTCAATTAATACTACTCTACTAATCCGCTATATTACCATACTTGCTTTCCTCTTTTCCTATCAGTAGTACAAGAATTATCGTCTCATCCCTCCGTTCCGTTGTACATCCTGCGATTCACTCTGCGAAGGTTGCTCCGTTTGAATGCTTCGGCTGTTATTCCCAATGAGCATCATCCCCATCAAAGCCCCGGCTATCTTTCCCAGCCAACCGAACCGTCCAAAGACGAGTAGTGAAGATGCTACCAAGCCGAGCATACTCAATCCGGATATATTGCCCTTGCCGATATTGCCAAAGAAGTTTCCGAACATACCCAATCCGTTACCTCCCAGCATACCTTTAAGAAAATGACCGATTCCGCTCCAAGCACTCGATACGTCCGACACGGATGAAGAAACAATCTCCACCCCTTCACCGACTTTCTCCACCATACTTTCCACCTTGTCTGAAGCTTTACCGACTACCTCCAAGCCTTTGTCAACAGTTTCTTCTCCAACGAGAACATCGGCGACAGTTCTGACAACAGGTTTGTCGTTTACGATGTTTTCCCACGCCAAATAGCCCATTCCGCCACCTATGACCGCAGTCTTTGTAGCTTTCCCCAGACCGGCTAAAGTCCGCTGCGGGTGAATCACTGCATTGCCCATCGCTGTTACAGACGAGTTTGCCGCCCGTTTGCCATATTTTAGTAAGGTTGCCCATTTACTCATATCGTTTGATTATTAGGGTGTCCAGTTCTATG
>NZ_DBDF01000142.1 GCF_002293435.1 Bacteroides sp. UBA939 | reverse complement strand
TATTCTTTGTTTATTCATCAAGTACTCTAAAAGATGAATTTATAAATCAAGGTGTGTTGCAAAAAGCGGAATAATGCTATCATAATGAATGCAAATGATTGCTATTTGTTGTCATTTGGATATTTTTGCAGATTCTCAGGCTGTAAGGGGGGGATAGTAGTTAGTAGTAAGTAGTTAGTAGTAAGTAGTTAGTAGTAAGTAGTTAGTAGCAAGTAGTTAGTAGCAAGTAGTTAGTAGTTAGTAGTAAGTAGTAAGTAGTTAGTAGCGAGTAGTAAGAACAAGTAGTTAATAACTGATGGTGCAGAGTATTGGCTTTAACTCCTAACCTGCATTGTTCATGCAGACTAAGCCAACTTGTTGGCTGATAACTCCTTTACCTCCTTTACCTCCTCTAACTCCTTTACCTTCTCTACTTCCTACAGTATGAATAATGTAGGTTATATTCTTGTCTGTGACGAACTTTATACTTATCTTTGACAAAACAATTAATAAAGCTCTCCGAGATGTTAGCCTTTATCCAAATATTTAAAACAACTCATCTATGAAAAATAGTTCCAATGCCCTGCTGGCTTTACTTATTGGCATAGTGTTGTTTATTCCTGCGGCACTCTGCGCGCAGCCCATTTGCCAAATCCAACACTTCTCCACATACAGCGGATTATCGCAAAGATCCGTCACGCACATTGCACAGGACTCCAAAGGCTTTATATGGTTCTCCACCTGGAACGGACTGAATAAGTTCGACGGCTACGCCTTCAAAAACTACAAAGCATACCCCGGCGACGGCTGCACGCTAACCAACAACCGCCTGCTGAACATCGAACCCAACCGGCACTGCGATATCTGGTGCCTGACGTACGACAACAGAGTCTACCTGTTCGACAGCCGCCAGGAGAAATTCATCGACATCCTCCAACCCATCGAAAAGGAACAAAACATCACCTACACCGTCAACAGAGTGTATGTTCTCCCCAAAGGAATCAGTTGGATTGTATGTGCCCAAGGCGCATTCCGGATAGATGAACATAAATTCAGGAACAAAGAACAACACAACGAAGCCATCACATTCTATAGCCCGGAAAACGGCAATCTGCCCGGAACGACAATATCAGCAATCCTGCAAGACTCGGAAGGTGACGAATGGATCTGCACCAACAAAGGCGTTCGTATCATCGGAGAGAAGAAGATATCATCCGATGCAGAATTCAAAACCGCCACCGAGAACAACAAGAAAATGTACCTGATATCCTCGGACAACCGGCTGGCTATTTATGACCTTCCAACCCAACAGCTCCAGTACCAGACAATTCCATACCCGTACTCTTCACTGAACATCATACGGGGCTTGGGAGAAGATTCCATCAGCATCAGTACCGACAACGGAATCTTCTTCTTCGATGCACTGAAGAAACAATTCACACATGCAGATATCCGTACCCCGGGGCAAACTTCGCCCGAAGTATTGAATATCTTCAAAGACAATCACAACGAGCTATGGCTATTCTCCCACGCCTCCGGAGTGACACGCTACAACCCAGCCACCGGCGAAAAGCAACATTACCAAACTCCTCCCGAAAATATGCCCTTGGCGGAACGCAAAAGCAGGGATATTATCTTTGAGGATAGTCAGGGAACCCTATGGATGGTGCCGCACAACGGCAGCCTGTGCTATTACGACAGGAACAGCAAACAGCTAAAGCCCTATTATACCGACTACAGCAACCCAAACTCTAAATTCATTCCGGTCATTCTGGATTGTTATCTGGACAACCAGAAGAACCTCTGGTTTGCCAGCAGTTTTGAAATGGGTAAGATATCCTTCTTTCCCAATGCGTGCCAGTTGGCCCCCTATGATTACGGATTCGAGATGCGCGCTTTCTTTATTGATAAACAGGAGAACCTCTGGACAGCCAACAAGAAAGGACTCATCCGCATCTTCAACCCCGACCAGACTCTGAAAGGATACCTCACCCCGGAAGGAAAGGTTAGCCTGCAAGAAACCCCATTCTCCAAAAACATCTACTGCTTTATGGAAGATGAACAAGGGAATATCTGGCTGGGAAGCAAATACGACGGAGTGTTCCGCCTGAATAAAACCGGCGACAGACAATACCGAATACAGAAATACACCCACCGGGAAAACGATCCGTACAGCTTGAGCAACAATAGCATATATTCTATCTATCAAGATTCCCGGAAACGTATATGGATCGGTACTTACGGCGGAGGACTAAATCTGCTACAGGAAACCCCGACCGGCGAAATCCGGTTCCTGCACAGCAAGAACACACTGAATTATCCCAAAGAGAAGTTCAATAAAGTACGGATTATCAAAGAGGTAAACCAGACTTTACTCGTCGGCACCACCGAAGGCCTGCTTACTTTCTCCTGCAACTTCACCAATCCACAGGATACGAAAGTCTATAAGAACATACGTATGCCCGATGCAGTGTCCAGCCTCAGCAGCAACGATGTCACCTATATCTATACGGACAGCCGGAAGAATACGTACGTGTTGACATTCACAGGGGGAGTCAATCAAATACTGTCGGATGACTTGCTGACCGACCATATCCGGTTCAAGACTTATACCAAGCAGAACGGTTTGTCGTCCGACCTGGTGCTGTCCATGATTGAAGACCAGCAAAACAAATTGTGGGTTATATCAGAAAACACCTTGGCACGGTTTGACCCGGACAGTGGTACATTCGATAATTATGATGAAAAGTTTCTGCAAAAGCAATTGTATTTCAGTGAAGCCATACCCGTCAAACTACAGGATCAGCTAATGCTGGGAACCGAAGCCGGTATCTTAAAGATGACGCCTGCCTCTCTGAACAAGAGTACATACGTTCCGCCCATTGCTTTTACCGGACTGAGAATACAGGGAACTCAGCAAAATCTGGATATCGACGACTTAAGGGAACTGAAACTGAAACCCAATGAACGGAATGTATCTTTTCAATTCGCTGCATTGGATTATGTCGACCCGGTAACTATCAGTTACGCCTATCGACTGAAAGGGCTGGAAGGAAAATGGAATGAGGTGGACAACAACCGAACTGCCAACTACATTAACCTTCCTCACGGTGAATACGAATTGCAGATACTCTCAACCAATAGCGACGGAGTGTGGGTCGAGAATATGCGTACCCTCAAAGTAACCGTCATCCCTACTTTCTGGGAAACTTACTGGGCGATATTGTTCTACGTCATCCTATTCATCCTGTTTACTACATCCATCGTATATATCTTTATTTATATATACAGGCTGCGCCACCAGATTAATCTGGAACAGCAATTGACTAACATTAAGTTGCGCTTCTTCACCAACATCTCTCACGAACTGCGTACTCCGTTGACACTCATCACAAGTCCCGTCAGCGAAGTTCTGGAACATGAACCCCTGTCGCCCGAAGCCCGCAAGCACCTCACGCTGGTACACAAGAATACGAGCCGTATGCTACGGTTGATAAACCAGATACTCGACTTCCGCAAGATTGAGAATAAAAAGATGAAACTGTTGTTGGAAAAGATGGAAGTCATCGCTCTGTTGCAACGGGTAATGGATAACTTCCGGCTCATAGCCGAAGAAAAGAATATAGGCTTCCGGCTGCAATCCGACCAGGAAACCATATACGCCTGGATTGATCAGGATAAATTTGAAAAGATTGTCTTCAACCTCTTGTCCAACGCATTCAAGTACACACCTCCCAATAAGGATATCACGGTAAACGTTAAGGTGATGGAAGAAAGACTGACCGTTTCCGTAGCAGATGAAGGTATCGGTATTGATTTAAAGAAGCAGCAGACTCTTTTCCAACGCTTCGAAACACTGGTTAATAGCAATATCCTGCAACCGTCCTCCGGTATTGGTCTGTCGTTAGTCAAAGAGCTGATAGAATTGCATCAGGGAGGTGTTCAGGTAGATAGCCGTCCGGGAGTAGGCAGCGAATTTATCGTTACGCTTCCGCTCGACCCAAAGGCGTACGAAGGGAAAGAGAATGCCGAGTTTATTCTGAACGATGCTCCATCTATTGTTCCCCAACACGAGGAAAAAGCGGAAGTAAATGGTTCTGGCCCGGAAAGGAATGGTTCTGATTCGGAGAAGAAAGATTCTGACCCTGAAAGGAATGGTTCTGATTCGGAGAAGAAAGATTCTGACCCGGAGAAAGATAACTTTGACCCGGAGAAGAGTGACTCTGACTCGGAGAAGAGTGACGAAGAACAAATCTCCGTGTTAATAGTAGAAGACAATGTGGAACTCAGGGGTTTCTTAAATGATATCCTGTCCGCCACCTATAAGGTCATTGAAGCCACCAATGGACAGGAAGGATTGGAATGTGCTTTACAATACATACCGGATTTCATCATCAGTGACATCATGATGCCCGTTATGGATGGTCTGGATATGGCCAAAGCCGTGAAAGAAAACCGGGACATTTGCCACATACCTATTATTCTTCTTTCCGCCAAATCGTCATTGGACGATCGTATTTCCGGTCTGGAGCAAGGCATTGACGACTATATAACCAAGCCGTTCAGTTCAACCTATCTGAAAACCCGAATCAAAGCCCTGCTCCGGCAACGCAAACTACTTCAGGAACTCTATCTGGAACAATGGATTGAAAAACAGAAAAAGAGTCCCGTAACTTTCACGGACATAGAACCATGCCAACCGCAAATCACTCCATTCGACGACCAATTCATGGAGAAAGTAATGGAAATAATGGAGCGACAAATGGATAATTCGGAAGTTACAATTGACGAATTCGCACAAGAAATAGGTATGGGGCGATCTGTATTCTACCAGAAACTGAAGAGCATAGTAGGACTATCACCCGTTGACTTTATCCGTGAAATGCGGATTAAACGCGCTGCGCAACTTATTGAGAGCGGAGAGTTTAATGTTTCCTCCATAGCCTATATGACGGGATTCAATGACCCGAAGTACTTCAGCAAGTGTTTCAAAAAGAAGTATGGAGTAAACCCATCGGAATATAAAGGAAAGTAGTTCACAAGTGAAATATTGGTTCAGGCAACATGGGCGGTTCAATACACTTCCGCCATTATCCAAGCAATGAAAGCGTCGAAATAAATGTGATAAAAGATTGCCGAAATGTTTTTTTTGTAAGTTTGCGACTCATGGCTTATAACAATGAGCAACTCATAATAATAACCATCATAAATAAAAGCAATATGGAAGTATCAGAGAAAAGTACAAAGGCCGAAATCCTAAAGGCTTATGAAGCATTGCTGCAAAATGTGCAAAATGCGAAAGCCAATGTGCCTAAACAAGTTCAGGAAGAAAGGCTAAAGAAAGAAACGTTGGAGAAAGTAACAAGCATTTCCAACGAAGGGATCGTAAAAAGTATCGCTACTCTCAAATCCAGTCTGAACAATTCACTGGATGAGATTCAGCAAAGTTTGAGCAATGAATTTAAACAGTTGGAAGATATCCGCGCTGCAATTGCAGTGGAAAAGAAATCGCTTGAAGATTTGTATTCTTTGTCGGCAAACACCGATTCATTAGCTGCCATGCTACTGACCCAAAAGGAAAAGAAAGAAACTTTCGAGAAGGAGATGAAGGATAAGGGAGATGCCTTTACTAACGAAATTGCGGTAAAAAAAGAACAATGGGAAGTAGAGAAAGCCAAGCAAAAGGCGGAAGAGAAAGAATACTCTGATGCATTGACTAAATCCCGGAAGCGTGAAGAAGAGGAATATGCATACAACCTGAAGAAACAACGGCAAAAAGAACAAGATGAATATGACTCGAAGAAAAACCTGCTCGAGAAAGAACTTATCATCAAGAAAGTACAGTTTGAACAAGAGTTTTCTTCCCGCGAACAAAACCTAAAGAATGCGGAAGCCGAACTGTCCGAACTACGAAAGAGTAATGCCGAATTCCCTGCCAAAATGGAAAAGGCTTTGAAAGATAAAGAGGCAGAAATCACCAAGCAACTCCAAACGAAATATGGTTTTGACATCAAATTGATGGAGAAACAAAATGAAGCCGATATTCGTTTGAAAGACCAAATGATTGCCTCGCTGCAAGAGAAAATAAAGGAACAACAGGTACAATTGAAAGAATATACGGATAAAACCAATCGCGCCGAAGCCAATGTGAAGGATATTGCTGTGAAAGCTATTGAGAATGCATCACAAATACGGATGTTTACGGCTAAAGGAGAAAAGGTGTCTGAGTCGGGATTGAAGGATTGACGAGATTCTGAAAATTAGCAAGTATCTGAAAAACAGATATAAGGAAGGCTAATATACCAACTCCGTATTGTATCTTACAATACGGAGTTGGTCGATTGCTTACCTCTGTCCCTGTACTATTATTGTAGTCGTTCACGAAATTAAATGCTGAGTTCACTTCAAAAGTCTTTTTTGTCAGAATTTAACGGCCACAAATACTTCTGAGGGGGGTAAAAGTGCTAAATTGCACTTTTAGAAGGGGACTCAATGCTCCATTGTAAAGAGGATCAGTAGCTGCATCATTTACATATTTCAGTTGATTTCCGTTGTATCCCTGCGAAACAACTACCAATTCCGTTCTATGCAAAATCTGTACGGAACGGGACAGAAAAAACAGTTCGTAAGTCGTTTTAATGTAACTATATTTGCTATAGTGCAGCTATATCTTCCAAGGACAACCCTGTACACTGGGAGATTATTTCAAAAGCTATACCCTGCTTTTTTAAATTTGCGGCAATAAAACGTTGTTCTTCTGCTTTACCTTCTGCTTTACCTTCTGCTTTACCTTCTGCTTTGCCTTCCGCTTTGCCTTGCGCTTTACCCTTTTCAAATCCTGCCGCCATTCCTGCCGCCATTCCTGCTGCCAAACCTTTTCGTTCCGCACTATTATACAATGTTTTTTCAACACTGATAATATCCCAGAATTTTTCATACCCCAATAACTCCGCTTCGCTGAAAGCGGACTCTTCCAATGCCGTTACGGCCTTCTTCACTTCAGGATTGGCCAGTAATTCCGCCGGCACCTGCCGTGTATTTTCATCTATCTCCGTCAGATAGCGAAGCCATAACACCAGCATTTTCTTTTCGGAATAATTCTGGGCGGTGAACTTGGGAAGTTCCACGAAAATCAGTTGCAGTCCTTCGATTATCTTGTCCGAATTCTCCTCATGTACCATGCGATAGTAATGGTAGTAGCCTTCCAGGTCGGGTTCAAAGATCTCATTTACCAGATTAAGCGAATACACCGGCTGCAACAGTTCGTACTGCTCGCCCACGCCGATCTGGCGTACGTACGCCTTGGAAGCGTTGAACAACACCCTTTGCCTGAATTCGGGAGACCAGATCATTTGCATCTCTACGATAAATTGTCGCCCGTTCCTGTCTTTGCAGCGCACGTCGACAATGCTGTTCTTGCGTAAGGGATTATCAGGAACCATTTCCGAAGGAAGGTATTCTATTTCCGTAATCTCCTGTTCTGCGGTTAGCGGAAGCAGGGCATTGAGCAGGCTCATCACCAGGTCGGGGTGCTCGCCGAACACGCGCTTGAAAGTCAGGTCTGCTTTAGGATTTAAGTATTTCATAATCAGTCGTTGTTTCGTTGGACTATGCAAATGTACATAAAAATCGGCTGTTTGTATACAGGTTGATATAAAAAAACAAGGAACATGTTTTTTCCACACTATATCCCACGCAAATGGCGTAGATATAATATGTCCAGTCGGATTCGGGTAACTTCTCAGCGATACAGCAGTTATGACCATCATACTTGCACAGATAAGCGTATTGTTGCTTAGTGAATAATCAATTAGTTGCCTTAAAAGTAATAGAACAGCAAATAGTTTACAATGATACGCCCAAAAAGGGATTTCTTTTTTTACAGTGGCTAAAAGACACATTAGCGAATGTACTGGCCTTCCGCAGGAAAATAATAAAAGTACCCCAAAAAGGAGATAACCTACATTATTCATAGTGTAAATACTTCGTAATAATTATTTTTACTATAAATGAGAATTT
>NZ_DBDF01000158.1:16263-21142 GCF_002293435.1 Bacteroides sp. UBA939 | reverse complement strand
AGATACTCTTGCTAATCACTAACCGCTAATCACTAACCGCTAACCTCCCAATCGCTAAACACTAATCATTAAACACTAATCACTAATCATTAACCACTCGTTACTGCCCTGCAACGTCACCCTCCCCTGTAGAGTCTAAATCAAAAACTCTGTGCCTCCGCGTCTCTGTGTTCTGTTTTCGTTTCACTCCGCTAATTTACTATAATATTTTAAATCATATCCTTCCAGCATGGCAGGATGGAAGATTTTTATCAAATCTTTCAATAGCCAGTCCGGATGGAAGGGTGTTTCTTCGTAGAAAGGTACCCGGGCGGTGTTGCACCCGTAGATGTTCCGTTCCTTGAAGGCGCGGAAGCCGGCATAAGGAGGGAACTCTTTTTCCAGTTCGTTGTAGGTCTTGTCCGTGGGCTGGTTGTAGCGTATCAGCCAGAAGCCGGACTGTTGTCCCCTCTCGAAGATAACCTCGAAAGGGTAGGGGAGCGAGCCGCTGTGCGTATCTTCCTGGAAGATGTAGCTGGCGCCCGCGTCGCTGTATAGTTTGGCGATGGTGCTGTTGCCGCCCGGCGTGTACCAGGTGGAGCTTGTTTTCAGGTCGCACATCACTGAGGGGGCGAAAGATATCGGCGCTACCAGTTCTTTTAACGCCAGGTAGTTCTGTTCCACTGAAGCGAACAGGCTGTCGGCTTCCTGCTTCTTGCCGAACAGCAGACCGTAGAAGCGCATCCACTCGGCGCGCCCCAATGCAGATGCTTCCATGTAGTCGGCACATTCTATGATGGGGACATTCAGTTTCTCAACACGCCCGTATCCGCCGCTGTTCTCAAAAGGGGAGAGGAGTATGGCGTCCGGGTGCAGGTCTATGATCCTTTCAATGTCGGGAGCCATGCCGTCGCCTACGTCGGCAATCGTTCCGTTCAGGTATCCTTCTTCTATTTCCGGTATCTTGATATATTTCCGGTCGCACACGCCGGCTATGCTGCTTAATGCGCCGAGGCTCTTCAGCAGGCTGCAATGCACGGAGGAGTAGATGACGGTTTTGTTCAGCGGGGTGCGGACTATGGTTCCTGCGGGCAGCGTCTCGGGCAGTGGCTTTTCCTTATCTATTAATATATAGGTGTGCAATACTTTGGCGGTGTCCCAGGGATTGCGTAGCTGTGCGAGGGTGTAGCTTTCGTTTTCAACTATTGAAAGGTTCCCGGTGTAGCGCAAAGGGATGGTGTCTCCTTGTGCCTGGACGGAAGAAGTGTTACTCCTCCCGCCGCAGGCGGAGAGAAGTAACACTGTCATGTAAAGAACTATGTAAAGAGAATTTAGTTTCATCACAGGAAGATTATTTTGCTGGGGAAGATACCACCGCAATCAAACTTCTCAATCAGTGAACCGCTGCTGTTGAAACGATAAACATCGCCATTGGTAACTCCGGAATAAGCATAGATGTAGATATCACCGTTTTGGTCGTCAATGTTGATGCCTCTAACTATAACAGAATTCAGTTCCTGAGGCATGTTCTTCAGGAATGTAGCATTATTCAGTTGATGGGTTTTAGTGTTATAGCTAAAGAAACTGTTTGTAGTTGTCTCAGCCTTCCAATCAGTGACGGAATTTGCCAGGTAGATGATATCATTATGCTCCACGAAGTGGGTGGCAACGGCGATATTTTCTACTGTACCATCGCTCTTGATTCGTTGGAAAGCATAAGGTACAGGGTCTCCGAAAGTTCCAAAGGATATGAGGTATATCTCATCATTGGACTCAAGCAGCAAATTGGGATTCTGTATTACCTCAATGTCTTTGTCCTTGGTAAACGTTGCTATGTCAATAACAGATACGGTAGTTCCTGGCCCCCAACCGGAGTTGGCTACATAGAGTTTGCCATTGGCTTCTACTATCTGTTCCGGATTGTTGTTTACCCCTACGTATGCTTCTATCTTTAAAGTATTAGCGTTTATACGGGCTACCCTGCCGCTGTATAGCGTCACATAAATCTTTCCGTCTTCCGCTTCCATATATCGCGGAGCGCCATCTTCCTCCGTAAAGGACAGGCGAGCCTCTTCTACACCGGCGGCATTCAGTCTGAGCATTATCTGAGAACCGGAGAGTAGGACATAAATCTTGTCTTCGTATTCCATAATATCCTGTCCGGTGTCGCCCAGGTTCTTGTTGTTCTGTTTGAGGTAGATGTTCGAAATGAAATTATTCTTCTTGTCTTTGGCATCCTTGTTGGGAGCATAGAAGGCAATGCCTGCATTGTTGCCCTTGCTCACTCCTTCATACAGAATGAACGCCCGGTGTTGGGGTAGCTCTACTGTACTTCCATTATCGTCCCACGGGTTTTTGTCGTCATCACCACAAGAGGAGAACATCACTGAGAGTGCCAACATGCAGAGTGCACTCCATAATAAACTTTTTACTTTCATGTTATTTTGTTTTTAGTTAGAAATAAATGCTTCCCGTCAGCCTGAACGAGCGTCCCGGCATGGGGTAAAACTTTATAATATCATATTGTTCGTCAGTCAGGTTGATGAGTTCTGCTTGCAGACGCAGCTTGCAGGTACTCAGATTGAAGGTGCGGGAGGCGGTAAGCGTATGCTCCACGTATCCGTCAATGTAGTTCGCTTCGATGTTCTGTGGCAAGGAGTAACGTTCGCTTACCCCGGTAACGGTATAGACCAGGTTTATCCGGGGTGTTTCGATGGACACGGAGGCATTGCCGCTGTGCACGGGAGTATAAGCTATCTGGTTCTTATAGTTTTTATCTCCTTCCGAAGTTAAATCTATCGCTTTCTGGTATGTATAATTGCCTGTCAGCGTCAATGAAATGCGGCGGTTGAGCGGGATGGCTGTGCGTAGTGTTACGTCTGCTCCCGTGATGTCTACCTTGCCGGAGTTAAACATTCTCCACACGTACGTAGTGGGTAGAGCTACGATTTTGTCGTCCACCTTATTATAATATCCGTCTATGGTGAGGGCTACATAATTGGTGAAGGAGAAGGGTGAACCGCTCCAGGTGACCCCTAAGTTAAACTCCTGCGCTTTCTCGGGGCGCAGGCCGGTGTTTCCTATGCGTAGATAGTACAGGTCGTTGAAGGAGGGGACTCGGAAAGTGTTTTTATACATCATTCGCAGGAAGAAGCTCCGTTCCTCCCACGGGCGATAGAGCAATGATAGGGTAGGGCAGAGGCGGTGGAGGTTGTCGGGACGGTCGCCTTTCTTCACTTCTTCGGTGATGAAGGTGTGTACCAATGTCCCGGTAGCAGTCAGTCCCTGCCATTGGTATCTCAGGTTCAGTGCCGAGAGCCATGAGTACCGGACGGGAAGCGGACTGTCGGACAGATTGCTGCCGAGGGTGTTTATGGCTAAGTCGTTGGCCCACGAGGCGGTAAAGGAGTTGGCGGGTTGCCATTGCAGTGTGCCCGTGAGATAGTATTCCAGCTGCTTGTTTCTATCCGTTTGTTTATCGCTCGGATGTAGCTCATTCTTATATTTCACATCCGTATCTTCATATTTATTCCATGCGTAGTTGTATTTGCCCTGGACTAACAGCGCCCATACGCGACTGAAGTCTTTGCGATATTGCGTTTGTACGAAGAAGTTCTTGTCCCACAACCGTTCGTTGGGAGTGTTGTTGTACAAGATGACAGACCCCGGCAGGCCTCGCCCGGAATCATAATAATATACTTTGACTTGCAGCAGGCTGCTGTCCCTCATCGTATGGTAAAGATTGCCTTCCGCGTGCCACGCATATATGTCAGAGTTCTGCCGTTTCTCCTGGGTAACCTCCATGCCGTTTACAAGCGTGAAGGGATAATTGCCGTCCGCCCTCTGGTAATTTCCGCTTATGTTGTAAGTGGTGCGTGAGGTAATCCGCTGCGCCCAGGTTGCAGAAGGATTGATAAATCCGAAGGAACCGCCCTTGACCTGTCCTTTGAAAGCATATAACTTATCGGTTCCTTCCAACAGGTTCTTGCTGTAAATAGAGAGTACGCCTGCCGAAGCGAACAAGCGTGCCGGTTGCAGGAGATTCTCATCCTGCCCGATGGATAAGGAAAGCATGTCTATGTCGTCCAGGGAGAAACTGCCGATGTCAATCTGTCCTGCCTGGCAGTTGCTGACCGCCACCCCATCGTAGACCACTGCTGTGTGGGTAGCCCCCAGGCTCCGGACGGACACGGTCTTTAAGCCGCCAATGCCTCCGTAGTCTCTTACGTTTGTTCCGGCAAACCGGCGAACTGCATCCGCTATGTTCTGAAAGCCATGACTGTCCAATTCCTCTTTCCCGAAAACCTGTATAGGCGCCGCCACCGATATCCGCTGTGGAGTGCGCCGACCTTTTACTGCCACTTCAGGAATTGCATGAACCTTCCCTGTGATGGAATCTTCTGCCTGCTGTGCCTGTAAGTTGATACAAAGACAGCAAATAAGGCAACCCAAACAAAACCGCAACCGGATGCGCCGGCATGGATCATCTTTCTTCATAAACAAAAAGATATGAACATAATATGTATCTCACACCCTTTCCTCGAAGGCATAAGAAATGACAGGTCTTGCAGGTCTTCTGACTTACTCCGGATTTGCCGCCTTCCCACCGTACGAATACCGGCAGTGGCAATAGGTGATTGGCAAATCCTGCAATAGGAGTTCACAGCAGCGGGACTGTTTGGGAGTTACACCCAATTCCCTTTTCATGGAGTACACCGACAGGCATCCTCCAACAAAACCGGGAGCAAAGGTAGGGAATGTTTTTTGTTTTATTCATATATGGTGCAGTATTTTTTCGGTTTATGCATTTATACCTTTAGAATAAGTAGCTGTTCATAATTAGTTTATACTATGAATGATAATATAGCGAACCGGAATCTCAATCCGGTTGCTGCGCAAT
>NZ_DBDF01000158.1:0-16198 GCF_002293435.1 Bacteroides sp. UBA939 | reverse complement strand
GCGTCTAAAAAATATAGTATAAACTAATTATGAACAGCTACTTAACTTAATAGATATAACTTAATAGAATAAACTAATAGAATAACTTAATAGAAATCAATACTATACACTTATGTTAAAGAAAACTATCGCTGCATTAAGCCTACTCAGTATCTTTGCAGCATGTCAGAATGATGAGAACGAGACCCCTCAGCCGGAACCCAAACCGCGTAAAGACATCTCGCTAACCCGTGCAGAACAAGAAATGTTGGAAGCAGGTACTGATTTTGCCTTCCATTTCTTCGGCCAGGTGTGCAGCACAGAAGCAAGAAAGCCCAATGTGTTTGTCTCTCCGCTGAGCGCTTCGCTTTGTTTGTCAATGATTACTAACGGGGCTTGGGGCAATACACTTACTGAAATGCAGGACGTGCTGGGATTCCCCGCCGCATCTTTCTCTCTCGACGACTTGAATAATTATAACCGGAAACTGACCACCGCTTTACTGGATCTGGACAACACCACCCAGTTGGGAATAGCCAACTCCATCTGGGTGAAGCAAGGCTTTAAGGTTTTTGACTCTTTTGTGGATGTGAATAAGAAAAAGTATGACGCCCGTGTACAGGAACTTGACTTTGCATCTCCCAAAGCGAAAGATGTAATCAACCAATGGTGTGCCGAGCAGACGAATAATTGTATAAAGAAAGTCATCGAGGAGATACCTGAAGATGCACGCATGTATTTGATTAATGCACTTTACTTCAAAGGAATCTGGAGGAGCCAATTCCGGAAGTCGGATACTCGCCAGGAGAACTTTACCAACTCCGATGGCATTGAGCGGAAGGTAAATATGATGAATCAGACCGGAACGTTCAATTATGTCCATAACACTGCATTCGCCATAGCGGAACTTCCATACGGTAACGAGGCTTTCAGCATGGTGGTATTATTGCCCGCCGAAGGCAAGACGCTGGACGAGAGCCTGGCTGAACTGACTTCCGGTAACTGGAAAGAGTGGGGCGAGAGCCTGTACGGCAGGGAGTTACAGGTTAAGCTTCCCCGTTTCAAAGTGGAGTATGACAAAAGTCTCATAGGAGACATGGTTGCTATGGGGATGCAAGATGCTTTTGATAAACACAGAGCTGATTTCTCCAAAATGTCGGAGGAGAATTTATTTATCGGTCTTCTGCAACAGTTCACTTATGTCAATGTAGATGAAGAAGGAACTGAGGCCGCAGCAGTAACAATAGGTGGAATGATGACAACTTCTGTCGGTCCTTCTACCCCTATTCCTTTCTATGTCGATCGTCCTTTTGCTTTCATGATAAAGGAAAAAAGTACAGGGGCGATTCTCTTTATGGGGAAGATTACGGAACTATAATGTAATGTAATTTGGAAACATTCGTAATGTAATTGGAATTATCCGTAATGTAATTTGGAATTATCTGGAATGCAATTTGGAATCATCCGAAACTTCCGAAGCATGATTTTTCTTGTATTGAAACCCGTTATCCTGTAAAGTAGCTCAACTACCTACTGGTAGTTGGTCAATTACTTAGTAGTAGTTGAGCCACTCTGAGGAGTTCTATGAGACTTGCTAATCACTAACCACTAATCACTAACCACTAATCACTAACCACTAACCACATCTTACAGATAAATACAAAGCGCTCCCCTCTCTTTCATAGAGATGCAGGGAATAGCCAAACGGGAACACTCTTCTTTAAGTGTATTGCATCGATAATCAGAAAGAGATATATCCAGAATGACAGCTCGGATACGAAAGAGAGAAGTTAACCTTTCTATATCACCGGCATACCCGCCGGAGATATATAAATAATCAATGATCAAGGGATACTCAGACGTCTTATTTTGCCAACGGTCATCATGAAGCAGGCAAATACGTTTCCCGGCATAAGAAACTATACGGTCACGAAAAGTAAAACCGGAAGTATGGTAATCCTCAGTTAATGTTTCAGGAGCAGCAAGCCGCTGCCGGTTCCAATGGGGTGCAAGTGTACGATGGTAACGGAAAGTATCCGGCAAAGTATCGGCGCAAGCCAGCCAAGACCGCCCTTCATCCGTAAGGCAATATACCGCCGGACAACCACGCACATTATAAAAAGCAATACTTCGCCGGGGAGTCGAAAAACTACCTGAAACTGTGTGATAGGATACCAAAAGTAACAAACAACATAGCGGTATATACACACTACGCGCACTACGCACAGCAAAACTTCGCAAAAGGAATAACAGGAAAAGATAAAAGAGTACAAGTTCCCAAACGTCAACCCAAAGACCATCCACAGAAGATAAAGGTAATTGCTCTATCCATCGCAGACCCTCATTCTGGGCATTCACCAAACCTTTGACTACTGTAGCAAGCCATTGTTGTACAATAGGGAAAGGTGTAAGCGCCAGCATGAGAACAGCAGAATACAGAATCAATGTCACCATTGGAATCACCCAAAGGTTGGTTAAGAGGAAATGGGTAGAAAACCGGGAGAAATAAAAGATTATCAAAGGGGCCGCACCTATTTGCGCAGCAACGGAAACTGTAAGTAACCCCCAAATGTAACGCGGAATACGACGCTTTACAGGAATCAACTTATAAAGCCCGGGCTGTATCAATAAAAGAGAAGATACCGCAACAAAAGATAGTTGAAAACCTACATCAAACAGCCAAAGGGGATTATAGACTAACATCAGGAAAGCGGTAGCCGCCAGTGTATTCAGAGTCAATGGCTTCTCCCGTTGCAGACAGGAAACCCCCAACAAAGAAAACATAATGACTGAACGAACCACGGAAGGAGAGAAGCCTGTAAAGAAAGCAAACCCCCATAAAAGGAGAATGATAATAAGAATACCGAAAGGCTTGAAAAAAGAACAACGTCTCCACAGCAGGGACAGTAGAAAAAAGAATAGGGCATAAAGAAAGCCGATATGAAGTCCCGAAAGTGCCAGTACATGACTGGCTCCCGCTACCGAATAGGTTTCCCGGATATCTTCACTTAAATTATCCTTGTCACCAACGGTAAGCGCTGAAAGTACTGCAAGATTGTCATCCTGAAAACCTAAACGACGATATAAGCTTACCACCTTCTCGCGATAATCCGAAGCAACCTGCATAAAGGTACGGGAAGTATTGTATCCGGTCACCCGCCAATGTCCGGCAGGAATATATGCCGTAGCACTTCCTCCTTTGCGGATGAAGTAACGGACATAATCAAACTCGTCAGGATTACCATTATTGGCAGGAGGGGAGAGGCGTGCATGTACCCAAAGCTTATCTCCTCTGTTTAATGCAGCGGCGGCGGAATCTTTCGGGAAGTATAATAAAACGGTGTTGTCATATTCTTCATTTGCCACCGCTTTATCTCCAATCCGTCCTTCCAGCCGGGTGCGGCATAAGATACTTCGTTCCTTTGCTTCCGGTCGTTCCTGAATAACCACTTGGTAGACGGATGCTTCACCGGAAAAAGGAAAATCCGTCCGATGCAGACATGCCTCTACCATACCGGCTCCTAAACCGAAACAACAAACAAAGACTGAAACACCATACAACCAGTGGAAACGGTATCTGTTGGAAAAGCGATAAGCAAGAAAGAGTAAAACAACGCCTGCCGTACAAATCCAAAACGGGAAAAGGCCGGAAAGCAGATGGGAAATTTTCACCGGGACATCCGGTAATGATTCTCCCCGCTGTCCAAAGAAGTGTGCATCGCCATACGCGATGCCAACAGCAAACGGTATCAGAAGTCGTAAGAAAGGATACCGTTGCAGGCCTTTAATTGTCAATTGAATAAGGGAATTAAAGATTCTTCAACGAATGTATCACTCCCTCGGGGTCGGAAGCAGCGAACACTGCGTTTCCGGCAACCAGCACATCAGCTCCGGCAGCTATCAAACGGGCGCCCGTTTCCATATTTACACCGCCATCCACCTCAATCAGAGTTTTCGAGCCGGTGCTGTCTATCAAGGCGCGCAACTCACGCACTTTTTCAATGGAATGTTCAATAAACTTCTGACCGCCAAAACCGGGATTCACGCTCATAAGCAACACCATGTACACGTCTTGGATAATATCTTTCAGCATTGATACAGGGGTAGCCGGATTAAGTGTAACGGCAGGTTGCATACCGGCTTCACGTATCTGTTGCACTACACGGTGCAGGTGAGGACAGGCTTCATAGTGCACATTCATTGTATGTGCTCCCAGGGCTTTCACTTCATCAATGAACCTCTCAGGTTGTACAATCATCAGATGTACATCCAGAGGTTTCTTTGAAATCTTTACCACATGTTTCAATACGGGAAAGCCGAAAGATATGTTTGGAACAAACACGCCATCCATTACATCAATGTGAACCCAGTCGGCTTCACTACGGTTCAGCATTTCCAAATCCTTCGCCAGGTAAGCGAAATCCGCGGACAAAATAGAAGGAGATATGATTGGTTTCATATTACAACACATTTCATAATGTTACGTTATAGATACAACGCACAAATGTAGTCAAAAGGTTTCATTCATCCTAATATAATTCCTTGCAAGCCTTGCGGAAGCTGTGGTATCGCCCGATAATTTCGCGCAAAGCTGCGGAGTAAAGCTAACGTTTTCGCGGAAGGTTGCGGACACTCGCCGGATGCCATGTTACCGGGTTCATGCGGTTTGGCGGATGAAGAAGAAAAAGAAGGAGTAATTTTTTTATCCATAGGCTATTTATATAGTTGATTGATTACGGAAATATGTTATTCCTATTCAGGAGTTGAGGTGGTGTTAAAAGTAAAACTCTTGAATTATGAATAATACGAGTTACACGTTAAAAACGAAAGAAAAGGAGAAATAGTATATTTATTAGCAAAATTAATGCAAGAAAAGTGCTTCACTCTAAAAGAAATCTATCCGCACTTTTGTTTGTGAGATTGTTTATTCCATAGTAAGAGAGATGCCATGCTTTTCCGCCATCCGTCGCAGGTTCAGTATTGCATAGCGCATTCTGCCCAAAGAAGTATTGATGCTGACTCCCGTCATTTCCGCTATCTCCTTGAAACTGAGTTCCTGATAGTAGCGCATGTGTACCACTTCGCGTTGTTCATCCGGCAAATGATTCATCAATCGGCGTACGTCCGAAAGAATCTGCACGTTCACAATTTCCGATTCGATGGTATCTTCGGAAAGGCGGATGTTATTCAGTAGGTTTCGTTCTTCTTCATCACAGGACACTATATTCTCCTGCTTTTCCTGACGGAAACAGTCAATGATAAGATTGTGGGCTATGCGCGTGAGCCACGCCGGAAATTTACCGTTTTCATTGTAACGGCCTTGCTGAATGGTAATGATAGCTTTCGTGAAGGTTTCCTGGAAGATGTCTTCTGCCAGTTCCACATTGCGTACCGTATAGTAAATATACGAGTAAAGACGGTTCTTATGACGGTTCAACAGGATATCGAATGCCTCATTATTACCTTGTGCATAAAGGGCTACCAACGTTTCGTCGGCAACATTTGTTTGTATGTTCATTACGTGCGTTTTTAGTTTTCAGCGTAATGTAGTCCGATAGGCATTCGATGTTTAGGAGTTAATAATACGCAAAGAAAATAAAATTTGGGAGAAAGAACAAGAATATGAATGATAATTTAGCAGTGTATTAATCAGAACACAGCTATTAATCTGTGAAATCCGTGAAATCTGCGTCTAAAATATCATCCGAAACTCCTCCGTCAATCGGAAGCCACGCAAAAGTTCATCTGTTTTCAGTCGCTTCTTGCCGGGTAGTTGCAAAGACCGGATACCGATAAAACCGTCTGTTGCAGCTATGCGGATATAAGTTTTGCCATCTGTCTGCAAAGTACCGGGAGACAGTTGATGGGCTTCGATGATCTTTTCCGTTTCAAATATCTTCACTACCACCGCTTCTCCGTCAAGCTGAGCCAGTTCCGACCAGGCAGTGGGGTAAGGAGACAAGCCACGGATGAAGTCATAAATACGTTTCACCGGTTGGTTCCAGTCAATGCGGCAAGTTTCTTTGAAGATTTTTGGGGCAGGACGCAACTCACCTGCAACAGCCATTTCTTCCTGAGGGATGGGTTTCACGGCGTCATTCAATATGGCATCTACAGTCTCGGTTACCAACTCTCCGCCACGCTTCATCAGCCTGTCATGCACAATTCCCACATCATCCGTATCGGCAATGGGAATGCGAACTTGCTGAATAACTTCCCCCGTATCTATTTCATGACTCAGGAAGAAAGTTGTGATACCCGTTTCCGTATCTCCATTGATAACAGCCCAGTTGATGGGAGCCGCTCCACGGTATTGGGGCAAAAGGGAAGCATGAAGATTGAATGTTCCCAAACGGGGCATGTTCCACACCACCTCGGGCAGCATGCGGAAAGCTACAACAATCTGCAAATCAGCCTTCCATTGGCGCAACGATTCAAGGAAAGCCTCATCTTTCAGTTTTTCGGGTTGCAACAAAGGGAGATGATACTCCAGTGCATATTGCTTCACAGGAGAGAACTGGAGTTTATGTCCCCGTCCGGCAGGTTTATCGGGCATGGTGATAACACCGGCTACATTGTAACCGCCTTCTACTAACCGCCGCAAGGGTTCTACCGCAAAGTCGGGAGTACCCATATAAACTATACGCAAATCTTCTTTCTTCATCATCTTTATATTAGGTTTCATTAATCTGTATTATTCATGCGAATCAGGAGTTAAAGGAGTTGTCTAACTCCTGCCCCGTGAATGATGCGAGCCTTATCACACACTATCTGCTCCGTATCAAGTCCGTACCAACTCCGTACCCGCTCCGTATAAGGGTACCTTTATACGGAGAAGGTACGGAGTTGGTAATGCTTTGACACGGTCCTGGTACGGAGCGGACACGGTTTTGGTACGGTTTTAGTACGGCGATAACTCTTGAGCGAAGTGATAACTCCTTTAACTCCTCATAATCCCTACTGTATGAATAACGCAGGTTAATTCTATTGAAAATTAGTCCTCAGAGAAATGCACCAATACCTGACGGTAGGAATTAAATATCTTCGACTTGGAAACAAATCCCAGATAATGTCCCTGCTCATCTACAACGGGGAGATTCCACGCCTTTGTATCGTCAAATATACGCATCACTTGCTCCATACTGTCCGTATCATACAGGCGTGCCGGAGTAGCCGTCATCAGCTTGCCCACCGTGAAACGATGGTACAACTCCTGCCGGAACATGATGTTGCGGATATCATCCAAAGTCACGATACCAATCAATATCCCGGTGTTGTCCGTTACTGGGAATATGTTGCGGCTGGAAGCGGATATTACCTTTACCAGTTCACCCAAATCCATTTCGGGATGAACAACTACGAAATCTTTCTCCACCACATTTTCCATTTTCATCAGCGTCAACACTGCCTTGTCTTTGTGATGTGTCAGCAGTTCGCCTTTTTTTGCCAAACGCATGGAGTAGATGCTATGAGGCTCAAAAACAATAATCGTCAGGTAAGAACTGACAGATACAATCATCAACGGCAAGAACAGGTCGTATCCTCCCGTCAACTCGGCTATCAGAAAAACTCCCGTCAACGGGGCATGCATCACACCGCTCATCACGCCTGCCATACCCATCAGGGCAAAGTTCTTTTCGGGCAGATAATAGGAGAAATCGAACTTGTTGCTGAAAAAGGAAAAGACGAAACCTGCGATACATCCCAGAAACAAAGAGGGTGCAAAGATACCACCGCAACCGCCACCGCCATTCGTTGCACAGGATGCGAATACCTTAAACAGGATAATCAAAATGAGATAAACCAGCAGCAAACTACCATTCCCATAGAAGAATGAATTGTTCATCACCGTATCCCAATCGGCATTGGAGGTACCGTTCAGCAGTAGATTAATGGTATCGTAACCTTCGCCGTATAGCGGCGGGAAAAGGAAAATCAGTATGCTCAGCATTATGCCACCCAGAACCAACTTCTGATAAGGGTTTTTCAGTTTGCCGAATGCGCCTTCTACAGAACTCATGGCACGGGTGAAGTAAAGTGAAATCAACCCGCAGATAATGCCCAACATGATAACATAAGGAATGCGCTCCATCTCGAACGCCTGGTCGAGGTTGAACTTAAACATTGCTTCCGTGCCGGTAGTGATATATGAAACGGTGGCGGCCGTGACCGCTGAAATCAGTAACGGGAGCAAGGAAGACATGGTAAGGTCTATCATCAGTACTTCCAGCGTAAATACCAGTCCGGCAATGGGAGCCTTGAAGATACCGGCAACGGCGCCTGCGGCGCCACATCCTACCAGAAGCATCAACGTGCGATGTTCCATTTTGAAGATGCTTCCCAGGTTAGAGCCGATGGCCGAACCCGTCAGCACGATGGGCGCCTCTGCTCCGACCGAACCGCCGAATCCGATTGTTATGGAGCTGGCAATCATGGACGACCACGTATTATGCCTTTTGATGCGCCCCTGTCTCCGGGAAATGGAATAAAGGATTTTTGTGACTCCGTGGCTGATGTCGTCCTTCACTATATAGCGCACAAATAATCCTGCCAGAAAGATACCCACCACCGGATAAACCAGATAAAGGTAGTTGGCTTCCGTCGTATTGAAATTGTCCGTCAGGAAATTCTGTATCCAATGAATCAACATCTTCAACATCAAAGCTGCAATAGCCGTAAAGATACCGACAAGAAAGCTGAGTATCAGGATAAAATGCTTTTCCTTGATATTCTTCTCGCGCCATAAGAGAAAGCGCTGAAACAGACTTTTCTTCCCTTTTTCCATATACCAGATGCTTTATCTTATTCGCGAATGATTTTAATAACTCCACCCTTGCCCAGCTTTATAATGCCGGAGGGTTTGGGGCGTTCCATTTCTGCCTGACGGTATTTCACCACGTAGTCCACCATAGATTTAAGTTCTTCGCTTATTTCGCTGAAGTTTCCCGGCGAAGGTTGCCCGCTTACATTAGCGGAAGTGGATACGATGGCTTTGCGGAATTGCCGGCAGAGACGTTTTGAAAATTCCTCGTTCGTTACCCGGATACCCACACTGCCGTCTTCGGCAAGCAGGTTAGGCGCCAGGTTGCGGGCGCCGGAATAGATAATGGTGATCGGTTTGTCCGCCAGTTCAATCAAATCCCAAGCCACATCCGGTACATCCTGCACATAGAAGTCCACTTTCACGGAAGAATCTACCAGTACCAGCATTGCCTTACTGTCCGAACGTTGCTTTATCTGATACACGCGCCGCACCGCTTCTTCGTTGGTAGCGTCACAACCTATACCCCAAATGGTGTCGGTGGGATACAGGATAACTCCGCCTTCGTTCATCACTTGACAGGCTTTTTTAATCTCTTCTATCATTTCCTGATGCATAAATACAATGATTAGCACGCAAAAGTAGTACTTTTGTACGATAATAAAAAGTTCTTTAACTGTTTAGTGGAGCAGTCCTTCTTCCCTTCGCTCGCAACACCTCCATAAAGTTGAAAATCGATTTTTATCTGCCATCTGCCACCTTTTTGCTCGTATCTATCTGATAATAAACAAATTGGAGCGTTGCAGATACCCGTTGCAGATGTGTGGCAGATACCTTATCTGCCACACATCTGCAACAGCTACATTTCCTGCACCGGATAAGTTGACGAAGAGTTTCATTCCATGTTGAAACTAAATGTTTCTCCTGCCGAAACAAAAAGTTTCATCCTATTGAAACTAAATGTATTTTACATAGGAACAAATGGTTTCAATACGATGAAACTAAATGTATTATATGTAGGAACAAAGAGTTTCAATACGATGAAACTAAATGTATTTCCTGCTGAAACTAAATGTATCACCCGATTCTATCCGCTAACATCCCCGGTATCAAGCGTATTCCTTTATAGTCTGTATCTAAATGTCTTTTGTGGATTACTGAAGAGTCCATAGAGAAGTACCAGGACAATAATGGTGCTGTATTCATGAGCATATATGAATTTTTGTTTGATGAAAAAAGCCTGGTTATATAACATGAGAGATGATCGGAACAACTCCGGTTTTCGGTATCTGGTTTGTGATTAATTACTTCCCGTGCTACCATCCGATAGCATCGAAACTTTTATTTTAGTATCTTTTATTACTTTATTTCGCAATTCTCTAAGAAATAATTGCTATTTTCGTGCGTTTTTTTGAAAAACAGACCGAATATATAATAATTTGTAATATGGAAAATCTCAGTACAGCGCTTCTGCTGATGGTAGTGGGAATGACGACGGTGTTCGCTATCCTGCTGATTGTAATCTACTTAGGTAAAGGACTTATCCTGCTGGTGAATAAATATGCACCCGAAGATGTGGCGAGGGATAAGAAAGTGGCTCAAGGTGTTGCCGCTATTCCCGGAAATGTTTTAGCTGCTATCGGCGCTGCTGTAACAGTGGTGACGCAGGGCAAGGGTAAAGTGGCTAAAGTTGAGAAAATCTGATTATAATTAAGTAGATAACAGGTAAATGATGAATTTTAATTAAAAAACACACACGTATTTAATTAGTATGAAAAAAGAGATTAAGTTTAGTCTGGTGTTCAGGGATATGTGGCAAAGTGCCGGAAAATATGTACCCCGTGTAGACCAGTTGGTAAAAGTTGCTCCCGCTATTGTTGAAATGGGCTGTTTCGCCCGCGTAGAAACCAATGGCGGCGGTTTTGAACAGGTAAATTTATTGTTTGGTGAGAATCCTAATAAGGCTGTGCGCGCATGGACGAAACCATTCCATGAAGCAGGTATACAAACACACATGCTGGACCGTGCATTGAATGGTCTACGCATGAGTCCCGTACCGGCAGATGTCCGCAAGCTATTTTATAAGGTAAAGAAAGCACAGGGAACAGACATCACGCGTACGTTCTGCGGATTGAATGACGTTTCCAATATTGCTCCTTCCATCACTTATGCCAAAGATGCGGGAATGATTTCGCAATGTTCGCTCTGTATCACACATTCCCCTATCCATACGGTGGAATATTACACTGACATGGCGCTGGAACTTATTAAACTGGGTGCCGACGAAATCTGTATCAAGGATATGGCAGGTATCGGACGTCCGGTATCGCTGGGCAAGATTGTAGCTAATATCAAAGCTGCCCATCCTGAAATTCCTATCCAGTATCATAGCCATGCAGGCCCCGGTTTCAATATGGCAAGCATCCTCGAAGTATGCGAGGCGGGTTGCGATTACATCGATGTAGGTATGGAACCCTTGTCATGGGGTACAGGACATGCCGACTTGCTCAGTGTGCAGGCCATGTTGAAGGATGCCGGTTTCCAGGTACCTGAAGTCAACATGGAAGCATACATGAAAGTGCGTGCGCTTGTTCAGGAATTTATGGACGACTTCCTTGGTTTGTACATCAGCCCGAAGAACCGTTTGATGAACTCCCTGCTGATTGGCCCCGGATTGCCGGGCGGTATGATGGGTAGTTTGATGGCAGACCTGGAAACTAACCTGGAGTCTATTAATAAGTATAAGGCAAAACGCAACCTGCCGTTCATGACGCAGGATCAGTTGCTTATCAAGCTGTTCAACGAAGTAGCTTATGTATGGCCGCGCGTAGGTTATCCTCCGTTGGTGACTCCTTTCAGCCAGTACGTCAAGAACCTGGCAATGATGAATGTGATTGCTATGGAGAAAGGTAAGGAACGCTGGGGTATGATTGCCGACGATATCTGGGATATGTTGCTGGGTAAAGCCGGTAAGTTGCCGGGTACGTTAGCTCCCGAAATCATAGAGAAAGCAGAACGCGAAGGCCGTAAGTTCTTTACCGGAAATCCGCAGGATAACTATCCCGATTCGCTCGACAAGTATCGCAAGATGATGAAAGAGAATAAGTGGGAACTGGGTCAGGACGATGAAGAACTCTTCGAATATGCCATGCACCCGGCACAATACGAAGCCTACAAGAGCGGCAAAGCGAAGGAAGACTTCCTGGCAGACGTGGAAAAACGGAAAGCAGAACTCAATAAGTCTCCGTTGGATGACGCCAAACCGAAAACCCTTACCGTGCAGGTGGACGGACAGGCTTATCGCGTAACAGTGGCTTACGGCGACATCGACTTGCCGGCAGACGCTACCGCCAAAGTAGACGCACCCATAGGCGAAGGTCAGGATGTGATTGCTCCGCTGGAAGGCAAATTCTTCCTGACGAAGAATACGCAGGAAACTCCGCTGAAGGTAGGTGACAAGGTGAAGAAAGGCGATTTGCTTTGCTATATCGAAGCCATGAAGACTTACAATGCCATTCGTGCCGACTTTGACGGAACAGTGACTGCCATTTGCGCCACTCCGGGTGATACTATTTCAGAAGATGATGTATTAATGAAGATAGGATAAGCGGCGATGGAAGAAATATTTGCAAAACTCTACGATATGACGGCGTTCAGCAATATCATTGCTAATCCGTCGTTTCTGGTGATGTATGCCATTGCTTTCATCCTGTTGTATCTGGGTATCAAGAAGCATTATGAACCTTTGCTGCTGGTGCCTATCGCCTTCGGTGTACTCATAGCCAACTTCCCCGGCGGCGAGATGGGTGTTATCCAGGCGGATGAGAACGGAATGGTGATGGTGAACGGAATAGCGAAGAATATCTGGGACATGCCGTTGCATGAGATAGCGCACGACCTGGGGCTGATGAACTTCATCTACTACATGTTGATTAAGACAGGTTTCCTGCCACCTATTATCTTTATGGGTGTGGGTGCTCTGACGGACTTCGGGCCGATGCTCCGCAACCTGCGTCTTTCTATTTTCGGTGCGGCGGCACAGTTGGGTATCTTCACTGTGTTGCTGGCGGCTGTTATGATAGGCTTTACGCCGCAAGAGGCTGGTGCACTGGGCATTATCGGTGGTGCTGACGGTCCTACGGCAATCTTTACGACTATCAAGCTGGCTCCCCATTTGCTGGGTCCTATTGCCATTGCGGCATACTCGTACATGGCTCTGGTGCCGGTAATTATTCCGCTGGTGGTGAAACTGCTTTGCTCCAAGAAGGAACTGATGATTAATATGAAGGAACAGGAGAAACTCTATCCTTCGAAGACTGACATCAAGAACCTGCGTGTACTGAAGATAATTTTCCCGATTGCGGTAACTACGGTTGTAGCCCTCTTTGTGCCGACGGCAGTGCCTTTGGTGGGTATGTTGATGTTCGGTAACCTGATTAAGGAAATCGGTTCGGATACGAGCCGTCTGTTTGATGCGGCTGCCAATAGCATTATGAATGCGGCAACCATCTTCCTGGGGTTGAGTGTAGGTGCTACGATGACGAGCGAAGCATTCCTGAACTGGACAACTATCGGTATTGTAGTAGGTGGATTCCTTGCGTTTGCACTTTCTATTTCGGGAGGTATTTTCTTTGTGAAGCTGTTCAATGTGTTCAGCAAGAAGAAAATTAATCCGCTGATTGGTGCAACGGGGTTGAGCGCTGTGCCGATGGCAAGTCGTGTATGCAATGAGATTGCGACAAAGTATGATCCGAAGAACCATGTATTGAATTACTGTATGTCCAGCAATATCTCCGGCGTTATCGGTTCGGCGGTGGCGGCGGGCGTACTGATTTCGTTCTTGGGATAAGATTTTGAATTATGAATTTTGAATTTTGAATTATGAATGGCTGCGCGATGAAAGCCATTCATAATTCATAATTCATAATTCATAATTCATAATTCAACTCCCTGCCCTCCTTCAAACTATACACATTTTCATAAATCTGTATACTCAGCTCCTCTCCGGCAATGAGCGAAATACTTATCTCTTTACCCACGCGTATGTGCAGCGTGCGCCCCCTGTAGTTCACTTTGAAAGAGTAACTTTTCCAGTTATCCGGAATGACGGGTGAGAAAGAAAGCATCTTATTCAGTACCTGCATACCGGCAAAGCCACGTACAATGGCGAGCCAACTACCCGGCATACTTGTGATATGCAGTCCCTGATGCGTTTCGTTGTTATAGTCGTCCAGGTCGAGACGAGTGGCATGAAGGAAGAGCTGATACGCCTTCTCCACTTTACCGATGCGGGCGGCAAGGATGGCGTGGATGTGCGGAGAGAGCGATGACTCATGCACCGTCATGCCCTCATAGAATTCAAAATTACGGCGGATGGTCTCTTCGTCGAAATGCGAATGATACAGATACAGTCCCAGCAGAACGTCACTCTGCTTGATGTAGCACGACCGCAGAATACGATCCCATGACCAGTGCTGGTTGATGGGGCGTTCTTCGGGCGGAATGGCGTCCGTGCTTTCCAGTACCTTGTCCAGATAGCCGTCGTGTTGTACGAAGATTCCCAGTTCCTTGTCCTCAGGCAGGTACATGCGGTCGATGATGTCACGCCAACGTTCGGCCTCTTCCTGCTGGCGGAGGTTGGTGGCGCGGCGTACGCGGGCGTAGTCGTTGGGATATTCTCCGGCAATGGCTTCAAGGTACTTCAACGTCATCCGTAGGCATTGCACGCACGAGTAGTTGGTGTACCAATTGTTGTCTACGTTGTTTTCGTACTCGTCAGGCCCAGTGACGCCCAGTATCACGTACTTCTGCTTCGGCGTCGAGAACGATACACGCTGGCTCCAGAAGCGGGAGATGGCAATCATCACTTCCAGTCCGTACTTGGCGATGTAGTTTTTGCTGCCCGTCATTGCGGCGTGTTGCGTAATGGCGTAGACGATGATGTTGTTGCGGTGAATCTCCTCGAAGGTGATTTCCCATTCGCTGTGGCATTCTTCGCCGTTGCTGGTTACCTGCGGGAAGAGTGCGGCGCCATCCTTGAAGCCCAGTTTGCGGGCATTCTCTATTGCCTTTGGCAGTTGGTTGTAGCGGTACGTCAGGAGGTTCTTCACAATCTCCCTTGGCGTGGAGAGTTGGAAGAAGGGCACGCAGCAGAGTTCTGTGTTCCAGTAGGTGTTTCCGCCGTACTTCTCGCCGGTGAATCCTTTAGGGCCGATGTTGAGGCGCGGGTCATCTCCGCGGTAGGTCTGGCATAGCTGGAAGATGTTGTAGCGGATGCCCTGCTGTGCTTCCGGGTCGCCTTCGATGGTTACGTCCATTTCATTCCATATATCTGCCCAGGCTTGCAGGTGGTGGCTGACTAATGTGTCCCAACCGGTGGTTTTCGCCTGCTGGGCTTGGGCGATGGAGTGGTCTATGAGGTTCTGTCGTTCGTAATAGAGCGAGGTGGTGATGGCGGTGTATTTGATGAGCGTGATGTTGTCTCCCGGTTTCATGCCTGCACCGAGACTGAATCCGGCTTGTTGTTCCTTTTCAATTCGTATGGGGTTGGCTACGGTTTCTTTGCCGTTCTTGAGGAACTGGTAGGTCATGGCGTAGCACACTTGTGCGTCTTCGCGCCGGGTTTGTGTCCAGAGGTAGGCACAGTCTTTGGTGGCGCCGGAGCGGAGGATGTTCCATATCTTCTCGTTCGGTTCGTCGTCCTTGTTTGTTACGATGGCGTTGAGGGAGGGTACGAGGGATGCTTTTCCGGTATAGTTGATGGAGGTGACGTTGTATTTTATTATGCATAGGTCGGGATGCGCCATGTTGTTGATGTGCTCCACGTGTATGCGCAGCCGGTTTCCTTTGGGTGAGGTTACTTCTACGTCGCGGTAGGCGATGCCGACTTTCATGTCGAGCCGTCGGTTGAAGGTGTTTACGTCCCATTGGGCGAGGTCTAATTCTTCGTCAATGAGTCGCAGGCTGATGTGCGACCAGTCTGCTGCGTTGGGTATGCGGCTGTAGAAAACCGGGAATCCGTTCTTCCACCATCCTACGCGTGTCCTGTCCAGAAAGGTGACACCTGCTACGAATGAACCGCGGTATGAGTCGCTCGAATAAGGCTCTTCGAAGTTTCCCCGTTGTCCGAATCGCCCGTTTCCAAGGCTGAATATGCTTTCGGACATTCGCAGGTTGTCGGCATTAAAGTTGTCTTCGATAATGTTCCATTCGTCAGTCTTCAGGTATCTTTTCATGGCATGTATGTCTCTTTATGGTTACAGCCGTAAAGATAGAAAGAATAGGAGGAAAAAGAAATATTTTGAGGGATAAATGAGTTGGGGGTGGTGGTGTTGGGCTAGATGCCAGTAATGCTGAAATCTCTTTGTCATTACTCATTGAGATCTCTTGTCTTAATGATGATGCAAGAATAACATTTTTATTATTAGAGCCTGTTTAAATTTTCCTCAAAAAGTTTTT
>NZ_DBDF01000159.1:12683-16247 GCF_002293435.1 Bacteroides sp. UBA939 | reverse complement strand
GAGATAGTCTTGCTAATCACTAATCACTTATCACTAACCACTAACCACTAATCACTAACCACTAATCACTGCTTCGCTAAATTCTCATTTATAATACAAACTATTTATGACGAGACACTTAAGTAAGTGTTCATGATTAGTTTATACTTTGACAGATACTATAAGATAATTAAACATGCGTACTTATTAACTCTCAAGGAACATCAACTCCTTTTCTGAACAGATAGGTTATATCATTCATTTCCCCTTCTGCAATCTTGTAAAGCCGCTGGTTGGTTTGTGCCGATTTCAAACTACCGCAGCTCTCTATGTAAGGCCCAAGTTTGATGTATTGAAAGCTTTGGATGGAAAACCCTGCGGGCAGTTCAGGCTTACCGGAATACCAGCCTACTTTTACAGGGCTGATATGCTGTTGTTGAAGGAAGTTTGCCAAGTGTTCCACATCCTTGGGGGCGGCATCGCCACCCATAAAGCAAACACACGTAACAGCTTTTCCGTATTTTCGTAGAAGTACGGAAAGACTTTCTTTCGTCAGCACTTCCCCAACGTCCTTTTGCAGGTAAGGACTGTGGCAACCTTTACATCTGTTCGGGCAATTGGACAGATTGATTGCCAAAGTCACTTCGTCCGGTATCTCCTGAAAGACAATGTCGTAATCAGTGTACTTCAACATAATATCTTCGGGCAGCCTCCCTTTGCCGGGCTTGAGAGAAATTACTGATTCGCTTCATGTAACCGATGACACGGGTTAGGTAATCTACATTTTGACTATGGCATTTAGGACACTCTCGCAAGTATCTTTTGTCGATGTGGTTACATTCGTTGCAAACCGTGTTAGGTATATTGAAAGTAAAGTAATTGCAGCCCTCTGTGGCGGCCACCCGAAGTAATTGCCTGTATTGCTCTTTGCTTAAATGTTCTTCCAGATTCATGTGAAGTGCCGAACCACCGGTCAGGTGTTCTATGTACCGGTGCCCATGCAGGCGGAACTTGTCTATGATATTCAGTGATTCGTCTTCCACGATATAGAAGTAACTGTTGTAGCACTCGCGGAAAGTCTGGAGTCCGGCTTCCTTGTCCCACTTGGCATGTTTCACGCCTACGTTCTCTGCCGGAATCATTTCGCAATTGAATAGTACGTCTTTCGTACGGTATTTCTTGTTATACTTTTCCACTATTCCCAGAATCTCCTGCACAAATGCCTCGTATTTGGGGTTATCATTGATTTCAATTCCCATGAATTGAGCGGCTTCCACTAATCCGTTCACACCGATGGTGAGATATTGCCGCCCCATATTGATGTAACCGGCATCAAATAGTGGTAGCATACCTTTGTTCTGCAACTGTTTCAGGTTCTCATTGTATGCCAGTTGCACTTTATGCACCAGGTCTACTACCTCTTCGAGGAAGAAATGGTGAAGCAAACCGGATTTAACAGCGTGCTGGATGCAACGGTTCAGGTTTATAGTCAGCACGCTTTTTGAACCTGTAGATACGCCGCCGGCTCCCAGGGTGTAGCTAAAACCATTGTCCTGTATCTCATTGCGCAGGCGGCAACAACTGCTTAAGGAGTCTGCGTTGTCGCTCATATAGGTAAAGAAGGAGTGTCCTTCCGCATACATTTCTGCTGTGAAATCACCGTATTCCTTGTCCAGTACATCTCCGTCCTTTGTCAGTAACGCCATTGTTTCTACCGGGAAAGTGAGTACTGTCTTGGTGCGTTCTTTGTTGAACCATCTCATGAAACGTTGCTGCAACCAACTCAACGATTCCCAGTTCGGCTTGCTTCCGTCGGGGAAAACGAAGTGTTCAAAGAGGCTGTTGAAATAGTATTCGTCATAATAAGCTATGTTCCAGAATACTGCCTGGAAGTTTCTGGCTCCCGTTGGCTGGTTGATGGAATATACTACTTGTTCGAAACAGTCGGTGATGACTTTGTCTATGCTTCTCTTCTTGGTGGATAAGTCGGCAAGCTGTTCCGGGTGCAGGTAATAGTCCTCGCCGTATTCCTTTTCTATGAAGTAGTTCATGTACATCAGGAATTCGGGGGTGGCGCATGCGCCGCTGAGCATACTCGAAACGATGAATACCATGTTGATGAATCCTCCGCAGAAGGATTTAAGGTTCGTAGGAGCGGTGGAGTTACCGCCTACCGACATGGTGCCGCTTATCAGCCAGGGATACATGGTGATGCTGGCGCAATAGTTGGCAAGGTTGGTTTCATCGTTCTTGTATATGAAGTGGTGGTTGAGCAATTCCAGGTAGCGGTCTGACAATTCTTTGCCGTACATGTCCTTCAAGCGGTCGGTCAGTAGCCGGCGGTTTAAACGGATGAAGTTTGATTTGGGAAGTTCGCCTATCAGGGTGGCTATGTTCTTGTTTTCAACGTTGGCGTTGGCGTCGTATTTGCTGCCGGTAGCAGGGTTCTGGGCATTGCAGTAGTCCATGAGGAAGCGCAGTTTGTCGCGTACTTCGCGGTCTTCCAGATGTTTCTGGCGATAGATCATGAAGGATTTGGCTACGCCGTAATAGTGTTCCGCCATGAGGGCGACTTCTACCTGGTTTTGGATTTCTTCTACACTGGTTCCATCGCTGATACTGACGCGGCTTAGTATGTTGGTAATGACGTCCTGTGTGGCGAAGCTGCCTACTGATAAGAATGCTTTGCTGATTGCGTTCTTAATTTTATCAAGAGAGAAAGTCTCTTTCTTTCCGTCTCTTTTGACTATGAATGTTTCCGAATTGACCATGTCTATAATATAATAAGGTGTAATATACAAACTTCTGTTGTTTAGCATACCAATCATACATGAGCACAACGGACCGGAATAATAAAATGAATCTTTTAAGGGATACACTCTATTGCCTTTCACCCGAAAGCCTGAATGATTGTAAGAAGCTGTTTTGAATTTCTTTCAGGTTATTTATTCAGTCTCTTAAAAAGGGAACTGAATAAGTTCCAAACAGCTTCTAAATAGCGGCAGGTCTTCTGACTTGTTTCTGTTGTGGCGCCTTCCCGGTCTTTGCATGACCAGTGGCTAAAGAATGCCACACCTTGTTCTTCCAGAGTGTTAGGAGATGAAACTTACAGCTACGGGGATAGTCCCTGACTTTCACAGGGTTCCCTTTTAATTCCGTTTCACGCTTGCAGTGATTCGGAAACCGTTATCGGCGGCAAAGTTAGGAATAAATTCAATAATCCAAGTAGAGGGTGGGGAAAATGTAATGTTAATCTGCGATAATGGCTTTAGGGGGACGGGGGGAGTGTTTAGTGATTGGTGATTAGTGATACTCTTACTAATCTGCTCTGTCATAGTGACACTTTGTATTTTTAATCGCCTGAGAATGCGATATTTCCGCCCGATGACAGGGACGGTTGGAAATATCGAAGTGAAAATCAGTTAAGTGCCAGACTGATAGTGTGATATCGAAATACTTACATTTATTCTGGAACAAAATATCCCCTGAAAAGTAAGAGATAAGGGAGAAACCGGGCAGGATAAGTCATCTACTTATAGGTAACTAGTCAATTACTTATAGATAGTTAGTGATCTACTTACAGGT
>NZ_DBDF01000159.1:0-12669 GCF_002293435.1 Bacteroides sp. UBA939 | reverse complement strand
GTTAGTGTTTCATCCCTAAGCAAGAGGTTCTTTTTGCATAAAACCTGTATATCACTCCCGATTTATACAGAATATCCGCATATATATTCAGAACTTTATACCTGCAATCTCTATTTCTCCCTCTTTCGCAAAAAGCTGTGTTAGGAAAAAGATGTTTTAGATATCTTTTTGTAAAACAGTATTGGCTTAAACTTACATATTGCTAATTTGAAATGTTTTTATCATACACCTAAGGTTACTAATTTCCTTGTTTTCCATTCTGCCCGGCTTTATATCATACACCGAATGATTCCATAAAAACATTCCAGCTTTCTTTTTGTAATCCTAACTCTTTTCGTATCTTTGCGCCCATTCCCAAAATCTATTACAAAATGAAAGTATTAACCATTCATGATTTAAAGACGATTAAGAAAAGAGCAGAGAGTACACTCCTCTTGCGCGAACAAAGCAATGAGAAGGTTACCGAACAATGCTGTGGGTTAGCATTGGGTACGGAACATCTGCAAATCCTGATCTGTGGCGGTACAGGCTGTAAGGCATCCGCCAGTCACGTAATAGCTGAACGACTTCAGCAAACACTCGAGAGAAACAATATTACCGATAAGGTAGATGTCATCACCACCGGTTGCTTCGGCTTTTGTGAGAAGGGGCCTATCGTGAAGATAATCCCTGATAACACATTCTATGTGCAGGTTACCCCCGAAGATGTAGACGAGATAATCCGCGAGCATATCATCGGAGGCAGAAAGATAGAACGCCTGCTTTTTGTTGACCCAAAGACGGAACAGATTGTCAGCGACTCCAAGCACATGGACTTTTACCGGAAGCAAATGCGCATAGCTCTGCGTAATTGCGGCTTCATTGACCCCGAGAATATAGAAGAATACATCGCCTTGGACGGATACATGGCATTGGCCGACAGCTTGCTGTACAAACAGCCCGAAGATGTGATTGATATCATTAAACGTTCCGGACTGCGCGGACGTGGAGGTGGCGGTTTCCCGACAGGATTGAAATGGGAATTTGCCAACAAGCAAAAAGCCGACATAAAATATGTGGTATGTAACGCTGACGAGGGCGACCCCGGAGCTTTCATGGATCGCTCCATTATGGAAGGCGACCCGCACTCCATTATCGAAGCAATGGCTCTTTGCGGCTATTCCATCGGTTCGCCCAAAGGCTTGGTTTATATACGCGCCGAATATCCGCTGGCTATTCAACGGTTGAAAGTAGCTATCACTCAGGCACGCGAATATGGATTGTTGGGTAACAATATATTCGGTACCGATTTCAGTTTTGATATTGAAATCCGCTACGGCGCCGGAGCCTTTGTGTGCGGTGAAGAGACTGCCCTGATCCACTCAATGGAAGGCAAGCGGGGAGAACCTACTTTGAAACCTCCCTTCCCTGCCGAAGCCGGTTATCTGGGCAAACCTACCAATGTGAATAATGTGGAAACGCTTGCAAATATACCTATTATATTAACGAAAGGAGCGGAGTGGTTCGCTTCCATAGGAACGGAACGGTCGAAAGGAACAAAGGTATTTGCCCTGGCAGGAAAGATAAACAATGTGGGACTGATAGAAGTACCCATGGGTACAACACTGCGCGAAGTAATTTACGAGATTGGCGGTGGTATCAAGGGCGGTAAGAAGTTCAAGGCGGTACAAACAGGTGGCCCTTCGGGCGGTTGCCTGACGGAGAAACACCTGGATACTCCGATTGACTTTGACAACCTGCTGGCTGAAGGCTCCATGATGGGATCCGGCGGTATGATTGTAATGGACGAAGATGATTGCATGGTTTCGGTAGCACGCTTCTACCTCGACTTTACCGTAGAAGAATCCTGCGGAAAATGTACGCCTTGCCGTATCGGAAATAAACGCTTGCTGGAACTATTGAATAAGATAACTGTAGGAAAAGGAACAGAAAAAGACCTGGAAACCCTCTCCACTTTGGGAAAGGTAATAAAAGATACCGCACTGTGCGGACTGGGACAAACCTCGCCCAACCCGGTACTGTCTACACTAAACAACTTCTACGATGAATATCTGGAACATGTAAGAGATAAAGTATGCCGGGCACATCAGTGCAAGTCATTGCTTACTTATGTAATCAATCCGGAACTGTGCATCGGCTGTCATCTCTGTGCGAAGAACTGCCCGGCGGATGCCATTATGGGTGATGTACGCAAGCCTCATGTAATCAATCCGGAGACGTGCATTAAATGTGGCATGTGTATGGCACGCTGCAAATTCAAAGCAATCAATGTCTGCTAAAATCTACTGCAATGGAAGGAAAACAAATAACTCTGCAAATTGACCATCATTATATTACCGTGCCCGAAGGTTCGACCATTCTGGAAGCTGCACGGAAAATAGGTATTAATATACCTACCCTCTGCCACATCGACCTGAAAGGCACGTGTATTAAAAACAATCCGGCTTCTTGCCGCATCTGTGTGGTAGAAATCGAAGGACGCCGCAACCTGGCTCCTGCCTGCGCCACTCGCTGTACGGAAGGAATGGTGGTGCGTACCAGTACGCTACGCGTAATGAATGCCCGCCAAGTGGTGGCTGAACTGATACTCTCGGATCATCCCAACGACTGTCTGACTTGTCCGAAATGTGGTAACTGTGAGTTGCAGACATTGGCATTGCGTTTCAATATACGCAAGATGCCTTACAATGGTGGAGAACTTTCTCCGCGCAAGCGGGAGGTGACTTCGTCCATTGTACGTAATATGGATAAGTGTATCTTCTGCCGTCGTTGCGAAAGCGTGTGTAACGAGGTGCAGACTGTAGGAGCGTTGGGAGCTATCCGCCGTGGATTCAATACTACCATTGCACCGGCTTTCGATAAGTTGATGACCGACAGTGAATGTACTTACTGCGGACAGTGTGTAGCTGTTTGTCCGGTGGGAGCACTGACTGAACGTGACTATATCAATCGCCTGTTGCTGGATTTGGAGAACCCGGATAAAGTAGTCATTGTACAGACTGCGCCGGCTGTCCGTGCTGCCCTGGGCGAAGAATTCGGATTACCTGCCGGAACACTGGTAACGGGAAAGATGGTCTACGCTCTTCGTGAACTGGGATTCGACTATGTGTTTGATACGGATTTCGCCGCCGACCTGACTATCATGGAAGAAGGCGCCGAGATACTGAACCGCTTGAACCGCCACTTACAGGGGGACAAGTCGGTACGTCTGCCTATCCTGACTTCTTGCTGTCCGGCATGGGTGAACTTCTTTGAGCATCATTTCCCGGATATGCTTGATATTCCTTCAACGGCCCGTTCGCCCCAACAAATGTTCGGCAGTATAGCCAAGACGTACTGGGCGGAGAAGATGGGCATTCCGCGTGAGAAGTTAGTAGTGGTATCTATTATGCCGTGTCTGGCTAAGAAATATGAGTGCGACCGTGACGAGTTTAAGACTAACGGCAGTCCGGATGTGGATTATTCTATCTCTACCCGTGAGTTGGCGCGGCTTATCAGACGTGCCAATGTGGGTTTCACGCTACTTACGGATAAGGAATTCGACCAACCGATGGGAGCTTCAACGGGTGCAGGTGTTATCTTTGGAACAACGGGCGGCGTAATGGAAGCTGCTTTGCGCTCGGTTTATGAAGTTTATACCGGAAAGACTTTGGGGAATGTGAATTTCGAACAAGTACGTGGCTTGGCAGGTCTGCGCCGGGCGACGATTGATCTGGGTGGTTTCGAACTGAAAGTAGGTATAGCTCACGGACTGGGTAATGCCCGGCAGTTGTTGGAAGATATCCGCCACGGACGGAATGAATACCATGTGATTGAAATTATGGCGTGCCCGGGTGGCTGTATCGGTGGTGGCGGGCAACCGTTGCATCATGGCAATTCGGATGTATTGTATGCGCGCGCCAATGCGTTATATCGCGAAGATGCGCAGAAGCCTTTGCGTAAATCGCATGAAAATCCCTACATCAAGACTTTGTATGAGGAATATCTTGGCAAACCGTTGAGTGAAACTGCGGAACGGTTGTTGCATACGCATTATTTTAACAAGGCAATTGATTAACCCATTAAACGGAGAAAACTATGACAGATACCAAACTGCCCTGTGATGTGGTAAAACAGGTACGTGCTATATGTGATAAACATGGCAACCAGCCGGGCGAACTTATTAATATACTTCACGAAGTGCAACATGACTACGGTTACTTGCCGGAGGAAATGCAGCGTATTATTGCTGCAAAGTTGGAAATCCCCGTATCGCGTGTATATGGTGTAGTAACATTCTACACTTTCTTTACAATGAAAGCAAAAGGGAAGTACCCTATCTCTGTGTGTATGGGAACAGCTTGCTACGTACGAGGTTCGGAGAAACTGCTTGAAGAATTTAAGCGTGTACTGGGCATTGAAGTAGGAGAGACGACTCCCGACGGAAAGTTCTCGCTCGATTGTTTGCGTTGCGTTGGAGCTTGCGGATTGGCTCCGGTAGTGATGATCGGTGAAAAGGTCTACGGACGTTTGCAACCGATTGACGTGAAGAAGATTTTGGAGGAGCTGGAATAGTTCTTAACCCACATCTTCATACTGTAGGTTGTAAGCATCGGAATTCATCTCACGGGACAAGGAAATTCATCCCGTGAGACGAAAAAATCCGTCCCATGAGACAAATTTTCTCGTCTCACGAGACGGATTTTTTCGTCTCATGGGATGGATTCTTATATGCTGCTGTTTCTGATGGTTCGACTTGGGTAGTAACAAAAAATCCTCTCAGGCTATAACCCGAGAGGATTTTTTAGTTGTTAATCCATTTTCTGTAATCGCGCTATGCTATTATTCAGCAGTTGCTGCGGGAGTTTCTTCGGCAGGAGCTTCGGTTACTTCTTCAGCAGGAGCCTCGGCAGCTACTTTAGCAGCTTCTTCGGCAGCTTTCTTTTCAGCCAATACTTTAGCTTTTTCTTCGTTTACTTTCTTTTCAGCTTCCAGACGAGCTTTTGCTTCAGCTTTCTTTGCTTCAACTTCTTTAGCTTTTAGAGCAGCCAAACCTGTTTGTTTGTTGTTCTTCCATGCTTCAAATTTAGCATCAGCTTCAGCTTCACCGAATGCACCTTTGGCTACACCGCCCAAAAGATGTTTCTTCATGTAAATACCTTCTTTTGACAGGATGTTACGAACGGTGTCAGTCGGTTGTGCGCCTTTCATAACCCAGTTAAATGCACGGTCAAAGTTCAAATCTACTGTGGCAGGATTGGTATTCGGATTGTACGTACCAATCTTCTCAATAAATTTACCATCACGTGGTGCTTTTACGTCTGCAATTACAATAGAATAGAAGGCGTAGCCTTTATGTCCATGTCTTTGCAATCTGATTTTTGTTGCCATTTTAAATAAATGTATTAAAATAAATGATTTGAATAATGCTATTATCTCGTAATAGCGGCTGCAAAGGTATGCTTTTTATTTCGATTGACAAAGAGTTTGTTTTATCTTTTTGAGTCAAAAGCGAATTCCTTAATTAAAGAGAGGATGAATCTCTATTGAAATTCATCCTCTCTATAAAAATGCGTATTATCTGGAGATAATTAATTTTTCGGCAATGCTTCTTTAACTACCATTGGACGGCCCACATATTCAGCACCATTCAAAGCAGTGATAGCTTTGCTTGCTTCTGCAGCGTCCGGCATTTCAATAAATGCGAAGCCTTTAGATCTTCTTGTTTCACGGTCAGTGATAATTCTTACTGAATCTACTGTTCCGTACTCTTCCATAACCTCTCTCAAATCTGATTCTCTAACCTTGTAATTCAGGTTACCTACATACAAATTCATAAATCTAAAATAAAATAATAAATTAATAATTCAATAAACAAAGTTTTTGGATGTTAGGTCAGAGATGGAAATACTCATAACAGAGGAAATACATACGTGAAATAATCAAATCAAATAAACTTCTTTATTGTTCGGGTGCAAAGTAAAGCATTCTATTTGTAAAAAACATCATGTTTCTCTATATTTTTTTATATTTCTTCGTTTTTACATAAAAACAGTTCTTTCTACGAATACTTTCTGGGATATCTTAGCACGATTGCCAATAATGCGCATATTCCCATAGCGAACGGATAATATAGACTACCGATAATGCTGATGGGAGAGATACTTGCCAATCCTGCTGCAATCAGTAGTTGCGCTCCATAAGGAATAATACCTTGCACCACACATGAGAACGTGTCTAAGATGCTGGCGGTTTTCCGGCGGTCAAGATGGAAGCGTATGGCGATATCTTTGGCTATTGAACCGGTAGTGATGATGGCGATGGTGTTGTTGGCAGTACACAGGTTGGCGATACCGACGAGAGCAGCGATGCTCAGTTCCGCACCTCGTTTGCTGCGAACATGACGTGTCAGGCGGGCAATGATGAAGTCAATACCTCCATTGTAACGGATGGTTTCGAGCATACCTCCGGCAAGCAGAGTAATGATTATCAATTCTCCCATACCTGTGATACCCATTCCCATAGAACCAAACCAGTCAAAGAAAGCTGTACTGGCAGTTGTACCGTCTATACATGCTGTGGCTATGCCTATGATGCCTGTGCTGATAATTCCCAGTAGCAGAACCAGCAGTACATTCACTCCGGCTATTGCCGTACCCAATACGATGAGGTAGGGGATCACTTTGATCCATTCAATGTCTTGCGCCTGCGCCGGAGCTGTTATCGATAATCCCTGGAAAACATAGATACACAATACCACCAGCGCTGCCGGAATCACAATCCTGAAATTTACCCGGAATTTATCCCTCATCACACAATCTTGTGTTTTGGTAGCGGCGATAGTCGTATCCGATATAAATGAAAGATTATCTCCGAAGAGTGAACCGCCCACTACAACGGCTACCATATAAGGTAGATCAATGCCGGTCTTTTCCGCCAGTCCGATAGCTACCGGAGTAAGCGCCACAATTGTCCCCACGCTGGTACCTATGGATAGCGATATGAAACAAGCCGCCAGAAATATTCCTGCCAGTAACAGGTTATCCGGCAGAATATGCAGCGTCAGGTTTACCGCAGCGTCAATCGCTCCCATTTGCTTGGCACTCTGTGCGAAGGCTCCCGCCAGAATGAATATCCACACCATCAGCATGATATTCTTATTGCTGGCTCCCACGGAGAATTGGTATATTCGTTTTTCCAAGCTCAGTCCGCGCGTTATTATAATGGCATAACATGATGATAACAGGAATGCTACCGTGATGGGTACCTTATAAAAATCGTTCGCGATAAGAGATGTCACTAAGTAGAGGCAAAGAAATACAGCTAATGGGCTTAAATCCCACCATCCGCCTTTTCGTCCGTTTGTATGCATAGCGGAAGACATTATTTATCGTTATTATAACGTTACTCCTGTCTTGAAGATAGCAATTTCCTTATATCCTTTCTTTTCGTTATTCACGAGTTCGCCGTTTGCCACACTGATTACATAGTCAATAAACCGTTCGCAAGTTTTCTCCATCGGCTCACTTTCCAGAATAACTCCTGCGTTGAAGTCAATCCATCCCGGTTTGTTTTCAGCAAGCGCAGAATTGGTAGATATTTTCATGGTGGGTACATACGTTCCGAATGGTGTACCGCGACCGGTGGTAAACAATACTATATGACAGCCACAAGATGCCAAAGCGGTAGATGCTACCAAATCGTTACCCGGGGCAGATAACAGGTTCAATCCTTTAACCTTCAGGCGTTCGCCGTAAGACAATACGCCTTCTACATAACTTTTACCGCATTTCTGCGTACATCCCAGCGCCTTATCCTCCAAAGTTGATATACCGCCGGCTTTGTTACCCGGAGACGGGTTTTCACCTACCGGTTCACCGTGCGAAAGGAAATATTCTTTGAAGTCATTGATTAATTTTACGGTTTCCTCAAACAATTCCTTGTTGCGGCAACGGTTCATCAATATGGTTTCCGCACCAAACATCTCCGGAACTTCAGTCAATACACTTGTACCACCCTGCGCAATAAGGAAATCGGAGAACATACCCAGTAATGGGTTAGCCGTAATTCCGGAGAAACCGTCCGAGCCGCCGCATTTCAACCCTACGCGCAGCTCGCTCAAAGGCACGTCCGTACGCTCGTCTTTGCTTGCCTTAGCATACAACTCATGCAGCAACGCCATACCTTCTTCATATTCGTCGCCTACTTTCTGCGTTACCATGAATTTCACACGGTCTTCATCATATTCTCCCAGAAACTCACGGAATACCTCCGGTTGATTATTCTCACACCCCAATCCCACTACCAATACAGCACCGGCATTTGGATGTAACACCATGTCGCGCAGGATTTTCTTTGTATTTTCGTGGTCATCACCCAATTGTGAACAACCATAGTTATGCGGATAAGCCATGATTGCATCTACACCCTTACTTCCGGTTTCCCGGCGCAGACTTTCCGCAAGTTGGTTAGTGATACCGTTTACACAACCTACAGTCGGGATAATCCAGATCTCATTACGAATACCTACATCACCGTTTTTACGACGATACCCCTTGAATGTGAGAACTTTGCGCGGGATGTCTAAAGTGATATCCGTTGGATTATACGTATATTCCAATAAACCCGATAAATTTGTTCCGATATTGTTATCATTTATCCAATCACCTTGCATCTTTGCCATACGTGCGTGACCGATAGGATAACCGTATTTTATAATGTTTTCACCTTCGGTAAAATCCTTCAATGCGAACTTATGTCCTGCGGGAACTTCTTCATTCAACGTAATTTCTATGCCATCTACTATGAGTATTTCTCCTGCCGGAAGCGTTACAATAGCTACAGCTACATTATCTATAGGATTGATTTTTAGATACTTTGTTTCCATACCTTATCTTTTTATTTCTGTTATTAATGCGAATCAGGAGTTAAGGAGTTATCGCTTCGCTCAGGAGTTATCAGCCCTCAAGCGGGCTTAGGAGTTAAAGCCGATAGGCTTGTTACTGATATGCAGAGTTAACGCATAAACGGAGTATCGGCTTTAATTCCTTTAACTCCTGAGCGAAGCGATAACTCCTTTAACTCCTGATTCGCGTTATTTATAGTTTTCTAAACAGGCTCTTTTCTGTTGTGAGCTTTTGTTTCTCCGTTAATATTATGATAAAATTCGATATTCTCTTTTGTCAGCAAATCAATCGGCATAAAATTTTCTTTTGGAACTGTCTTTTTGAAAATCAGGTGATTGCATAATGTCTTGATTCCGTCAAAACCTTGTAATTCCGGTTGCTGGGCAATAAGGAAGAAGATGCTGCCTTGCTTCAGGCAGTTTACATTACGCTCCAATAGGTCGTATCCCATGAGGTTGAATTCTGTTTTCTGCCGTTTCAACAGATATTCACCGATTACATAAGCTTTTGAATTGAAGGTGATGCCATTTTTTACATTCGTATGTTTGCTGAAAAACTCGTCCAGCATTCGAGTATCCTCCGTATCTCGCTTGGCATGTAAATTCAATTCCCAGATATGGCAATCCGGATGGTGCTTCTGCATATATTCCCGGAAACCAATTTCTCGGCGTTCCTGTTGGTTAGAGCCTACGATTCCTTCGTTTATCTTACGGAAAATAACAATTTCCCGTTCTCTGCCGGCAAGTAACATCATCATCTTTGCGGCAAAATATCCGCTCTTGTGCGAATTTTGTCCGAAGAAAGAGAGTGCCGGCTGGTCACTCAGGTTGGAGTCTATATATATATAAGGTATTGAAAGTTTGTTTAGACTTTCTGTAAAAGGCCTTGTATATTGCGGTACGGTAGGGGCAAGCATAACCCCGTCGGGTTCCTGTTCCAAAATACTTTGAGCTATATCCCTGAATGAATGATAGTCAAACGGATCGTAGTAGGAGAGGCGTATGGAGATGTTAAAGTCGGAATAAGCCACAAGAGCTTCATGAATACCCGATTCTACAGCAGTCCAATATTCACCTGCTTCGTGTTGTGGCAATAGGCATGCAAATGCATATTTTTTGTTGGAAGCCAATGCACTGGCATGCATATTAGGTTGGTAATCCAGTTGTTTCAGTATTTCTTCCACTCGTTTCCGACTGGCTTCCGATACTCCGCTGCGTCCGTGTATCACACGGTCTACTGTTCCTACCGATACATCCGCTAATCTGGCTATATCTTTGATTCGTATTCTTTCCGGAACTTTCATGTTTTTACGATTTTATGATACCATGCCGGAGCTTATGTCCGTACACAATAATAATCTTAATATTTTCGACACAAATATATAACATTTTTTGTAATTACGAAAATTGTTGTATCTTTGTGCCCGCACACGAAAGTTGTGAAGAATAGACCTTGTTTTATCTTATTCTTCACAGTATCAATTGATTAGGTGTGCTTTCTTGCTATAAAACAACAATCTGGTAAGGAATAAATTATCGTATATTAAAAAGCATAAGATTATGGGAAAGAAAGTTGTTACATTAGGTGAAATCATGTTGAGACTGTCCACTCCGGGAAATACCCGTTTCGTACAGTCCGACTCTTTTGATGTAGTATATGGTGGCGGTGAAGCAAACGTTGCTGTCAGTTGTGCCAACTACGGGCATGATGCCTATTTTGTGACTAAATTGCCGAAACACGAAATCGGCCAATCGGCTGTAAACGCATTACGCAAATATGGAGTAAAGACAAATTTTATTGCCCGTGGCGGCGATCGCGTAGGTATTTATTATCTTGAAACAGGTGCGTCCATGCGTCCCAGCAAGGTTATTTATGACCGTGCGCACTCTGCCATAGCCGAAGCTGCTACAACTGATTTTGATTTCGATGCAATTATGGAAGGCGCCGACTGGTTTCACTGGTCAGGTATTACTCCCGCTATCTCTGATAAAGCTGCCGAACTTACAAAATTGGCTTGTGAAGCAGCGAAACGTCATGGCGTTACAGTATCCGTTGACCTCAATTTCCGTAAGAAACTCTGGACAAAAGAAAAAGCCCAATCCATTATGAAGCCGTTGATGCAATACGTAGATGTTTGTATCGGTAATGAAGAAGATGCCGAACTTTGCTTAGGATTTAAGCCTGACTCGGATGTGGAAGGTGGTAAGACCGATGCTGAAGGTTACAAAGGTATTTTTAAGGCAATGGCTAAAGAATTTGGCTTCAAATATGTTGTTTCCACTTTACGCGAATCATTCTCGGCTACTCACAACGGCTGGAAAGCGATGATTTATAATGGAGAAGAATTCTATGAGTCAAAACGTTATGATATTGATCCGATTATTGACCGTGTAGGTGGCGGCGATTCTTTTTCCGGTGGTATTATCCACGGTTTGCTGACGAAGCCCAACCAAGGTGCAGCTCTTGAATTTGCCGTAGCTGCTTCGGCCTTGAAACATACTATCAATGGTGATTTTAATCTGGTATCCATAGAAGAGGTAGAAGCGTTGGCAGGTGGCGATGCAAGCGGACGTGTTCAACGATAAAATATTAACCGAGAAAAGAAAATGGCAAGATTTGATAAAATAGCTGTGTTGAACAAAATAGGTTCAACCGGAATGGTGCCTGTATTCTACCATAAAGATGCAGAGGTAGCGAAGAAAGTTGTAAAGGCATGCTATGAGGGGGGCGTTCGCGCATTTGAGTTTACCAACCGTGGTGACTTTGCTCACGAAGTATTTGCTGAAATCGTGAAATTTGCGGCGAAAGAATGCCCGGAAATGGCTATGGGTGTAGGCTCTATTGTAGATCCTGCAACGGCTGCCCTTTATTTACAATTAGGCGCTAATTTCATTGTAGGTCCGTTGTTCAACCCTGAAATAGCTAAGATTTGTAACCGTCGTTTGGTAGCCTATACTCCGGGATGCGGAAGCGTTTCGGAAGTTGGTTTTGCGCAGGAAGCCGGTTGTGAACTTTGCAAGATATTTCCGGGTGACGTACTTGGTCCTAATTTAGTGAAAGGTCTGCTGGCTCCGATGCCTTGGTCTAAACTGATGGTGACCGGTGGCGTAGAACCGACCCGGGAAAACCTGACTTCCTGGATGCAAGCGGGCGTATTCTGTGTAGGTATGGGTTCAAAACTCTTCCCAAGCGATAAGGTAGCTGCTGAAGACTGGGCATATATAACCGAAAAATGTAAAGAAGCACTGGAATATATTGCCGCCATATAAATTTCATTTTGTTTAAAGGTGTTTAAAAGGGAACAACCATTGGAGTTGGCGAGTTAAGCCACTCCAGTGGTTTGTTTTTTTATAGTTGGTAAGGGTATCGTAAATAAAGCTGGATAAACACAAAAATATGTTATAAAACATGCATTTCCCTGCTTCGTTGTTTGCAAGTTCAGAAAAACTTCATACTTTTGTACTGTAGTTGTGAAACTACTCATGATTTTGACTTTTAAATAAATTAGTTTTGTGATTTTCAAAAGGAATTAGTTAAGGTAAAAAGATTTAGTTATAAAAGATAAGTAATAGTTTTTATAGGTTGAAAATTGGATTAGTTTAGTATTAGGTAAATTGGGTAAATAGAAATGATTTTAGGGTAATAATTAGATGGATTTAAAAGAAAAGCCAAAAGGGCTTTTCTTAATGTTGAAGCGGGAAGCTCGTGAGAGTTTACTCGTTTTTTATTTTTGAAATAGATGATGAATTTAGCCATTTATTTGGATCAGTAGCAAAATCATGTG
>NZ_DBDF01000081.1 GCF_002293435.1 Bacteroides sp. UBA939 | reverse complement strand
AATAGAGATACTACTGCTTATTACTAAATACTAATCACGCTAATCACTAATTACATTAATCACTAATCACACTAATCACACTAATTACATTAATCACCAAAAAAAACATATCCCCAATGAAAACATACTCATACCTCATTCTCACCCTGGCAGCCCTCACCCTCTCCTGCCAATCCCCCAAGAGAACTTCCTCAACCGAAGAGCAAGCCACCATCGACAGCATGGCGCCCAACCCATTCATCACCCACATGTACACCGCCGACCCCTCGGCACACGTCTGGGCAGACGGACGCCTCTACGTATACGCCTCCCACGACATCGCCCCTCCCCGCGGCTGCGACCTCATGGACCGCTACCACGTCTTCTCCACCGACGACATGGTGAACTGGACCGACCACGGCGAAATCCTCAACTCCTCCCAAGTCCCCTGGGGACGCAAGGAAGGCGGCTTCATGTGGGCACCCGACTGCGCCTACAAAGACGGTACCTACTACTACTACTTCCCCCATCCCAGCGACACGGAATGGAACAACAGCTGGAAAATAGGCGTAGCCACCAGCAAGCACCCCGCCAGCGACTTCACCGTGCAAGGCTACATCGAAGGCATGTCCCCACTGATAGACCCCTGCGTATTTGTCGACGACGACGGCAAGCCCTACATCTATAATGGCGGCGGCGGTATCTGCAAAGGCGGCAAGCTGAAAGATAACATGGTGGAACTGGACGGCGAAATGCAAGACATGGTAGGCCTCGAAGACTTCCACGAAGCCGCATGGATACACAAGCACAACGGCAAGTACTACCTCTCTTACTCCGACAACCACGACGAGAACTGGAACGACGGCGTGAAAGGTGACAACCGTATGCGTTATGCCATCAGCGACAGTCCGCTCGGCCCCTGGAAGTCAATGGGCATCTACATGGAGCCTACCGACAGTTACACCAACCACGGCTCCATCGTGCAATACAAAGGAGAATGGTTCGCCTTCTATCACAACAGCGCCCTGTCCAACCACGACTGGCTGCGCTCCATCTGCGTAGACCGGCTCTATCACAATGAGGACGGGACGATTCGGATGGTGGAGCAGAGGAAGTGAGCGGGAAAAAGAAAGCTTTCAAGCACCCATAGCCTAAAATGAGTAATACAAATAATATCAACAACATCATCACCCCGATAAATTATCATCCAAGAAAAAAGAATCCGCGTTCATCCGCGTAATCCGCGCCTAAAAGATTGCTTGCATCGCGCAGCCAATTCATAATTCAAAATTTAAAATTCATAATTCAAAATGACTCATCTAATCCACCTCTTCCTGTTATCAGCAGCATTCTCCCTGCCGGCAATTGCACAGGAAACGACCAAAGAAGTAAAGACCGTCAGCGTAACTAACGTCGATTCCGAGACTTCGGTTCACCACGCCTCTCTTGGCACTTCGGTTCACCACGCCTCTCTCGGTACTTCGGTTCATCACGCCTCCTCCGGCAGTTCAGTTCATCACGCCCCCTCCGGCGCCTCAGTTCACGTCCCCTTCCCCGGCACCAAAAGCAAGTGGCACGAAGGCGACCGCTACGACTTCAAGTTCGAGGGACGTGACGCCATCGTCGTCGCCCCCCTCAAAGCCGCCCCGGGCAATCCGTGGATATGGCGTCCTGCCTTCTTCGACGCCTTCTCCAACGCCGACAAAGCCCTGCTCGAGAGAGGCTTCCACGTAGCCTACCTCGACGTCACGAACGACTACGCCAGCCCCCGCTCCATCAAACTGGGCAACAGTTTCTACAAAGAAATGGTCGAAAACCACCACCTCTCCTCCAAAGTCGTAATGGAAGGCCTCAGCCGCGGCGGACTCTACTCCCTCATCTGGGCTTCCCGCAACCCCAACAGCATCGCCTGCCTCTACCTCGACGCCCCCCTTTGCGACGTATTCACCTGCCTGAAGAAACTCCATAAAAGATCCTGGGAAACCCTGCTGAAGGAATGGGAACTGACCGAAGAAACCCTCGACCGCTTCGACGGCAACCCGATAGACAACCTGGAACCGTTGGCCAAAGCCGGCGTCCCCATCATCAGCGTCTGCGGCGACGCCGACCTCAGCGTCCCCATCGAAGAGAACATGCTTGTAGTACGCAACCGCTACCAAGCCCTGGGCGGAACAGTGGAACTGATTATAAAACCCGGCTGCGGTCACCATCCGCACGGCCTCGAAGACCCGCAACCCATAGTGGAGTTTATCGTGAGCCATCAGCCGGAAGCGAAGAAGTAGTAACGAGACTTGAACACGGAAGCACAGAGTTCTTTTCTTTTATTGAACACAGAGGCACGGAGACACAGAGATACAGAGTTTTCTTTCTCTGCGACGTAGTCGCCCCCTCTCTGTGTACTCTTATTAAGGTTCTCTTCTTAATAGAAAAAGAAAACTCTGTGTCTCCGTGCCTCTGTGTTCAATAAAAGAACTCTGTGCTTCTGCATTCAAGCATAAATTCTTATTATTACTCTCCAGCCTCACTCAATATAAAGATAATCATAGTGCACCACCGCCCTCTTTCCATGCTTGCCCATCGCCTCCAGCGCCTGCCTGGAGTCACAATTAGCCTTTCCTACCCCTATAGGATTCCCCTTAAAGTCGACAATCCGCACAATATCATCCTTCTCGAACTCTCCTTCAATAGCGGTGATACCAATAGGCAGGATACTGACCGCCTTATCAGAATTCAACACCTCAGTGGCGCACTGATTAATATGCAATTCCCCCTTAGCAAACCCTTCACTATGCGCAATCCACTTCTTAACACTGGATACCGGATCGGCAGAAGGAACGAAACGCGTGCATAGCGTATCTTCCGCATGTTGTATCAAATCGACCAGAATATTATCCCGCTTGCCGTTAGCAATAACAACCGTGATACCCTCATCCGCCACCTTGCGGGCAATGTTAGTCTTGGTTAGCATACCACCGCGCCCGAAGTCCGACTTGGAAGTTTGAATGTACGACGAGAGGTCCTTACCCTGTTCTATCTCACGAATCACCTCCGAAGCAGGGTCAGACGGCACACCATTATATATACCATCAATATTACTGAGAATAATCAGCGCCTGCGCATCCATCATAGAAGCAATCAATCCGGACAATTCGTCATTATCCGTAAACATCAGCTCGCTTACGGAGATAGTATCGTTCTCATTAACAATAGGGATAACACCATTCTCAAGCATCACCGTCATGCAATTCTTCTGGTTGAGGTAGTGCCGGCGGGTGGCGAAGTTCTCTTTCATGGTCAGCACCTGTCCCACAGGGATGCCATGCTCCCGGAACAGTTCGTAATACCGGTTGATAAGTTTTGCCTGCCCCACGGCAGAGAAAAGTTGGCGTTGGTCTACACTGTCCAGCTTCTTGGCGGGGTGCACTTCACTGCGTCCGGACGCTACAGCCCCGGATGAAATGAGGATGATTTCTACTCCCGCCTTATGCAGTTCGGCTATCTGGTCTACCAGGGCAGACATACGCGTCACGTCCAGAGTGCCGTCGCGACGTGTCAATACGTTGCTGCCTACCTTGACGGCAATTCTCGAAAATGATTGATTCATCTGTTGTTGTATTGTTCTTTTGTAGTTTTAAAGGAAGGACCGTATGTGGTTTTAAAGGAGGAATTATTCTTCATCGCCCCCTTTACCGCGCTCACGTATTATCTCCATAACACCTTCGTACTGTTCTTCACTGACAAGGATTGTTACATCCGGCGCTATATAAGGGGCAATGGTACCCATGAGACCATCTTTAATGATAGTTGCTATACCACTGTTTTCGAGTAATCCTTTAACAAGTTCGGCCTCCCACGGCGAACCTTTAAACACTTCAACTGTACGACTATTGTCTGTTGCTTTCATAATGGTATGAATTAGTATGTTTCTGTATTACAAATATAACAAGTATTTCGGAGAAAAGATTCGTTTTGTTGCTTAAGTTTAGTGATATATGCGAATCAGGAGTATCGGCTTTAACTCCTTAACTACTAACGAAGTGATAACTACTTTAACTCCTGAAGTATAATAATGCAGGCTAACTCCTTAAGCACGAATTATAATTCAATTCGCTGTACACTCACTTCCTGATTCAGAAACGTAGAAGCCGACTCGATAAACTTATCCTCCGCCTCGGTAGTGTAATAAGTACAGTTTCCCCCTTTGGTACACTTCCTGTCCATCTCCGGGTGGCGGTGCAGATAGTCCTTCAGGCTATCCGCCACCAGTTCTCCCTGGGCTACTGTAGTTATATTCTCCGGCATATACTTCTGTATCTTGGGTAGCAGCAAGGGGTAATGCGTACAACCGAGTATAACGGTATCTATAAGCTCGTCTTTAGCAAGAAGTTCGTCTATGTATTTACGGACGAAGTAGTCCGTCCCATCTCCTTCCGCCTCATTGTTCTCGACAAGCGGCACCCATAGCGGGCACGCCTCTCCGTGTACCCGGATATCCGGGAAAAGTTTATGTATCTCCAGCGGATAAGACTCTGACTTGATGGTTCCCGCCGTGGCAAGTACCCCTACATGACGGCTGGACGTAATCGTATCAATGCATTCCACCGTGGGACGGATAACGCCCAGTACACGCCGTGTGGGGTCCATATTCGGCAAATCGTTAGTTTGTACACTACGCAACGCTTTGGCCGACGCTGTATTACAGGCGAGGATTACAAGGTGGCAGCCCATTTCGAATAGTTTGGTTACCGCCTGCAAGGTAAATTCATATACAATTTCAAAGGAGCGCGTACCGTAGGGCGTGCGGGCATTATCTCCTAAATAGATATAATCGTATTGAGGTAAAGCCTTCCGTATTTTGCTCAGGATGGTCAATCCACCGTATCCTGAATCGAATACGCCGATAGGGCCGGGAGTAGTTGGTAATTGTTGTTTCATGATAAAATCTATACGTACACTCTGCAAATGTACATGAAATCATCCGTATTTTATACCGGTTGAATAACAAACTTTCAGCTCACCCTGAATTTCCGGTGCACAAGTTACACCGCATGAGTCAAATCTCCCTTTCTCAATACTGTTCGAATTACTTAGTAGTAGTGTCCCAACTACTACTAACCTGCATTATTCCTACTGTAGGAGTTAGAGGAGTTATCACTTCGTTAGCCTGCATTATTCATAAGTGTCTTGTCATAAATGAGAATTTATGTTTGAACACAGAGTCACCGCTAAATTCTCATTTATAGTACAAATAATTATTACGAAGCACTTACACTATGAATAATGTAGGTTAGGAATTGCAGTCCAAAACTCCAACTCAAAACACCTCCATAAAGTTGAAAATCGATTTTTATCTGCCATCTGCCACCTTTTTGCCAGTATCTATCTGATAATAAACAAATTAGAGCGTTGCAGATACCCGTTGCAGATGTGTTGCAGATACCTTATCTGCCACACATCTGCAACACATCTCCCATCTATCTCCCATCCTGCATCATCCTGCATCATCCTGCACCGAGCAGGCATATATCCTGCACCGGACAGGGCGCGATTTTAGTTTCATCGCAATGAAACTGTTTGTTCCAATGCAATGAAACCTTTAGTTCCATCGCAATGAAACTAAAAGTTTCAACCTGCTGAAACTAAATGTATCGCTTGTTGGAACCAAAGGTATCACTTGTTGGAACTAAAGGCATTACCTATCGGAACTAAAGGTATCGCTTGTTGAAAGGCACCGCAACTCCAAGACCTTAGTTAGTCTGCATTATTCATACTGCAGGAGTTAGAGGAAGAAAAAAAGGCATGGACTGCATAATACTGTCCACGCCTTTCTCAATCCAAAAACAACAATTATATATTTTTCTACTTGATGCCTAATTGGGTTTTTACCTTAGCAGTAACATCCACACTTTCCGATCCAATATAAGGTATCGGAGTACGAGCCATATCAAAAACATAAGTTACACCTTCTGCTTTGCCCACTGCCTGGATAGCATCATCCAATTTCTGGTAGATAGGAGCCATAGCATCTTGCTGTGCTTTCTGCATAGATTGAGAAGCATCCTGCTGGAACTGTTGTTGCCTTTGAGCCATGTCCTCCAATTCTTTCTGACGTCTTTCTGCAATATTTCTCGGCAGAGAGTCGGCCTGTTGCTGGAAATCCTGCAACTTTTTATTAAACTCTTCCTGAGAACGTTGTATCTCTTCTACATACTGCTTAGACATAGCTTCGAGATCGGCTTGTGCTTTTGTGTATTCAGGCATTGCAATAATAACCTCCTGAGAGTTCATGTGAGCAAATTTCTGAGCCATCGCTCCCAAAGGAAGAGCGAACATTACTACGAGTAGTGCGATTTTCTTTAGCATAACATTTATTGTTTATTTTAATAATTAGTCATTGTATTTGTACAAATATAGCGCAAATAAAGAAGTAATACAAATAAGAGTACTTTTTGATTGCTGAAGCATATCTTCTATATTTGCGGGACAAATGTATGAAATTAATTTGAATATCCTAACTTTGAGAGCACTTCATTGCTTATATCAATTTGCGGGGAAGCAAAAATGATACTTGATGCGGATGCCCGGTCGACCACCATAGAATAACCTTTCTGCTCGGATATCTCCTTAACTGCATTATAAATCTCATCCTGAATGGGTTGCATCAAGCTCTCACGCTTCTTGAACAACTCTCCTTCGGGGCCGAAATACTGGCGACGCAGTTCGGCTGCTTCTTTTTCCTTAGTGACAATCGCTTCCTCTTTCTTCCCTTTTTGTTCTTCGGAAAGGAATACGGCTTCCGATTGATAATTCGTGTACAATGTTTTGGCTTCTTCGGCAACTTTCTCGACTTCACTTTGCCATTTCTTAGAAGCCTGGTTCAACTGTTCGTTCGCACGTTCGTAAGCAGGGATATTTTTCAGGATATACTCCATATCTATTAACGCATACTTTTGTGCATTAGCTGTCATGCCTGCGGCAAACAGCAAGATTATTAACAAGACAGACTTTCTCATAATGCTTCGTTTTTTTTGTTATACATTAGAATTCTTGTCCCAAAATAAAGTGGAACTGACTGCCACCATATTGTGTAGCACCAAATACTTTGTCGAAACCATAAGCCCAGTCGATACCCATCATACCAATCATCGGCAAGAAGATACGCACACCAATACCGGCAGAACGTTTCAATTCAAACGGATTGAATTTACTTACATTATGCCATGCGTTACCGGCTTCTACAAAGCCCAACGCATAAATACTGGTACTTGTTTCCAACATCAGCGGATATCTTAATTCAAGTCCAAGACGAGTGTAAGCGTAACCTTCTTCACCATACGGGGTTAACGAACTGTTTTCATAACCACGAAGGGCGATACTTTCGGTAGCATAACTGGAATAACCGGTCATACCGTCACCACCTACGTCAAATGTCTCGAACGGAGATTTTTTATACTGGTTATAGTGCCCCAACAAACCAAATTCTACGCGTCCCATCAATACAGGCGTACGTGAAACGGACATCGGATCCATCAACGGGATATACACCTTTGATTTGAATTTCCACTTGTGATATTCAATCCACTTGTGCATCTTGTTCATGTCTTCCTGCCTATTGGTATTGTATTTACTGTAATCAGTCCCGTCAAACAAAGAGTAAGGCGGAGTAAGCTGTACCGACAGCGAGAACTCGGAACCCGAACGGGGATAAATAGGATTATCAATGGAGCTGCGTGATAATGTCAAATTCAAACTGAAGTTGTTGCAATTTCCGTCTGTCACGGGGAAGTACCGCCAATCGCTCAGGATATAGCGTTGAAATGACAACTCGGCTGTGAATTGGAAATAGTCATCCGGCCAATTCAAACGTTTACCGAACATGGCAGCCGCACCATACATCTGGATTGACTTGTCGGGGTCGTAATAGTTTTCATAGCTATTGTAATTGCCGTAATTATACATTCCATAACCATACATACCACTATAATAGCTATTATAATAGTTGTTCATGTATGCTGAATTGTAGTAATTGTTACTAATATCCGTCTGTACAGAGTAGAACGCCGACAGGGAGAACGCATTCGGACGTTTACCGCCAAACCACGGATCATAGAATGAAATACTATAGGATTGGTAATATTTAGCATTGGTTTGTCCGCTGACTGTCAAAGTCTGACCGTCACCTTGCGGTAAGATACCGCGATAGTTATCACCCGGATGCAACAAGTTGGCAAGCGAGAAGTTCGTAAATTTCAGACTCAACTTACCGATGATACCGGTTTGTCCCCAACCTGCAGAGAATTCTACCTGGTCGTTAGCCTTGGATACTAAGTCATAACCAATATCTACCGTACCATCTTCCGGCCTTGGTTGTATATCGGGTTTGATTTGTTCCGGGTCAAAATGTCCCATCTGTTGCATTTCACGCATAGAACGCATCAAGTCCTCACGACTGAACAAATCACCCGGACGGGTACGGAGTTCACGACGTACTACATTCTCATACAAACGGTCATTACCGTTGATAGTTATTTTATTAATGGTAGCTTGACGGCCCTCAAAGATACGCATCTCCAGGTCAATAGAATCACCTACTATATTTACCTCAACCGGATCAAGACTATAGAACAGATAACCATTATTATAATAAAGATTACCGATAGCGTCATCATCCGAGGTAGTGCGCTCTTCCAGCAACTTCTGGTTGTACACATCGCCTCTCTTCATGCGGAGCATAAAGTTTAGCTGTTCGGAAGGATATAGCGTATTTCCTACCCACGTAACATTACGAAGATAATATTTCTGTCCTTCTTCTATCTGCATAAAGATATCTACAGTGCGGTCATCATAGGGCTTAATGCTGTCTGCCACAATCATGGCATCACGATAGCCCAATTCATTGTACTTGTCAAGAATCAATTGTTTATCAGCCTCGAAATTTTCTTCTACAAACTTCTTAGTACGGAAAATATTGAGCAACTTATTTTTTTCGTTGGTCTTCTTCATGATTCGCTTCAACTTTTTAGTCTTGAGAGTTTCATTACCAACGATTGTAATTTGATGCACTTTTACTTTCTCTTTCTTGTCGATGTTGATATCAACGATCACTTGGTTTTCATTGGACACATCATCCTTCTGCGAAATGATAACTTCCGCATTCTTAAAACCTTTATCATCGAAATAACGCTTAATCAACGTTTTGGCGCGGTCAATAAGGTTCGGGGTAATCTGGTTGCCCTTTATCAATCCAACCCTACTCTCCAAATCTTCGCGTTCCGATTTCTTCACGCCGAAATAACGGATATCCGATACGCGCGGGCGTTGGGTCAGGTGGATAGTTAACCAAATTCGGTCTTTTTCTATCTTGTCCGCAGTAATCTGGACATTGGAGAACAATCCATGACGCCAATAACGTCTACAAGCTTGAGTGATTTCATCACCCGGTATTGTAATCGTTTGTCCGACAGACAATCCGGATAAACCAATGAGTATATAATCCTCATAGTTCTTGACTCCTTCTACTTTGATTTCTGCAATTTCATACTTCTTGGGTGATCCCGAATAGAGGATAACCGGTTTTGGTGCGTCATTCGTGTCATTAGCTTCTTGAGCCACACTTGTCAATACGCAACCGAAAAGGCAGAAAAGCGCTGTGAGTATAGAGAAAATACGATAGTGCATTTATGTTTTTGATTAAATATGTTTGAGTTTAATTAATTTGCTCACTGATTTTGCCAAATCTGCGCTCCCGTTTCTGGTAGTCGTAGATAGCTTTGCAGAATTCTTCTTCCCGGAATTCCGGCCAATAGGTTTCACTAAAATAGAGTTCCGAATAAGCACATTGCCAAAGCAGGTAATTACTTAACCGGACTTCTCCACCGGTACGTATCAATAGATCCGGATCTGACATAAAGCTGGTAGACAGGTGTTTTGCTATTAAATCACAATCGATTTGTTCGGGTGTCAACTCACCTTCCTTCACCAAAGCAGCTATTTGCCGGACGGTTTCCGTAATTTCCCAGCGGGAAGAGTAACTGAGTGCAAGAACCAGGCACATACCTGTATTATAAGAAGTATGTTCAACGCATTTATACAGGCGTTCCTGTACGTTCGCAGGCAGTTTATCTATATCTCCGATAATCCGGAAACTTATATTGTTCTTCATGAAAATATCTTCTTCGATAGATTCGATAAGGAGTCCCATCAAAGCTGTCACTTCATCCGTAGGACGATTCCAGTTTTCGGTTGAGAACGTATATAGAGTCAGATACTTAACACCCAACCTGGCAGCTTCTTCAGCAACTAAATGCACAGTTTCAGCACCGACCTGGTGACCATAACTGCGTTCATGTCCACGCTGTTTTGCCCACCGACCATTACCGTCCATGATAATTGCCACATGTTGGGGTATCCGGCTCAAATCAATTAGTTCTTTATATTGCATCTTTTTAGTTGTTACATTCCTTACATCTTGGAAACAAGTCATAAGTAACAAAAAAGACTGTAAACGAGTAACTGTCTTTGTTCTTCCAACCTTTTCCTTTTATCTGGTACGGATCTTCCAGTTGCAAGCCTTTTTTTTGAGTGACGTCTAACCGATCACTGAGGCTGAACCGCGTCGTAAACTCGCATCCTATATTGATACGCGGGGCTACTTTATACTTCACACCTACTCCCACAGGGAGATTTACTGTGAAGACCGTCGCTGAGCATTTCGGGGCAAATGTAAAACCCAATCCCCCTAACACATAAGGTGTAAACCGACGGTCACCCCGGTACGAATTACCGATACCATATCCAAAAAAATTATATTCAAACTGTGCTCCTAAATCAAAAACGACCCGTTTAAAAGCGGCGTATTCTTCATTAGGATACATGTTTTTAAAGCTTCTCGTATCACCGGAAATGACTCCGGCTACCAAATTGCTTTTTATTGCCATGCGAGGATTCAATAAATACCGGGCAACAAAACCTCCCGCTATTCCGGTGTCTTTAAAAGGGCTACTGTTATTGGCATCACCCATATAAAAACTACCACCAATGGCTCCTCCCATTTCCCATGTATATTCTTCCTGCGCAGTAATGCAGCAGAACGGGAACATGAGTAAGCAAAACCCTATCCTTATATTTCTTGTAATAGTCATACCGTTTTCTTGTTACTCCTTATATTATATAAGGAAACGGGAAATTGACTATTTTATTATTGCCTTTCGAATCCCAGCTTATTCAGACGGGCACACCATACTTCACCGGTGTTCCATACAATCCGAATATAGTGTTCGTTATCAATGGTCAGAGAATAGTCTCCCTTACCTTCAAACACATTCTCTTCTTTGATAATCTCCGTATCATTTTCACCATTCTCCACTACTTTTACTATTGGATAACGGAACTTCCCTTCTGATTTATACCATGCAAGACCTACGATAGAGGAGTAGATAGTATCAAACTCACCTCCCATCACATAGAACATGTCTCCATAATACATAATTGACGGATTACGCATACCCGGACAAGGAATCGCTGCACCTTCGCTCATGTCAACCCAACTTAGTCCATCCATTGTGAACCAAGGAGCTGTTACATCGCTTGCTTCAGGCGTATTACCCACTACTACAACCTGTTCAATTCCATTTGCATTAGTGAAAACCGTGGAATATATATCTTCTATTGGGAAATTGGCAGGAATAGGTTCTTCTCCTTTTACCCATTCCGTTCCTTCAATACTTTTTGTGCAGAAATGGTTATTACCCTCTTTGACAAAAATGCCTGCAAGCGCTTTGGGACTTCCCGTTACATTGTCTTCAGGAATACCTGCAACGAATGTAACCATTTGCATTCCCTGCATGTCCATTTCCTGCCAGTCAGTTCCATTGGCAGAATACAATGCCTTTCCACTCTCTGTAGTGAGATATAATTGGTTATCGAAGTTAATAAGGGAAGTTAGTTTGGCGTCAGCGGGAAGTCCGTTAACAGTAACATGATCCCATTGAAGTACCGACGGATTTGATATAGAGCTACGGTAAGCTGTTGTCGGAGATGTATAGACATATAAATCTTCGTTCAGAATGACAGATCTTGGCTTTCCGGTGACAGGAGACACGGGTAATGATTCCATCTCATGCCAGATTAGAGAATCCGGATCCTGCTTGTGAACATTTACCTGGATTGTATAAATACGAATGGTAATGCCATCAAGCGCATGCACTTTCAGTTGGATGGGTTCACTCAGGTTTACAGAATCCGCCATATTGAATATTGTATCGTTCAAACCGGAAGTTATTGCTAATCCGGAGTGTTCAATTGTCTTAATCAATATGCGGTCTATAATACTATCAGCACCAACAGGAAGAGAGTCGACATTATAGATGTAGTTTCTTAGTTGGTCAATCGTAAACTTGTAATCTTTGCCATAAATTGTGTCAAGGACAAAAGAACGTATCGTTGCATCAGAGCTGTATTCATAATTATTATCTGAGTCAAGGCACGAACTAACGGCAACTGACACAAGAAGAATACCCATGATCACGGATAAAAACTTTATTCTCATTTTCTAAAAATAGTGTTTATTTACAAGTTGCAAAAATAGGAACATTTTTCTCTATAATCAGCATTACAGGGAAGTTTTATATTAAATTATAGATAATCCACCCGTTTTTTCAGATAAAGAAGCATCAATATGAAGCAATTCACACTGTTTCGTTGCTCTGTAATGCAGAAAACTCCTTCCGAAAGACCGTTCGCCGACATAACTAATTTTATCGCTCATTTTAGGTGCTTTAACACCGGAAGCCAACAATACCGGGCTTTTTTCAATAAACACTTCATCCCATAAATCGGAATCAATGAATGATTGCAACAGAGTACTCCCCCCTTCTACTAAAAGCGATTGCAAGCCACGCTCATACAAAATCTGCATTATTTGCGGTAATATATCCTGCTGAAAATCTATCCGGAGGTATTCCACATTAGGAAGTCCTGCGTGAGGTTGTGCTGTAAAAACAAAGGTCGGTACGTTTCCGTCAAACAAGTGCAGGGTAGGAAGCAGGCGTTGTTTCCGGTCTAACACGATGCGTACCGGAGAAGCGCCGTACCAGTTGCGCACAGTCAGGGAAGGGTTATCCAGTTCCGCCGTGTGTGTACCTACAAGAATTGCGGCGTGTTCCGACCGTTTTTTGTGAACCAACATAGATGTCAGTGGTGTGGAAAGCATGACAGGGCTTCCACTGTTGCGACACAAGTCAATGAATCCATCCGCGGATTCTGCCCATTTTAAGGTTATATAAGGCCGGTGAAAAGTGTGGAAGGTAACAAAACGTCTGATCAGACACCGGCATTCCTCTTCCAGAATTCCAACTGAAACGTCCCTGCCTACATCTTTAAGCTTCTGTATACCCCTTCCTGCCACTTCGGGAAAAGGGTCCCGGCAACCAATCACAATACGGGGAATCTGTTTTTCAATAATCAGGTCAGCACATGGCGGTGTCTTTCCATAATGAGAACACGGTTCCAAAGTGACGTAAATCGTAGAACGTTTCAGCAGCGATGCATCTTTTACGGAACGGATAGCGTTAACTTCAGCATGGGCTTCTCCGTAACGCACATGATACCCTTCGCCGATAATTTTGCCATCACATACAATGACCGCTCCAACCATCGGGTTGGGAGCCACACTGCAAAGTCCGTTCTGCGCTAACTGTATACAGCGCCACATGTATTTTTCTTCTTCCATACTATTTCCTTATTCTCGGATAATTCTTATTTTTGCACTCCAAAAAGTCCATTATGAATATTTCCGCTTCTTATATCCGTCAACAATTGCAAGGTTGCTACCCTCCGCAGGAAGCCGGTAATTTGTCCAGGCTCATCTGCTGTGAGGTATTGGGGCAACAGTCTGTGGATTATTATCTGGGCAAAGATATAACTTTATCATTAAATGAAGAACAAGAATTAAAGAGCATTCTTGACCGCTTATGCAATTTTGAGCCAATACAATATATCATGGGGACTGCCCATTTCCTGGGAAGAACTTTTCGTGTAACACCCGAAGTACTTATCCCCCGTCCGGAAACAGAAGAATTGGTGGAACTTATGCTGGGGGAACTTTCTTCCGCCCCCTCTATTTTGGACATTGGCACCGGTAGCGGTTGTATTGCCGTTACTCTGGCAAAAGAATTATCCGAAGCGCAGGTAACCGCCTGGGATGTATCCGACAGTGCGCTCTCCGTAGCAATTGCTAATAGCGTAGCCTTACAGGCATCCGTCCGTTTTGAGCAACGTGATGTCTTAACTTATATTCCCGATGCAACAGAGCATTATGATGTAATTGTAAGCAATCCTCCTTATATAAAGGAGGCTGAAAGACAAGATATGGAAAGAAATGTATTGGATTGGGAACCTTCTTTGGCGTTATTTGTTCCTGATACAGACCCTTTGCGTTTTTACCGTTGTATAGCCGCATTAGGAACTGAGATGTTGGTATCCGGCGGAAAACTTTATTTTGAGATTAACCGTGCTTTTGGAGAAGATATTGTATCCCTGTTACATGAATTGAAATACCGGGATATTCGTCTCCAAAAAGACATTTCACATAACAATCGATTTGTAATTGCTGTAAAATGACAAATATAACAGAGGCGGAAGCCTTAAGTAGAGTTGCGGCATATTGTTCTCTGGCAGAACATTGCCGTTCTGAAATATCCGAAAAGCTACAACGTTGGGGATTGCCTTATGATGCTGTCAACCGTATTTTAACGCATCTTGAAGTAGAGAAGTATATTGATGAAGAACGCTTTTGCCGTGCTTTTGTCAATGATAAGTATCGTTTTGCCAAATGGGGAAAGGTCAAGATTGCCCAAGCGCTTCAACTCAAGAAAATTCCTTATAATGTATGTCGACACTTTCTAAATGAAATTGACGATGAAGAATACCTTTCTATCTTAACAGGCTTATTAAATACAAAACGGAAAAGCATCCATGCGGAAAACGAATATGAACTAAACGTTAAATTGATACGTTTCGCCTTGAGCCGTGGTTTCGAAATGAAAGATATCCGCCAGTGTGTACAACTTTCCGACGAAAAAGACTTCTTTGACTGAAAAATTCCGTAATTCTTTTTTTTATTCTCATTCTGTTTCCGTATTTTTGTGCCATATTTACTATAAAATAGCTAATTTAGTTATGAGAACTTTAGAAAAACTGTTCGCAGAGAAATTGCTGAAGATAAAAGCGATTAAACTACAACCGGCAAACCCGTTTACATGGGCTTCAGGCTGGAAATCTCCTTTTTATTGCGACAATCGTAAAACCCTCTCCTATCCTTCTTTGCGTAATTTTGTCAAGATTGAAATCACCCGTTTAATATCAGAACGTTTCGGGCAGGTTGATGCTATTGCCGGTGTAGCTACAGGAGCGATACCACAAGGAGCATTGGTTGCCGATGCGCTGAACCTGCCATTCGTGTATGTACGTGCCACTCCGAAAGACCACGGATTGGAAAACCTGATTGAAGGCGAACTTCGTCCGGGTATGAAAGTTGTAGTTGTTGAAGATTTGATTTCCACAGGCGGAAGCAGTCTGAAAGCGGTAGAAGCTATTCGTCGCGACGGATGCGAAGTTATCGGTATGGTAGCTGCTTATACTTATGGATTTCCGGTTGCGGAAAAAGCATTCAAGGACGCAAAAGTACCTTTGGTGACATTAACAAACTATGAGGCGGTTTTGGATGTTGCGCTTCGTACGGGATATATTGAAGAAGACGACATAAAGACTCTGAACGAGTGGCGTAAAGATCCTGCACATTGGGATGCAGGAAAATAATAGTTGTTTTTTCTGTAGATAAAAATAGGATGAAAGGGCCATTCGGATAATTCTGTCCGGATAGTTCTTTTTGTCTTTTAAATAGGATTTAAAATATGACTAAATTTGAAAGTAGCGTAAAGACCATATCTGCCCCTCAGGAAGCCGTTTATGAGAAACTTTCCGACTTGAATAATCTGGAGAAGTTCAAAGAAAGCTTACCGGAGGATAAAGTGAAGAACTTGAGTTTTGATTCGGAGAGTCTGACGGTAGAGGTTGCCCCGGTGGGTAAGATAACGTTGAATATTGTAGAGAAAGAACCTTGCAAAAGCATTAAATTCGCTACCACCACTTCACCGTTGCCATTTAACTTGTGGATACAATTAGTACCGGTAACCGAAAACGAATGTAAGATGAAGTTAACCATCGGTATGGAATTAAATCCTTTTATGAAAGCTATGGTACAGAAACCTTTGCAGGAAGGACTGGAGAAGATGGCGGATATGTTATCAATTATACCATATTAACATTAATCACTAATCACTAAATAAATGAAACTTTGGGAGAAATCCGTCCAAGTGAATAAAGATATAGAGCGTTTTACGGTGGGACGTGACCGTGAAATGGACCTTTATCTGGCAAAGCATGACGTACTGGGTTCTATGGCCCACATAACAATGCTTGAAAGTATCGGGCTGTTGACGAAAGAAGAACTGGTTTTGCTGCTTAATGAACTAAAAAACATCTATGCGACGGCTGAAAAAGGCGAATTTGCGATAGAAGAAGGAGTGGAAGATGTACACTCTCAAGTAGAGTTGATGCTGACCCGCAAATTAGGTGATATAGGAAAAAAAATACATAGCGGCCGTTCCCGCAATGACCAGGTATTGCTTGATTTAAAACTCTTCACGCGTACGCAGATAAGAGAAATTGCCGAAGCAGTAGAGCAACTGTTTCATGTGTTGGTATGCCAAAGTGAACGTTATAAACATGTACTAATACCGGGCTATACCCATTTACAGATAGCTATGCCCTCTTCTTTCGGTTTATGGTTTGGGGCGTATGCCGAAAGCCTCGTCGACGATATGCTTTTCTTGCAGGCGGCATTCAAGATGTGTAACCGCAATCCGTTAGGATCGGCTGCCGGATACGGCTCTTCATTTCCGTTGAATCGTACGATGACGACCGAGTTATTGGGTTTTGACTCCTTAAACTATAATGTAGTCTACGCACAAATGGGACGTGGCAAAATGGAACGTAACGTTGCTTTTGCTCTGGCAAGCATTGCTGGCACCATATCCAAGCTGGCATTTGACGCTTGCATGTTCAATAGTCAAAACTTCAGTTTCGTTAAGTTACCGGACGATTGCACTACCGGTTCAAGCATCATGCCTCATAAGAAGAACCCTGATGTGTTTGAACTGACACGTGCTAAATGTAACAAGCTGCAATCTCTGCCACAGCAAATCATGATGATTGCCAATAACCTGCCGTCCGGCTATTTCCGCGACTTGCAGATTATTAAGGAAGTCTTCCTGCCCGCCTTTCAGGAACTGAAAGATTGTCTGGATATGACTACTTATATCATGAATGAAATCAAAGTGAATGAGCATATCCTTGACGACAACAAATACCTGCTTATTTTCAGTGTAGAAGAAGTAAATCGTCTGGTACGTGAAGGCATGCCTTTCCGTGATGCATATAAAAAAGTGGGACTGGATATTGAAAAAGGGCAATTTTCGCATAACAAAGAAGTGCATCACACGCACGAAGGAAGTATAGGTAATCTCTGCAATGATGAAATCTCCATACTGATGCAACAAGTTGTGGACGGATTTAACTTTCAGGGGATGGAAATTGCCGAAAAGAATTTGCTCGGACGATAGATAAGTAATACGTGGTAGTATGCGGAAATGTTCTATTATTATGGGGATGATTGGCTGGCTCTGCGTCTCCGGTTGTGAAGATTCTTATGAATCGAACATTCCTTCTGTATCTTTCTACTTTTCATGCGATCTTTCTCAGGCACGTTATTATAAGATTAAGACTCCTGGTCAATTTCTGAAAGTAGATAAAAATATCAATGGACTACCGGTTGGTTATGCCGGATTATTAATCGGTCAATCCGTTTTTTCAGCGGGTGGTGAATATATTGCTTATGATGCCGCTTGTCCGGTAGAAGCCAGTCGCCATGTTTCGGTAGAAGTTCAGGAAGACGGTTTTGGTACTGCCCAATGTCCTAAATGTCATGCGACCTTTGGGCTTAGTGCTAATGGAAGTCGCAATGATGGCAAAGGGAAAGAGTCTTTGAGGATTTACAAGGTTACAGTTGTTTCCGATAACACTTTGCAGGTTAGCAACTGATAAAGTTCAACTTTTCCTTGTAAAAAACTTGGCTGTAACGGAGAAACTCCTTATCTTTGCACCCGTTCTCCAAAAAAACCTGCGGAAATAGCTCAGTTGGTANNTTCGAGTCTCGTTTTCCGCTCTCCTCTACAGGATGCTCGAATGGTGGAATGGTAGACACGAAGGACTTAAAATCCTTTGGCCATTGCGGCTGTGCGGGTTCAAGTCCCGCTTCGAGTACAATGCATCCTTTGTAAATCCCTGTAAATTAAAAGCTTACAGGGATTTTATGTTTTTATTACGGGCATATTACGGGCAAAAATTGAAATTAACCCATTCTTCACGCGTGTTATGACTGAGGAAAAACCTTCCAATAGGTAGGGGCTACGCTACGGAACGCCGCCTCGGCTATTCTTCCACTCAATAGTACATTTACACTATCCAGTTTCTGCTGGGGAGAGTTTCTACAGATGAAAGCGACGTTTCAGTTACGCTTGTTTATCGCTTGATTTCTCAATTCCACGCACACGTGTTTTAACGAATCAGATTCTTTAGTTCTCTTTGCGCACGTGTGTGTACGCACGTGTAGGCCTCGGATAATTCGGGTATCTTTGCGGTTGTATGCGTATAGAATGCTACGTTACATTTTCCCTTTTGCGTATGCAGGCGCACATGCACACATGAACACCTGATTTAATTGATTTAATAACGCTTTAAACAGAAGAGTCACTTTCTATGTACCTCGATAACTTTGCCCAAATGATAGACTATCGTCCAGAACGCATATAGGTTACAACGGATCAAGTGAGGTTCAAAAGAATACCCGACGACTTCTACTATGGCAGTATCACGTTCTTTTGCATATCCGACTGCCAATGCCAGAAACTTGTACCTCCTCGGCATGAATGGGAAGTTACCGTTATTGTAGTCATCAATGAAATAGTCTTTATCCGGTTCTGTAATTTCGGGATTGAGTATGTATTTACCCTTTTCATCTTTCAACAAATAGCGGTTTGCAGTAATACCCTCTTTAATTTCTCTGTATTCAACTTTCTTTGTGCCGGCAATAATCTCATCAAAATAGACCTGTTTGATAGGCAGGTAAAGTGTTTCTTCTTTATTCATAATTACTATGTATTAGTCCGTAAATATATGAAATAAGCCCGGTATTGTTGGTACCGGGCACACTGTTTAAACTCTCTTTCTGATACTCGCTACTTCGGCAGTACCAATGATAACGCCTAACACTTCAAAACAGTCAGACAGCCCGCAAAAGAACTTATCATACTCATCTTGTAGCTTCATCCCTGCATGTTCTTTGAATACTTCGTATTGATCTGCGAAATCGTTTCCGCACTTTGATAATGTTTCTACTATCAGCTTTAATTCTACTGTCTGCATGGCTTAAATCTCCTTATAATTACTTTCTACAGATGTGACTTCAATAAAGTGACTTATAACTTTCATCAGTTCTACATCGAATTTGTTATAGACATCCCAAAATCCGGGAAATGTTTCATCCATGTCTGTGCTATAACGGTGATATACCACCTTTACAACGTTCTCATAAATATCACTAAGACGGGCACGGTAAAGCAGCAATGCTTTAGTTTTCTCGCTTATCTTAACACTTTCTACATTATTAGCGCAATCATCATTTAATTTCAATTCTCTATTCATAAAACATGTTCAGTTTACGGCCGGCAGTATACACCATTACCAGCCCGATTATATTACTCAAACAAAATTCACTGTTAGTAGCCAGTAGCAGGATGATACCCACTACCAGCATGACAATATAAAGTTTCATTTCTTCTAAAGGCATTTACTTGCATCCTCAGATACATACCCTTTAGGATAAGGGCTATTACTTCTCTTTTCTTCTTCATCCAAGGCTTGATTGATAATGTCACGTCCGACAACATCCCCTAAGTCGGTTATCATTTTACAGACCTTATCACTCATATCCTCCAATACGTTGCCGGGAAACTCGTCATCCTTATACCCTTTAGCTTTGATGTGCTCTTTTACTTGTGAATATAAGTTCGTTGCGGTTATTATCATTGCCGCCAACTGTTCGTTAATCTCTAACATCATCTTACTGTTTTTGTGGCAGGGATACGATGAAAGAGACTTTCACGTATCCCGCCGGATTAATTATCCGATTAAATTAGCTACTTTAAACGACCTGTAAGAGGCTTTCTCGTTATCATAGTAAGTGATGAGGCTTTCATTCTTTTTTCGCCCTGTGTCCTTTGTTTCAGGAATCAGGCCTTCTTTCAATGTACCCCACGCAGTACGGATTTCACCGTTTAGCTTCTGATAGAAGAACTTCACGATGCCTTTCTTTAAGGCCGCCTTTAGTTTCATAGCTTTCCAGCTTTGCTTCATAGCCTCAGCCATAGAAAAGCCATACACCTTAACAAGCATCCAGGCTTGTTTCATTAACTCACTCATTTGATTCTTAAAAGTTGTGCTCATACTCTTTATGTATTAATTGTTAGTACTTATATCCTAAATGGTTTTCCCAAAAGTCAATCTCAGCCTCAAAAGAAGCGATACACTCTGATTTGCTCTCTTCGTACATAGCGAATACTTCTTCTTCATTCATTGATAATACTTGTTGGTATTCTCTGCACATCTGGTTTAATTCTTCTTTTGTCATAAGGCTTAATATCTATTGGTTTAACTTTGATGCTACAAAGGTGGTATTTTCATACCACATAAACAAACAATAGTGCAATTATCATATATCTTTTAACTTTAATTAGTGATACGATAATACCACATCTTTAATATTAATGTATCTTTGCAGAAACAAAATCTATGAAGTATGATTGAGCAACTAAGAATTAAAGAAGCCATCAAAGAACATGGCACATCAATTAATGAAGTAGCTGAAAAAATGGGTATTTCCCGTTTTACTCTTAGCACTCATGTAAACGGTAACCCATCTACGGAAATTCTTTTGAGAATAGCCGATGCAATAGGCTGTCCGGTAACAGAACTATTCGAGCGACCAAAGAGCGATACCGTTTCCCTTACCTGCCCTCATTGTGGTAAGTCAATAACATTAAAAGCTGAGTGAGTATGAATACAAACGAAATAGATAAACTAAGCCTTGTAAAAGCTCATGCCTTGTTTGAGACGGGAGATATAGACAGTATCGAAGTAGGAACAATAAAGGGACTATGTGATATACACCGATATCTGTTTGACGGACTGTATATCTTTGCCGGAAAGATACGTACTTTGAATATAGCAAAAGGGAATTTCCGATTTGCTAATTGTATGTATCTTGATGTTATGCTGCCAGTAATAGAAAAGATGCCCGAAACAACATTCGATGAAATAGTAGCGAAGTACGTCGAAATGAACATAGCGCATCCTTTTATGGAAGGAAACGGTAGAACTATGCGCATTTGGTTGGATATGATATTAAAGAAGAATCTGGCAAAGGTTGTTGATTGGCGCAATGTAGACAAGCACCTGTATTTGCAAGCGATGGAGCGAAGCCCTATCAATGATTTAGAACTGCGTACGTTGTTGAATCAGGCACTTACCGACCGGATAAATGACCGGGAAGTAATATTCAAGGGCATTACCCAATCTTATTACTATGAAGGTTATGAACCTGAGTAATCGAAACGTTGCTAAAGTAACATCAATATATATCGGACTTAGTTCGGTTACTGGATGGAATAGAATGTGGAGAAATAGTCTTATAAACGTAAAATGAATGTGATATGTATTTATTTAGAGTAGATAATAGAGAATTTACAGTAGGAGATATTATTAATCCTGAATGTAATTATCAAGAAACTTTTACTAAACAAGAAAAGAAGGATTTAGAAAGCTATTTAGATACAACAAAGGGAATTCTTTTTTCCCGTAAGGATGCGTTGTTTTTATTCATGGAATTAAAAGACGCCTTGATTTATAGTATCAGAAAAGGGAATTATTTGTATGTCGTATCTTGCTCAGAAGGGTGTAGATGCGATATGAATATGTTGGATAGCATTTTAGATGCTATCAATATTGGGATAGAAGACTATCAGGTAGAGGCAATGTGTCATTCTTATTGGAAACATAAGAAAACTCATTCTCCTTGTTATGAAGTTATGACCCAACAAGCACAAGTCGAAGCCGTAATATGCGGGAAGGCTGTTTTTGACCTGTTTAAAAGTGAATATATTGCTCATAACAATTTTTTAGTGGAAAAAACAAGTGTTTATCGTGATTTATTTAAGAAACTATATATTGATGATGAATACAAAATTTTGGAACATTTAAAATGAAACGAATCAGAGAAAACCATAAAGAATGGGCACGCCATAAAAAGGAATTGCGCCGAAGAAGAAAAAACAAACGTAAAGCGTCTTTTGTACCAAGAATAGTTGTAGATACCAATATTTGGTACGATCTAGGGGATAATGAGGCTTTATTCTTAGAGTTAAAAGAAAAGTTGGCTCCCACATATGTCCCTTTGTGGGAGCTTTGTCATACTGGTGTGCTAAAGAATAACCCTCTGAGAGTACGGAATGCGTGTAGAAGAATACTTGAAGCGCAAAAAAATATGATTTATGAGCAACCTATAAGATATTTGATAAAGTCATGTAATAAAAGAAAGTTCAAACCTAATACTATCAGAGAGATTTATAGTTTGTTGGAGGCTTCCTCACGTATTGCTAGAGGAGCGATAATTGCGAAGGATAAAGAAGATGAATTTTATCAATATATTTTAGCAACCAAGCAAGGATTAAAGGATATTAAGGTGTCAATGGATGAACTTGCTTCTGTTTGTAAGTCTAAGATAAAGAATAACCAAAAACATAAGGAAAGATATTCTTTACATATTATCATTGATTATTTAAACTATCTTGCCAAACAGGAGACAAACAACAGATACAACTTAAGAAGACTACCTCTTAGAAACTATGAATTACTGATTTGTGTCATGGATTTATTCTATAAAAAATTAGAAACAGGAGAAACGGTCTGGGGGAGAAATGATTTAAACGATCTGTTTATACTAGCTTATGTGAGAAAGGGAGATAAATATTGGACTAAAGACCAAAAATGGATTGATTTAATTAAAGAGGCAGGTTGTGAAGAATACCTTTTCAATCCAGATGTAAAATGAGAATTACGCCCTACTCCGTGGATATTACGAGGTAGGGCATTTTTTATCATCCTGAAGCAAGGCTTTTGGACTTATCGCCGGAAATGTTACGTGCATACCGGTTCGCACTTCCACGAGGAGCCAACCTTCCTTTTTCCATGCCTTTCAGCATTTGACCGAATGAGTTGTTTCTGGCTTGTTCAAAGGTCGGTCTTTTGACCTGTACCCTCTGGGTTGTTTGATTTCTTTTTCTGACTCAGCTAAGTTTTTAAAATTACACATCAAATATACTCATTATTTCAGAAAATCAGATATTCCCATCTCCTGAAAATCAGGTATAATAATCTCAATATTAGAAATTTCTTCTGCTGCTTGCTCTTTCATCCGTTTATAGGCTTCCTCTGTCTGGACATCCGGTTTCCTTTTACCTTGTGCTTTAGCGAGCGCCCAAAGAGCCTTGTTTCTTGCTGATTTCTCTGCACGACTGCACTTCCATCGTTTGGAACGATAAGCTTCATAAAGCATAACCCGAAGTAACTCTGTATTCTCTTCTGTCAAGGTGATAGAAGTACCGTTCATTTCAATAACAACATTATCAGGTTGTTCCTGGGTAACCCGGACTCCATCTTGTTCTACAACTGTTAGTCTCATATATTACCATTTTTGTGAGTTTCGTTTAATTTCATTTGTATCTGCAAGCATATTACGGCTATTCTTGGCAAGAACAGTCGTGTTATCAACCATGAATTGACAATTCAAATTTGTGTTTGCCTGAAGATCACGCATGTCATCAACAATACCTTTCAAGCCTGATAATTCCCCTTTCATAGAAACAAGCTGCTCTACTATCTGCTCGGAGAAAATATCACGTTGAGTGAACCCTGAAGCAAATACTTCACGTAATTCATCAACGTAAAATGTGGGACTTACTACCGCCCCGGTGTCCTCTACATCAGGCGCTGTGTAAAGTGTCGACATCTTTTCATTGATGGAAGATAATAAATCAACCTGCTTTACTGCTTGGTTCTTTATTTCTTCTCCTGCTATCTGCAAGGCAGCAAATCTACCGTTCAGTTCGCTACCGGTATCTTGTGACATAACCTGAAATCCTCCCTTGGTTGCATTCTGTGAAGATGAATCATCAGGTTGGAATATATCAATGCCTTTCTCCTTGGCCATCTGCTGGAAGTCACCATACAAGCGGTTAGCTACTCCCTGCTGCTCTACTGCATCATCTACGAGACCGTTAAGAATCCCCGTCCATTTGCTGAACTTCTGATCATCCGTCAGTCCGGTATCCTGCATGGTATCCATCATATCTTTTTGAGCCTTTTCCAATAACGGGGCAATGGTAACAGAGTAAATCATCTGCTTAGCCAACGTTTCAAGCATATCAGAAACAGAATCAGTAAAGGCTTGTGCAGCGTCAGTTCCGTTCTCGAAAGCGTCGACAAGTGCATCACTCATTGTATTGCCAAGGTCTCCGAAAATGTCTGTAAGATAGTCATTGAGTTGATTGTATGCGTCTTCCGCCTGTTGTGCCAAGTCTATCATGTTCTGCAAAGCTGCTTTACTCTCATCGGACATTGTACGGGTGTTGAGGATTGTTTCCGCCAGGCTCTTATCAAACTTTCCGTTAGCATCTATTAGTTCAGGATACACGTCAAGAATGGAAGAGTAGATATCCTTTCCTTTTCCCCAGCCGAATAGCCCGGTTTTCTTGTGCCCGGTCTTTATCTCAATATCGGCAAGTCCGGCATAAGCTTTCTTGAGTTCTTCTTGTGGATTGACAACACCAAAGAACTTTCTAAAGAGAGCATCCTTAGACTGACTCTTCTTTTGATCGGACGTTCCCTGTAATTCTACATTCAGGTCTGCTATGGCATCTTTCATAACCGTTACGGCGTTAGCAGCCTTGCCGTATGCATCTGTTCCAAAGATTGTAGTGGCTTTCTCATACTCTAAATTCTGTTGCATGAGAAGCAAGTTGTACTCTCTTTGTTGTGCCATGGTTTCATTCATTATCTCTTTCAAAGCAGCTTTATGCCGTGCATTGGCAGCAAAAGCCTTGCCTATGAAGTTGGCAGCTTCTCCTACTGCGGCGGCAATACCTCCAACAATACCACCTTTGGCGAAACCCTGCCCGATATTAGAGATTGAGTTCATAGCATCCTGTACGCCTGTCATTGCATCAGCCGCCCCGGTATCCCCCATCTCTTCAAACATAGATGCAAGACTACCGGCAACTCCGGAAAGCATGGATGAAGCATCAGAAGCGGCCTGCCCAATATCTTGCAAGCCTTCGGAAACTTCCTTGAACCCTTTGGTGGATTTCAATTTTGCAAAGCCCTTGGTGAAGCCTTCCATGATATCATCCCATGTATTTGACTTGTTACCTTTCAGTAGTCCATCAAGTGCTTTCTTTAGTTTCTCCAGTTCCGCCGGGCTTTTCTCAATGGCTTTCAGTTGCTCGGGAGAGATAAAGGTTATCCCTTTAGAATCTCCATTGTCGGAAAGGTATTCACGGAGTTGTTTTGCCTGTACAATAAGTTCTTGCAAATCATCAAAAGCCATTTCAGATACATCACCAAACAGTTTTTTTATGAAACTATTATCTTTTGTTTCTTCTGTAGCTTGTGTGTCGTTCACCTGCTGAATACCTTCTTTGATTTTCTTCTTGGCAACTTCAATGGCCCGATCTATTTCTTTTGCGTTGGCATCCGTTCGCTTTGATTGTAAGGCTGCAATATCAGCATTGCCTTGTTCTTCGATTGCTGTTCTTTGGGCATCAAAATCACGGTACTTTTCTAACAGTTCCTTCAAATGCTCCTCTTCCTTTTTGCCAATATCAGCAATGCCTTTCATCCGTTCGGATTCCGCATTGTTGTGTGCATTAGATATAGTCTCCGATTGTTTATCCGTTAGCTTTCCACCATTAGCCTTACTCCAATCTTCTTCCAGCTTCTTGATGGCGTCAATCTCTTTCTGATAGTCTAACTCTATCTGGGCGAGCTTCTTTTCAGAACCTTCTTCCATTAGGTTGATTTCATCCTGCTGGTTCTTGCGGCGGAGGGAGAGATGTTCTTCTGCTATTTGTTCTTGTTGTTTGCGGAGTTTTTTGGTTTCACTGGCTGCTTGGTTCTTTTGTTTGGATGATGAGTCATAAACACCCAGCTCCTTTTCTGCCTCTTTTAACAGCTTGCTGTTCTTCTTATAGCTTTCTACCACACTAGTATCTATGCCATTGAACTTGCCGGCATCCATTAACTTCTTTTGGGTAGAATCAATATCTTTCAGAGCTTTATCCGCTTCTTTTTTCTGTTTATCCCAATAATCATAATCTTTGGTTTCAGCTTTTGACTCAGACTTAGTTCCTAATAATGTAGCAATAAAATCTTTCGCTTTTTTGAGTTTACTATCGAGGTTATCGACTTCTATTTGGATATGGAAGGGGATAACATAGAATGGATTATCTTTCAATTTAGCATGTTCTTCATCAAGCTTTTTCTTGGCTCTATCAAACTCTTTCTGTATCTGATTTAGGTCTGTCTGAGCCTCTAATAGCTTAACTTCAACCGGTTTGGCATTCTCTTCTGCTTCTTTTTTTAGACGATTGTATTCATTCAGGGCATTTTGCCATTTTTCCAGGCTATCCATATCTTGTTTCAATGCATCATTAATTGATCCTGTAGGGTGTTCTTTCCTCGTAAATAAATCAACATCATTCCAGTCATTAACTCCACTCAAATTCTCAACTAATTTTTTATACTTAGCAATTTGTTCTATAGTATGTTCATAGTTAAGCTGTTCTGTTTCTTTATTCAATATTTTCTGGGAATCAGCAGTAGCAAGCGTAGCTAATTCTTGTTGTGAATATGCTTCCGTTAATGCAGGAGACAACTTCTGTAATTCCTTATACGCTTTAATTTGAGCGTAAACTGTTTCCGTTTCATCTTGAATGATGCGGATAAGTTCATCAATCTTTTGTTTACGCTCGTCAATGGTTTTGTTAAATCGTTCTTGTTCTTCATTAAATTTTTTAGTAGCTTTTTCAGCAGCCGTAGTGCTATCATACATTGCCCACATTGCAGATGCTGCACCTATTGCCACTGTCGCTAACAAAACAAAAGGATTAGCCTTCATCGCTGCATTTAATGCTAATTGAGCCGCCGTTTGCGCTTTTGTTGCAATGGTTTGTATTCCTTTTGCTACTGCATCAGCACGAGCCGCAACCGCCCATCCCCTTGTTAAAGTAATATTTAAAATTAAAGCCGCTCTATATGCCCCATAAGTAACAATTAACCCAGCTAACACCTTGCCTATCGTTTCGTAATTTTGAATCAAAGATGTTGTTACCTGTATCCCGGACATAATCATTCCTTCTGACTTCTCACCCAGCTCATTGAATGCAGCATCCATAGCGTCTTGCATCATAGAGAGTTGCCCGTTTATAGTCTTGGATGCATTCTCTGACATCTGGTAAAACTTACCTCCTGCGTTCGTAGCATCAATGAAAGCCTGTTGCACCATTTCAGCGGAAATAGCCCCTTTGGACATCTCTTCTTTAAGCGTAGCAAATGATTTTCCAGTCTTCTCCGATATAACCTGCAACGGGTTGAACCCGGCGTTAATCATCTGGTTAAAATCTTGCCCCACCAACTTACCGGCAGAAGACATTTGAGAAAAAGCAAGTGTTAGAGAATTGAATTTCTGACTATCTCCCATAGACACATCACCGATGGCAGAAAGATATCGTGGGACTTTTTCCGCTTCGATATTGAAACCAAGCATCATCTGTGTAGCTTGTGTCACATCCGAGAATTCCAGTGGTGAAATCTTTGCATACTCACGGACTTTTTCCATGAGTGCATCGGCTTTCTCTTTACTTCCTAACAGAGTTTGAATAGCGGTGTCGGCAGCTTGGAACTCTCCACGTACCTTTATCATCTGACTGATGAACTCCTTTACGCCTATGCCACCAGCTATGCCGGCAATCCAAGCTTTCATTTCTCCAGCTATATCCCCGATGGATTCTTTGCTATCCTTACTTTCATCCTTAAACAAAGCATATTCATCACGAAGCTTCTTCACGGAAAGACGGGCTTCTGCCTGTTGTTGGGTTAATCCGAACAAAGTAGCCTTTTCTTCGTCAAGAGCTTTTTTTGCTGCTACCCATTCATCAAGCTTCCCAGCGGAAGACATTGGATTTCTTCTTAAAGAAACACGATAGGACTCTCCGAGCCTTCTTACGTCAGCTTCTACATCTTTGACTACAGCCTTTTGAGCAATAATCTTTTCCGTGAACCCATTTACTGACTGCGAAGCGGTGTATATCCCTTTCCTAAAGTCATTTTCCATCACTGCTCCGGCTTGTGCAGCTTTTGACACAAGATCATCCATCTTTTGAGTGGACGCCTTTAACTGGTTACTAAGAGTCTTGAAAGTAGCGGGAGATTGAGAACTATCCATCCCCTTTAACTCTTGTTTCAACTTCGATATTTCATTTCTTAACCGTATAACCTCTTCCCAGTCAGCGGCTACACGAAATACAAGCTTAGCCATATTATCTACCTCCTATTTGCTAAACTCCTTACAATTACAATTCTGATAATATTCCAATGCCTTCTGTGGATTAATCTCTGATACATCAGTTCCAAGTTCATCAGCCATCCGGTAAGCTGCAATCAATCCGTTGACTTCACTATACACTTCCTTGGAAGATTTATGCTGAAAGCCTAAATAGAAACCATAGAAAGCGATATAAATCTGAGTGGCATATTCACTCAATCCACGACGGTGTAGTACTTCTACTACTTGTCGGGGTGTTATTGATATTTCCGTAGTGGAATCGTTGAACATGTTCCGCAGATTCTTTTCATATTCTGAATATAGTTCTCTGAATATACTACCTATCACACCATCAGATAAACTTAAAATGTTATTCTTCATGATTTTTAATTTTTGATTATTGAAAAATATTTTTCTGTTCATTCACCTCCAGTATTGCGAATTCAATTCGGGGGTGATACTTGTCTATGTGCTTCTCCGCCTCAATCTGAAAGCATAGATTATCATCTGTAATTGCGTTAACCGACTGGAGACAGTCTAAGAGCGTTTTTAGGCTATTATCCAAGTCGAAACGAGGCGAACTATGCCAGACACGAACAAATAGCCGGAAACGGCTTGAAATGCACTTATTTCGATACGTTTTGCATTGCTGAATGAAAGACTTTTCATAAGCCCGTATCTTTTCGTCTTTGATGATCCGTTTGGTACCGTTCTTTCCTGGCACTGCCATGTAGCTGTTGGCCTTGGCAATCACTTGACCGTATATAGTTTCTGTTTCCATGCGTTAAAAGGGGTTATTATCAGGTACAACATCTACATAGCCTCTCATATCATAATCGAATATTTTCGTTAATGTGCCGTTATGCTTGAATTTAACCATCCCTACTTCACCGTTTCGATGCTTGGCGATGATTAGTTCACCGTAGTTCTCAATCTCATGTCCTGACGAGTCTTTAAGGCTGATGCCGTAATATTCCGGCCTGTGAACGAAAATAACCATATCTGCGTCTTGTTCAATGGCCCCACTTTCACGGAGATCGGCAAGAATCGGCTTTTTATCCTGGCGTTTGTCGACTTCCCGATTTAGTTGAGATAGCAATATAACGGGAACATTCAGTTCTTTAGCGATGATTTTTGTCTCTCTACTCATGCGGGATATTTCTTGCTCACGGTTCCGTTGCCCGTTTGAACTCTCTGCAATAAGCTGCAGGTAGTCAATTATCACCATTCCACATTTACCCTGTCTATGCAGTAGACGACATATAGAGCGAATATATCCCATGTTTATGGAGGCATTATCATCTATCGAGATAGGTAGATTATACAGGGTGTTTCCGGCCGCATGATAAATGTCTTGCAGTTCTTCCTGGTTGATATCACCGGACTTTAGCTTATTGGGGTGAACGTTGGATTCAGAAGCAATCAGGCGCTCAAACAGACTGTTAGAATCCATTTCAAGGGAGAACACAACTACCGGTATCCCTTGTTTTGCCGCTGACTTGGTGAAGTGGAGGGAGATAGCCGTTTTTCCCATTGCCGGACGAGCTGCCAATACTACCAATTCCCCGCCACGCCATCCGGAAGTACGATTATTCAAATCCTGCAATCCTGTCGTTATTCCGGTTTGCTTACCGCTTGCGAATAACCCCATTTTCCTTTCTATGCCCTTCATAGCCGACACGGCGATATCTTTGAACGATTGAGCCTCATCTTTCCCGATCAGGTCTTGCTGTAATTGCTCTAACCCATTCCCGGCCTTGAAAAGAACGTCGCCGATATCTTCCGTGTCATCGTAAGCCTGTTGCTGGAGAATATGCGATAACTCGATAGCTTTTCGCTGGAGATATTTTTGCTTTACCATGAGGGCATGTTCTACAGCATGGGATGAATCATATCCGTGGCTCGATGTGTCGGCTATGAAGTGAGGAGGTATTTCCTCTATCTTTCCCAGAGAACGTATTTCAGACGTTACCGAAACGATGTCACAAGGTTTATTTTTGGCTATGAGGTTCTGTACAGCCTCGTAAATTCCGGAATACCGGCTGTCGTAGAACATTTCCTTGTTCACGTCCGGTGATATAGCATCAAACACTTTTCCTCCACCGAATCCAAGAAGTGCTCCTATGAGGGCTTGTTCCGCTTCCGGCGCATTAGGCATACCTTTAATCGGGGATGATATATTCTTGCTTGTTTTCACTTTGTACCTCCTTTCTTCCGTGATTTTGCCACCAATAGGTAAACCTCCTTTTAGCGTCAGACAGGTTGGATATCGTTTGCTCTTCTCCGATTGAGACAATATAGGCGATGAACTTGTCTATCTGTTCGGGAAACATCGACATGAAAGATACCCCTAATGTAGATTGCATACAAGCAGATTCTTTCCAACTCTCGTCAGATAATAGCTGCTGTTTTATTGATTGAGAATTGAAATTTCCCTCTCTCATACTCTCTCGATAGAGAGAGATATTATCATTTACATTATCATTTACATTAACAGCTACGTTTGCTACATTTTGCTTAGCACTTTTAGCATTTGCTACGTTTGCTACATTTTGCTTAGCTTTTGCTCCCCCTCCTTTACTTCCAGCCTCTTTCCGTTTGGCTTTGATTTCATTCCACTTTTTATTGTTTTCGTCTATGTGTATCCGAAAAAACTTGAAGGCTAAAAGAACGATAGGCGGTAATTCATTAACGCTCCCAGTTGATGAATATTCAAAAATAGCATCGAATAGCATCCCTTTATCTTCTAAAGATAAATCCTTGATAGCCTCATAGTCGGATGCGTACAATAGAATACTATTCTTATCCATTTTCCTCCTCCATTTCTTTTTTCAGTCTCCGAAACTCATCTCTCCATCTATTTAATATTGGGCGCAATTTTTCAAAAGTATCTTTCCGGCTACCTCTTATGTTCGGTTCTTTTAATGAAAAGACATAATTAGCAACTGCTGTATTTACTTTTACAAAGCTTCTATATGAAAGAGCATTCATGATTTCCTGATAAAGCTTATAGTCTGCATCGTTCATTCTTCACCTCCTTTCCCTGCTAACCAATAGAGCTTGCGCCCATCGGACAACTGGCAGTCCTCTATCTTCCAGCCTTCTTTATTGCGAAGAACAGAGATAATCTTTCGGGCATCATTCGTCCCAGCCAAAGAGTTGAGTTCTTTAGCGGTAAACTTGCCACCGGATGAAAATAACTTTCTGACTGATTGGATAAGTCGTGAGGGATCAGTACATTTGCCAATGTAATCGTTCCTAAGAAATTTGGAGTTGTTCTTTTGCTTAGTCATAAGGGTAACTCCTTTCTCATTTGTCAGCAGAGATATAATGATCTGCCATGAACTTTTCCAAGTCAGCTCTCTTTACGTAGATTTTTCGTCCGAACTGGCTGAAGGGAATTCTTCTTTCATCTCGATAGGTTTGCCATGTCTTGGCAGATACTCCGAGCATTTTTCTTGCTTGAGCAGACTCCACCCATTGGTTGTTTACTTCTTCTTCTGATTTTTTCCGAAGAAGGTTCTTTACTTCTCTTACTTCGCCTATCAATCCATCAAGAAATGACTGTGGGACTACTGCCATTGTCAGCGGAGTGGCTGCATTACTCTCATTTGCCATTTGCATCATATTTTTGAATAATAATTATCTGTTATTGATTCTCTGATGCAAAGGGAATGAATTTCTTTGGATTCTGTGGAAAAAGAAAATAGGGTAAAATTTCGGGGGTATACCCTACTTTTTTACCCTAAATATTTACCCAAATCAATACTGCTATTTTCCGGTATGGTTTTGATATGCGTTTATCCAGTTCTTTACATTAGTGTATTTTTCCTTTCCGACACTTCCTGAATACTCAGCTCCTATGTTATTCGTTTTTCCTATTATAACAAGGTAGTCGTAGAAAAAACAGTATTCTTTTGTCTTTTCACCTCTTGCGCTATTACCAAATATGTTTTTTTGAGATAAAGCATTGTATATGAAACTGAGCCGCTTTCCGATTAATGCATTTGGGGATAGGACATTTTTTTTCTCTTTGCTTAATTCGTAAGCTGTTATTGTATTCAATTCTTCATCGGTGTATGGCTCTGTATAGAAAGGATCCTCCTGGATTTCATAGACCGGGGCAATCCCTTCTTTATATTGAATTTTATCTTTGTACTCCCAGCCGAATTCGTATTGATAAAATCCGTCTGAGTTGGCTTCAAGTAAAGTGTTAGCCAACAGATAAATGTTATCCAGCAGAAGCTCGTCATCTAAGACGAACTTCTTAACAGTTCCTTTCACTTCTCCTTTTTCCGGATTACTCACCGTGCCGATTAGCTGTATACCATTTCCTGCACAACTTTTTAGGAACTTAATGAATAGAGCGATTTTTAGATTGTTACCGATAACTAAATCCTTCCAGTCATCTTTGCTTGTAAAAAGACTGAATAACATGAATGTTTTTTTGTCGTTGAGTATAGATGTATATCCGTATCTACTACATAAAACCTCAAATTCTACTTCTTGATTTTTCGTAAATGTCATATCTGTTTCTATATTATTGTTTAATTACTTTTTTGAGGAGATCTCTTAAAGTCTCCGAGTCAAGTCCTTGGAGCTGTTTTATTAGCTTAGCTTCATCAGTACTATTCGCTTCAAAAACCTGCTTCATCGTTGCGTCCTGGCTTGTCGTGTCAAACCTTGAAAGATAAGACTCGGTTATCTTTAGGCTTGAATGTCCCAGAGCCTTACTAATATCGTACACATTGGCTTTCTTCTGTCGGGCGATATTGGCAAACGAATGTCGGGCTGTGTGCATACTCACTTTCTTTGTGATTCCTGCCATGGTTGCCATTTTGTTTAGATACTTATTCAATAGGCTGTTTTTGCTATTGACTTGCTGCAGAAGGTGTTTCTTGACCTCGTACGGAAGCCGTTCTTTATCCTCCCAAGTGGCAGCCTTCGCAAAATTGGCATTGTTGTCTAATAGTGGAAACACATAATCAGATGTCCGATTTTGTAGGTCTACATATTTCGAAATAACTCCCAAGGCTTCAGGAAGTAGCAATAATTCTTTCGTAGTTGCTGTTTTGTCCATGCGGTAACTTATACGCCAATCACCGTTCTCGTGTATGATATTCGTTCCCCTTAATTGGATTAAGTCACCTGCTCGCATGCCAGCGCAATAAAAAGCCAACAAGAAACAATTTCGAGAATGCCATATCAAACTATTCTCTTCCAACTTCAATGCTTTCAGCAGTTCGATCTCCTCCCAGGTCAACTTCTCTTTGTTGGTATCAATTGTTTCGCACTCAAAGTCATCAAAGGGGTTGTTTTTTATTGATAACCCTTTTTCTCTTAGCTCTATTCGACCTTTGTTGTAGAGGCTTTTGAAATTGTCAAACTGTTTACTGATGGTGTTCTGGTGCAAAGTCAATTCGGAATTCTTCGTGTTCGGTATCTTTTTTAGATAGGTTTTGAACCTATTCAGGAAAGATAAAGTGATTTCACTAAAAAGCAGATCCTTTTTTAGTTTCTTGAGGTATTCTTCCAGGTCTTTCCCATTCCGGGGGATAGCAAGGATACTTTCGGGCCTTACTCCATTGATAAAGAATCTTAGCTTATTCAGGAGTGTGATATACTTTGTGTATGTTCGGTACTCTCCTGATTCATAAATGCTTTTTGAATATTCTTCTGCATAAGCTATAAAAGAGAACATTTCAGCTTCCGCATTTATCCTGCTCACTACTCTTTCAGAAGTTACTGTTCCGCTATTGGCAAGTTGTTCATAGGAGACTCTAGCCTTTTCAATAATATTAGATAGCTGATCATTCCACGCTTTGGAGTTCGGCTCTGAAGGTCTAACCCAGTTAGATCCTTTAGGGGTAGGGTTCCAATCAGATTTTCTATTTATCTCAATGCTCGTTTTTAGCTTTTTCCTTTTTCCGCTTACAGTCACACGGAGGAAAACGGCATACTTGCCATTCCTCGAGGGCTTGTCGTTTAACTCAAATCTGTAAGTTGCCATAATTTTCAAGTTTTATCTATGGCAAATATAGCGAGATATAAATTTACGGGCAAATTTACGGGCAATTATTTGTTATTCTATTATATTCAATTACCTTTGTATTGCTCTTTATTTATTTGTATATCACTGTATAATAGATTATTAACTATTAAATTGAGTATAACGAAAAGCAATATTATTAGTCCCGCTTCGAGTACAAAGCGAAACTGCAAGCGTTTGATTATTAAATGCTTGCAGTTTTTGTTTTGTCAAATTGCACCACTTTTGCGCCACAGAAATAACGCATTCTCAGCCNNCAGCCAACTAAAAATACAAAGTGACAAACTGACAACTCCTGTAGTATGAATAATGCAGGTTAGAATTTCATATCAGCAAGCCTGTTCCGCCTTGTTTGATAGAGCATCCGATATTGCCTTTTCACTTTCCCAGACAGGAAAGAGTTATCTATCAGTTCATCTATTAAGGGTAGCTTGGCTGTAAAAGTAACCAATTCCTTTTCAACTACTTTTTCCGGCAAATCTATCATCAAACCAAATTGCCTAAAGGTTTCCCCGTTAGCTTTTCCCCCTTTGAAATATTCGGGTCTGTCAATCTTAAACAGCCCTTTATCCAAAGCAAAGTCGGAATCATCCACATGAATCCTCGTATTTAATAAATCGTATGCAGGGGTGAGACGAAAGTCGTTATTCCCTATATCTATCACCGAAAAGTTTTTCAAATGGGCATCTCCGTTAGAAAAGAGGAAATTGAACAAAATTAAACGATAATATTTCAACAGTTCCACCCGCCAAGCCGGTAGATACTTCTTTATCAGTTCCGCTACTTCTTCATAACTATAGTTATATTTGAAATTGGCTCCGGCATTATCGGAGGTAATTCCTGCCAATGAAGCAAAATCTTCCACCTTGTATTTACTCCCATCGGGGGCAATGTCAAACCGTTTTGTTATATATGCGATTTCCCCACTTTGAAAAAAGGCTAAACCGTTGGTAGCTGTTTCCAACTTAAAAACCTGTTCGGCTATTTGCATGGTGAGGTTTTCGTTAGCGGCGCATTCCTGTGGATTTCTTATTTCCGCAGGTTTGGGCTTCAATATATACTTCCCCTGTTCTCCTTCTGGAGTTAGACGTAACTCTCCATCCTCGACAACCATTGAATATTTGCTTTGAACCCCGGATATGGAAATCCGCTTTTTGTTATCCATAAAGAGCTTTGCGTCATCTTCATTCTTTTCGATAGATTCATAGGGGAGTATATGGGAAACTTTTTGTTTATCAAAAACTCTTCTCAATGCCGGCGGACTATAAGTATGGTATCCGGCGGATAATGTGGAAGGACAAAACTTTATTTCTTTCATTTGGAAATTGGCTTAACGGTTATTGCCCCTGCTGTATCTTTTTGGGCAGTGGCTAATAAAATCCCAAAATGGTCTTCTTCATCAATGTGCAACAGTCTTGCTTGGGTCATTCTATTGCTTCCTTCCGACAACATATTAAAAAAGAACGGAAACAGATAATCGGAATGATATTCTTGCTGACTTTTCGGTAGGGTCAAACTAATAGCAGGTTTTGCCGAATCATTGAAATAATCATCATCATACCTGAACAGGTATTTTCTATCGGAAGTTTCAGTCAATTCTCCGGCTAATATGCCATTAAAATATATAGTCGCTTTCCTCATCATCGATGCTTTTACAAGTTGTTGGACTTAATTTTTACGTCTATCTCCAATCCGAGCGTATGTAATATATTCATCATTACTTTCAATGATGGATTGGCTTCGCCCCTTTCTATCTTTGTGAGTGTATTTATCCCCACTCCGGCTAAAGCGGCAAGCTCTCTTTGGGTGATAGAAAGAGCTTTCCGGCGCTCCTTGATGATATTTCCGACATTCTCCATAATCACAACATATTGGGATTTGGGAGCAAATGTAAGCGTATTATTTGATAAATCCAATTAAAATCACAGTATATCGTGATTTTAGAGACCGTTTGTATTTCAAGCAATAAGATTTTAGCTATAATCACAATAGATTGGGATTATAGGTATTGCTTATATCGGTATTCTTTAATCTTCGTATTCCATTATTTTTCTGATTGGCGCCAACAAACGTTCCAGCACATTCCTGTCTGCCAATATAATATCCGCCGTACCTTTCAGTTCACGCGAAGCGGGAAGCACCTTGTTATAATTAGTACGCAAACCTTCGGGCAGAGCAATCTCCACAATATACATTCCATCCTCCGTAGGAGCCGGAGAGATACTCTCCACACTTCCCTTCACATAACCGAATTCCTGGTCAGGATAGTTATTCATCCGGATGTGTACTTTCTGTCCTGCATATACTTTTCCCGAGCCTTGCAAGGGTAGCTTAGCTTTCCCTACCACTTTCGAATCTTCGGACGGACGAACTACAAACACCGTCTCTCCCGACTGTACATTCTGATTACGGCTCCAAACCGTCATAAAAGTTATCTTTCCGCAAACAGGGCTACAAAACAAGTAATTCTGCTCCCAGGAACTCAATTGCGCTTCAAGCTGTTCAACCGAATTCTTCAGCGCAATCCGTTGTTTCTGTTCCTCATCATAAGCCTGTTTGCCAATATCCAGCAGATTCTCTTTTTGCTGTTCCAATTGCATTTCCGCCTGCAACAAATTCATACTCGAAGTTTCCCGGGTGCGAAGACTCTGTAAGTAACGGCTACCCGATTCCTCAAATTCAGCCGCAATCATAGCATCACCTTGAAAAAGAATTGAATCGCGAGCATACATATTCCGGGCTAACTCCATCTCCTGTTCAGTGAGTGTACGCTCCCGTTCCACCAAGGTAAGATAAGAACGTTGCCCTTCCAACCTTTTCTCTCCCGCATCCAGTTTCTTCGCATAGTAATCCTGTTCAACAAAACGGATATAGTCCGAGAGGGAAATTATAAAAGAAGCGTATCCGGACTGTAATTCTCCCAATTGTATACGTTTACCAATAAAGTATTCCGTTCCTTTTTTCAAATCGTAACCAATGGCACGCCACTCCTTCATGCGGTTAACCAACCAAAGTACATCTTCCGTGGCGGAAGCACTCTTTATTACTCCCAAACGCTCACCGGCTTGCACTGTATCGCCATTACTCACATATAGCGTATCAATCTTGCCCGTTGAGCGTGCCAGTATAAACGCCGGCGGTTCCTCTGTAGTCAATGTAACCTCGGCCTGCAAAACATCCGGATACCTGAACACCCAACATCCTACCAGTAAAGCCAACAGAATCACAAACAGTACCGTTATTCCCCATCTCACCACCCAAGGCGAAATGTGATTCATCACCTCCTGCACTTCTCCGCTACGAAGTTCAATTTCTTTGTATTTCTTTTCTTCTTCCAAAATCTTAAGCTATTAATTCCAAAATCAATAGAAATTGTTTAACTTCCCAGTTCCAACTGATTCTTTACCAATTGATAATACAGTCCCTTCCGTTCAGTCAGTTCTTTATGCATTCCTTCTTCCGCAATACACCCTTTATCCAGTACCACTATCTTATCCGCATCCCTCACCGTACTCAGACGATGTGCCACTACCACCACCGTTTTCCCTTTATAAAACTCATGCAGATGTTCCATAATTTCTTTCTCATTATTCGCATCCAATGCATTGGTAGCTTCATCGAAGAAAAGAAACTCCGGATTCTTATAAACTGCACGGGCTATCAGCAAACGTTGCTTCTGCCCTTGACTGATACCATTTCCTTCCATACCGATTTTAGTGCTATACCCCAGTGGAAGAGAGTCTATGAAATCACGGATATTAGCAACCGTCACTGCATGACGCAGACGTTCAATATCTATCTGTTCTTCTCCAACTGCAATATTCTGCGCTATGGTTTCCGAAAAGATAAAACCATCCTGCATCACAGCTCCCGTTTTCGCCCGCCACAAATGTGGATTTATATTCTCCAATGGGGTATCACCTATTTTCACCGCTCCTTTATTGGGAACATAAAAGCCAAGCATCAGTTTTATCAATGTAGTTTTTCCGCTACCGCTTGCCCCTACAATGGCTGTAACTTTATGTTCGGGAACTACCAAAGACACTTTATCCAATACGTAATCCCTGTTTGCTCCATCGTAACTAAAACACAAGTTCTCTATCTTTAAATCTCGTTTATCAGGTAGAACTGACAATTTGGAAGTAATATTCTGCTCTTCATCCGGCTTTCCATGTACCTCATTCAAACGCTCCAGACTGATTTTAGCATCTTGGAATTGCTGTGCAAAGCCAATAAAAGAAGCAACCGGCGCACTGAGCTGGCCTATGATATAAGTAAGAGACATCATCATACCCAACGTCATTTGTCCCTCTACAACCGCTTTTGCTGCAATAAATGATATTACGATATTGGTGGTCTGATTAAAGAACACCGAACCAACCTGTTGCACCTGCCCAAGAGCCAAGCCTTTCACACTGATTTTGAAGAGTTTCACCTGAATTCGCTCCCACTGCCAACGCTTTTGCGTTTCACAATTATTCAGTTTTATCTCTTGCATGGCGGTCACCATCTGTATTAAACTGCTCTGCTCACCGGCAGCTTGCGCAAAACGGCGGATATCCAGTTCACGGCGATACTTCATAAAAGCAAGGATCCAAACTATATACAGACTATTACCCAAAAGAAAGATACCCAAGACCATCAAATTATAATAGGCCAGTACTATGGAAAAAATGAAGAAATTGACAAAAGAAAACAGAGTACTTATTGAAGAACCTGTCAGAAAGGTCTTTATACGGTCATGGTCGCCAATACGCTGTATGATGTCTCCCACCATTTTAGTATCAAAGAAGTGGAGCGGCAGTTTCATCAACTTTGCCAGAAAATCAGAAATCAGAGAGATGGAAATACGCGTATTTACATGCAGCAATATCCAACTACGGATAAATTCTACAGAAAGTTGTGAGACGGAAATTATAATCTGTGCAATCAAAATCAATGTAATAAAACCAAGATTTCCATTACTGATACCCACATCTACCAATGCCTGCGTCAAGAACGGCAATAAAAGTTGAAGAAAGCTCACCACTAACATGCCCAATATTAATTGAAGCAATTCTCTTCTATAAGGAGCCAGATAACGAAGAAAGAAACGCAGTTTTCTCTCTTTCAGTTCCGGTTCGCCCTCACTATTATAAAAATCAGGAGTGGTTTCTAAAGCAAGAACAGTTCCTTTTTCTTCTCCTTCAGATTTAGTAGCCAACCAACACCGTTTCAGTTCTTGTTCATTATAAGTAACCAACTGACTTCCCGGATCTGCTATTTTAAACCAATACTGTCCTCGTTTCTTCTTGATACCGTAACAAACTACAAAATGATTCTGATTCCAATGCAAAATACAAGGCAAAGGAACATCTTCCACTAATTGTTCAAAAGAAACGCACACTCCTGATGTCCTGAAACCAATGGATTCTGCCGCATCGCTGATACCCAACATGGAAACACCACTTCGGGAAATAAAAGCCCGGGCACGCAAAGTCTGCAAAGAATAGCTTTTACCATAATACAAGGCTATCATCCTCAAACAAGCCGGACCACAATCCATTGCGTCCAACTGACGACAATATGGAAAAGAAAAACGCATATTTTCTATAAAATTATTTATTCCGGCTGTATCTTGCAAAGATTGTTCTTATCCATCACTAACTCATAATTGGATATGGAAGGACACAGATCTTTATTAATACATTGCTTGCAAGGTGTTGCTTTACTCCGCACTCTAAGCCAGACATCCCGTTCCGTCAATTCTTTATATACAAGCTCCTTCAGGGAAGATTCTTGTATATTCCCAAGTGCAGGGCAATTTACATTCGCATAAACTTCTCCGGAAGGAAGGATTGTCAACTTGCCAAAAAAGTTATCATTCAAAACCTTATGCCTGAATATTGTCTTTCTATCAATAGGCACAGCGAGTATATCTTCCAAATCAGAGAAAACAAAATCATGGAAAAAGGCATAGTTGCTTCCGGTATAAAAAGGCCGGACTTGAACGGAAACATCCTCCGGTAAGTTCAAGTTATCCAGTTGTTCCATATCAGCTTCTGCAGATACGATCAAATTCCACCGTACTATATCATTGTGATATTTCTGCATGTTATCAATCAACCGACGATCCAAATCTTCCGGGTGAACCGATACTTCTAATATAGAGTTTGTTTGTTGTGCAAACTCTATGTATTCATCATTCAAGAAATTGTATTGCAAGTACAGATGCTTTTTGAAAGTAGATTTGGCAAAATCCAATGATAAGTTACGTACATAACTGTTTTGAAAAGGATTGCCTCCTGCCAGTAAATTCACTCGCTGGATACCGCATATTTGAAGTTGACGTAACAGACGGGTATAGTCTTCTATCTTCAACACACCTTCATGACAAACTGTACAGTGATTAATCTGCCGATAATAAGAAGAACATGCCGCACAATCCTGCATACATGACGAGGAAAAAAAGAGAGTCACTTCATGAAGATTCTCTATAACACCATTACCCAAAGATGTTTTTTGTTCTTCCTCTTTTACACGTATATCTGTATTCAGAAATAAGGTAGGCTGAAAAAGATACGGTTTCGATTGTTCGTTTCCATACTCTACACAATCACCGGAAAAAGAATTTCTTACAGATTCAACAAGATGCTTCACAGTATCATCCTTCAGCATCTGTTCGCTCAACAATGTACTATATCCATTCATAGCGTCCTTCCATTGTTCAATGACAGACTGCACAGCTGGGTACTCAGGACAAACCAAGTAAGCTCCATTTAAGGTGTTGTAAACCACTGTCCTGTAGTCTCCACACAGCAAAAAAGTATAGGGTTCTAAATAAAATAAATATTTCATAATATTCAATTCTTCAATTAATCTACTACAATGGATGACAAAAGCTTCTCATAATGAGCAGGGTTATTTTCAGCGTATGTTAAGAATCTCGCAAATTCTTTTTTCAGTTTGGTTTCAGTCTGTATGCCAGGGCACACCAATTGACCATCCTTTTCTTTCAACAGGAATAAGCATTGACCACAACTTCTCTTCAAATAACAATGGCGACAGCTCTTTACAACTTTCCCATACATTGAGCTATAATATTCAGCTACAGCAGCGCAATCAAAATCTAACTTCCCGTCTTTTAAATAACCAATAACATGTTCCTGCCCAATCCTTTCACAAGGTAGAATCTTTCCTCTAACAGTTTAGAACAATTTTCGCTCAAAAGGACGACATGTTCCAGTCGGAATATATCGGTCTTCCCAACAAGTATCAAACAAATCCAAATAGTTAGCATACCGATTACCAATATACCTCATCAACATGGAGTGATAGTTCACGGAATGACTGTCTTCCATAATAAAAGCTTCTTTCAAATCTTCATGTAGGAGTGCGGCATCAAAACTATTCACCCTATCATTAAACATTTTTGAAAACTCTTCACTCCGTTCCGGTATAAGACCAGTTATATTCAACTGCGCAATGCGAGGACTTTTACCAAATAATCCGTAAATGAAAGAATAGCACTCCTCCGCTGAATTCAAATTATGCAAAACAGAGTTGAAATTAACTCTTTTCTCAAAATAATCAGGATAAGTTTCTTTCAACTTCCTTACATTTTCTATTACACGCGAGAACGATGGCTTTCCATGCTTATCCACACGATAACCAGATTGATGTTCTCCACCGTCCAAACTGACAAGAAGATGAAAGTCTTTTTCTACCAAGTAATCCATATAGCGGTTCAGCAACATAGCATTAGTTGTTGTATTATAACTAAAAGTTAAATTGGACAACTTCAAACTCTCTACATAGTTTATTGTTTCTTTCACCAATTTCATGTTCAACAATGGTTCTCCACCATAAAATCCGATAGTTACCACATTCCCATGGGACGTATTGTAATCAGAACACCATAATGGGACTAAATAATCAATCAGAAGTTTCACATTATCAAAAGACTGATCATTGTTTTCCCGTTTATCATAGTTAGAGTAAAACTTACCATAACCACAATACTCGCATTCTAAATTACATCTATCCGTCACTTCTATCAGTAGTTGGCGTAAGCCTGCAATGTTTCGTTTCACCAATTCTTCAGGATAATTGGTCTGGAATACGGTCTCTCTTTTTTCAAAGAAACCGTGCTTTTCTAAAAAATGCAACTTGCGCACATAATAATCATCTTTATCAGTCGCCATCACATCTTTCCGCTCTATCAATGCTACCATCTTTTCCGGCACATAAAGAAAACAACGTAAAGCGTCCGAATATATATATCGATGTTGATGTCCAGTGGTTATTAAAAGGGATTTATCCATTTCTCTTTATTTTAGTGTTGCAATTATCAATATAGGATTAGCTTCTTCCTCCACATTCTCCAATGTACTGACAAATCTTTGTTTTTGAGCATCGTCTTTCACCTTAGAATCTTTTACCTCGTCAATGTTAATCCAATCGTCCGTACTACCCGGCTCAAGCACGTCTATCCAGTACTTGCCTTGCGAACGAAAATCTACATTGAAGGCTCCTCCACATAAGTCATTGTCCAAGACAAAATTATCAGCATCTTTCAAAGTATGAAAAATTCCATGTTGAGATGGCCTCTCCGTAATTTCAGATTTCAACCGTTTCACTCTTACACTTCCGTCCCGCCGGTCGTAACAATAAGTATAAATGTCTTCCCCTTTACTACCTAACAAATAGATAAAATATTTAGTTGGATAATAATGGCGTATACAGAAATAGTCAAGACTACTTCTTTCCCGCACAAAAGCATGTGTAGCCCCGTAATCACCTTTCTCTTCAGTAGTGAAGATAGCATATTGAGGCACCAGTTCATCATTAGCACTATTGTATTGATAAATCGTATCAGTATCCGGAAATTTAAGTGTCAATTGGTTATTATATGTATCTATGCTGGTAAAAGACTCCTTCCAATAGTTGACAAATTTAGAAAAATCAACTCTATGCTGCAGAATTTCTTCTTCTCGTCCTATATGCGCAGGATTTTTGAATGTTTTTTTCTTCTGATAGGTACTGTCGACCAAAGCAAAAGACCACATAGAATCTTTAGGCATGGGTTTATTAAGGAAAGCCAAGTTCTGCGCAAGAAAAAACTTATTATCATACAGGACACTTTGAATATATACAGTATTACACACATCATCCAAAGATCTTCGAGAAGCAATTCGTTTGAACTGTCCATTATAGCCATAAACCTTGAGACCGGCGGGAGTCGTTGTTTGCAGATATAGTTCTTTGCTATTATCATCTACAAAGAAATCATGAATTCTTATGTATTCTTCCGGTCCTTGCCCTATTTTACCTACTTTATTCAGAAACTTTCCGGTACGCGAAAAACGATAGATATAACTGTCTTTATATTGATGTACCCATATATCCTGATCTGTAACATGCAAATGGGAGATATCTCCCAACATGGATTCATCTGTCACCTCCAGCGGAATAACCTCTACTTTTGCAGCGGCATCACTCAAGAACAAAGAAGAGACCTTTGAAATGTCTCCTGAAAGATTTATTACAGACATACAATCCTGAATCTCATTCTGTACACTTTGTTTTTTATTAGAACTGCATCCTATTATTGATAAGATACCAATCAATAAGAAAAAGTTTCTCATAATCATTAAACTATTTATTCATTATTTTAGCGTTGCAATTACCAATATGGGATTACTGTCTTCATCCATATTTTCGATAGCACCAACAAACCTCTCTCTCCATAAATTGTCTTTCACCGATAACGTTTTTACTTCTTCTATTTTCATTTCATATTCTTCGTCATTCGGTTCTAATACATCTATCCAATATTTGCCGTATGAACGGTGATCGACAGTAAAATTACCTCCTATCAAATCATCCTTCAAAATGAATGGACGAGGCAGATAAAGATGTGGTTGAGAAAACCAAGGTAGCTTGCGTTCAACAATTTTGCTTTCTTGGATTTGGCATCTTACTGTTCCATCTTTTTTATTATAACAGTACGTGTAAATATCTTCCCCCTTATTGGCTATCAGATAGATGTAATCTTTGGTCGGATAATAATTGGTTATTGTAAAATAACTAAAAGCCTTTCGATCCTTTATCCACAAATGCGTGAGTTCATAATCACCTTTCTCTTCTTTCGTGAAAATAGAATATTGAGGAATAAAATCTTTCTGTTTTGCATCATACAGATAGACAGTATCCGTATCAGGATATTTCAGCGTCAGTTCATTATTGTATGTATCAATAGCCGTTAAGTAGTTTTCAGTCCAATAATTAACGATATCAAAAGACTCCGGTTTACTACGGTGTTCTACCAACAACTCTTCTTTTCCTATATGAGCCGGATTTTTGAATATTTTTTCCTTGTGAAATGCACTGTCTGAAAGGGCAATAGACCACAGTGAATCTTTAGGATTAGAGATCGGTTTTTGCATACATAGATTTTGACTTATGAAGACCGATTGATCAAAAAACACAAATTGTCCGCTATGGGCGAGAATCAAATCATCTATCCTAACATTGTTCATTCTTCGTTTATAGTTTCCTTCAAAATCATAGACCTTCACTCCATTTAGAATGGATATTATATAAACTTCCTTCTGCTTCTCATCAACATTAAAATCAAACAATCTGATATATTCGTCAGGCCCTTGCCCTATTTTCCCTACTAAATTCAAAAATTTTCCAGAACGAGAAAAGCGAAGAATACGTTCATCTTTATAATGCTTTATCCAAATATCACTATCAGTAACATGAATTTTATCAATACTTGCAACTATAGACTCATCTGTCATTTCCAAAGGAACAGTCTCTACCTTTGCAACGGCCTCGCTAAGGGGTAATTGAGAAACTTCTATTACATTATCAGAAAGATGTATTGTAGAAACAGTATCTGTTTCTTTAACGGACATTTTTTGTTTTTTGTTAGTACTACAACCACAAAACATAAAACAAACACAGAATATTACGCAATAATTGTATTTCATAGATCAATATAGTTTAATTGTTATATTCATTATTTAGATATTTCTACATATACTAACAAGCCCTTTTTCATTGCATCTTGCTTTTGTTTTGCCAAAATTAAGAAATAAATTATTATATGCAAAACAAAAACTATTTTTTCTACAAAATAGAGAGAAGTTGATGTCGTTATAGCCTGCAAATACTTCTTCGATGTACTCTTTGAGTTCCTTCATCTGATTTTCCAATACTGATACACGGTCAATTGATGAGTTGACTATCAGTAGCAAACAACTACGAAAACACGCATGATTCATCCCACGAGACGAAAAAATCCATCCCATGAGACGAAAGAATCCGTCTCACGAGACGAAAAAATCCGTCCCATGAGATGAAAAAATCTATCTCGTGAGACGAAAGACTTCCAACTTTAATGATTACTTTTGTGGAATACTGTGCGAAAGAACAGAATCATCACAACTGCATAATTTAAAAATAACATATAATGGGACAACATAATTGTGAGAATTGCGCTATACGGGCAAAGTATGACAAAAACCCCAAATCACTGATTGGGAGGTTTTGGCGTTGGCATATTAACTTCTGCCCCGGTTGGAAAGGATATATCAACTCTTTAGGTGAAGAAGAAAAGCAAGTATTAAAAGGCAAGTATCAACTCAAGAATATATAGAAGGAGACAAAAGAATCAGATAGATGGGAGTAATCAGGCGTATTCCATCAAAAAAACGACCTATTAAACAGACTTTCCGAGATGTTTTGCCCCCGGTTGAGGGGTACAAGCATTACAGTTGATGGGTACAAGCATTCCGTATCCTATTGTATCTTTGCACTTTTAGGAGTACAAGCATTACATTTGCAGAATACAAGCGTTACATTTATAGAACGCAAGCATTACATTTATGGAACACAAGCATTACATTTGCAGAACACAAGTGTTCTGCGCGAGCCACTAAAGTACTTCTCTAAAGGCTTTATAGCAGGATGATTAAGCTTAACAAGTCAACCAAAATCAGGACAAAATACGGTGTAAGTAAAAAGTCTGCATACACTCCGAAAAAGTTGCTGCCACCACTACTCTAATGCCGATGAATAAGGGGATACAGAGTGTTAGTGTAGGTATGCAAGTAAAAGTATAAACTCCGGGATATGCGTGCGCGCACATACACGCGCGCGAGGAAGATGAAGTTGAAACAGTATCTCTATCCGGCAGACATGCAGCGATACGGAAAGAAGACAGGGGATTGTAGATACAGATGTGTGTTTCAGGATTAGAAAAATATCATTCTTTATTCAACCGGCATAAAATACGCTGGATTTTATGTAAGTTTGCAGCTATTAATTCATCATCTATGTTATCCAGGAAAATTATGGTTGCAGCTATTGCAATGTCCTCACTTGCCGCACAGGCACAGGAGACACAATTTAACATCATTCCGGAGCCGGTGCAAATCACGGTGACCGGAGAAGGGACTTATCCGATTGGACGGAATACCCTCGTCCGGGTGTCAGATGAAAATCTGCAAACTTCGGCTGACTATTTGGCTGATTACATGTCCCGTTATCTGGGTATTCCTCTGCAAATGGAAAAGACAAAGCGGGATAAACGGAAAAAGACTTCCTCCGTAGCCTCTTCAGATGAACTTCCCGGCATTTTGTTAGTCAACCGGAATAGCGATAACCGGAATAGCGATGAGCTTTCAGGCGGTTACCAACTGGAAGTCAGCCAAACGCACGGCGTACGCATTGAAGGAAATGATGCCGCAGGCGTTTTCTACGGAATACAAACATTGATACAGATGCTTCCTACCCGCGCAGGAGTATTACCGGTTCTTCCGGAAGTGAAAATTACCGATTATCCCCGCTTTGCATACCGGGGTATGCATCTGGATGTAGTGCGCCACTTCTTTCCCGTGGACTTCATCAAAAAGTACATTGATTATCTGGCATTGCACAAACTTAACTATTTCCACTGGCATCTGACGGACGACCAGGCATGGCGTATTGAAATGAAATGCCGGCCGGAACTGACAGAGAAAGGTTCTGTCCGTGAAGGAGAAATCTTCGGGCTTTACCCCGGAAAATACCAACCGTTACCTTACGGCGGTTATTATACCCATGAAGATGTACGCGAAATAGTGCGTTATGCCGCCCAACGACACATTACCATCATACCCGAAATAGATATCCCCGGACATTGCATGGCAGTACTTGCTACCTATCCGCAATTCAGTACCACTCCTGACGAACCGAAGAAGGCGGCGCTGACATGGGGTATCTTCAATAAATTCAATAACGTGCTGGCGCCCAAACCGGAAGTCTTCACTTTCCTGAAAGATGTATTTTCCGAACTGTGCGACCTGTTTCCCGGACAGTATATCCACGTGGGAGGTGATGAATGTGCCAAGCGTTGGTGGCAAGAGTCGGAAGAGACACAGCTATTCATGCGCGAAAAGGGTTTGAAAGATGAAAAAGCATTGCAGAGTTATTTCATCCATTACGTGCAGGAAGTGGTGAACGGGAAAGGTAAAACACTTATCGGTTGGGATGAAATACTCGAAGGGGGAATTTCCGAAGACTGTATCATCATGAACTGGCGGCGTCCTGAATTTGGCAAGAAGGCATTGAAAACAGGACACCGTATGATATCCACTTGCTCCGCCTGGCTTTATTTTAACATGAAAGAGAGCCGTACACAAACGGAGATTGCCCCGCGTGGTCCGTTACCTTTAGAGAAAGTATATGAATTTCAAATTGCCCCCGATTCGTTGACTGCACAGCAACAAGAGCTGGTGTGGGGAGCACAAGGTTGCCTGTGGACGGAATACATACCTACTACCTGGAAGGCGGAATTTGCTATTTTCCCCCGCATGTCAGCGCTTGCGGAGAATGTTTGGTCGCCCTTGGAGAAGAAAGACTGGAGAAACTTCGCCCGCAAAGTGGAAGTTCAGTTTGAACGCTACGAATTGTGGGGTGCACGTTACTCCGACGCTTTTTTCCGTACGCAGGACATAGAACGCAAAAGGTAGTTAACCAATCATAAAACGATTCCCCCATGCAGTACTTCGAATCTAATCCGCATTTATAGAAATAAAAACATTATGCGAACTATTATGAAGTACTTATTTTGTTGGATTACGGGGATATTGCTAACCGCCTCACTGCATGCTCAAAGCGGAAGCAATAAGAATTCAACTTTTTTTGTCCATGTTGGTCCCTCATGGTATACGGGAAATCTTATGGGAATCACCGACAGATCGGATGCGTATTGTGATGATCTACGGAAAGGAATAACTTGGGATGCCGGTTTTCTCCGGCAGGTTGCCGGTAGGGAATTAAAGTTTGGTGTAGGCTTCATCTATCAGGGAAGCATGTATAAGAACACACACGATACCGGAGCCGACAAGATATACATGAATTATCTGGCGCCTCAGATGTCTTTGTCCGTGATGCGGGAACACTTTCAACTTCAGTTGTCCGGAGGTGTGGGATATCAGTTCTACCGCGACAAGAGTACCGTGTACGATAAGCCACGGGATGTTTCCATGAATAAGTTTGCTGCCAACCTGGCTCTTTCGGGCGAATACTACCTGGCGGAGGACTGGGGAATTTCCGCACGGTTGAACTGGTTGACTTCCGAGTCCGAACGCTACTCCGTGAAGTATCATGGTACGAAGTGGAATGTTGAAGACCCGAAGACGGGTACCGGTCATTTCGGTCAGTTATCTCTATCCTTTGGTATAAACTATCATTTTTAAGACATTATGAAAAAGCTATTATATGTATTCCTGTTGATTCTTTGCTATGCCTGCGAAGAAGATAAAAGCATTGACCCTACGTTAATGCCGGAAGCAACAACTACGGGCGAAAACACATTAGGTTGCCTGATAGACGGTTGGGTGTACACTGCCGGACGCTTTGGAAGCCCCGAAGTTCGTGTTCGCAACGATGAAGAGAACCATTATATTGATATTGAAGCCCAAATCGATCGTTTTAGCGATCTTCACTTTACACTTGTGAACCCACAACAGGGAGCTACCTGCACATATACAAACGTAGTTTTCGATCAAGAGAGACTACCGGATGGTGAGGCGCACATCACTCGTATGGATGGTTCCGTCATCAGTGGTACCTTCAGCGGCGGGAATATCCGGGAAGGTCGCTTTGACATCAGATATCAGGGTGAATCCGAAGGTGATGGCGGCAATGTAGTCTACTGATAATTGTAGGGAGTGTACTTGAGAAGACGTGTTAGTAGTAAGTAGTTAGTAGTAGATAGATAGTTATCGGTTAATCTTTAACTACTTGTTACTTACTACTAACTACTAACTACTAACCACTAACTACTTACTACTAACTACTTACTACTAACCACTAACCAAGTTTTACTTCATAATACTCAAAGCATCCAATGAAGCAGCCAGCGCCACCAAGGAAGCGCTCCAATTAATGGCGATTTCATTGGATGCATAAGACTCTTCTACATCAGCATAGGCTTCATCGGGCAATTGGGAAGGATAGGTAACGTGATCTTGCCGTCCCGGGTTAGGACCTCCTACCAGGAATCCCGGAATGGGCGCTTCTATACCATCCGATGCAGCAAGACGATGATGCGGGTACAAAGGAGTCTTAGTTCCGAAGCCCGTTACATAACAGTAACCCGTAGCATTTCTACCCAGCAGATAGTCCATGTTGCGGTAAGCATTCGTCAGGTACAGGTGTTTTCCCGTCAATTGATAAGCATACACTAAGGAAATGGCCTGATTAGCGCACTTCTCGGAGAGACATCCCCAGTAGAAATCCTTGGCATCGTTTCCATAAGGAGCATGGAAGGGAGAGTTTCCGGCATTCTGCACCGACTTCTCAGCATAATCAAGAAGCATATTCTTCAGTGTTTCCACCATCTTCAGGTCTTCGCCGGTCAGTTCCTTTCCCGGCTGAATCCATGCAAATACACCCAGTCCTGCCGTATTTCCCCAACCGGCGGGCGAGTATTCCTTGGGAATATTCTTCAGCACCATCTCGCGGTAAGCATTCTTGCCTGTGGCAAAATAGAGTTCAGAAGCCGCCCAGAAGAATTCATCGCCGGCAGAACCATCGCCATAAGCTCCGGTGACTACGGCGGGTTGATATTCCTTGTTGAGTGTATTCTGCCTGTAGAACGCTTGCGGATGTGCTTCTGCCCAGGCATAAGCTCGTTCGGCAGATTCCAAAGCCTGCTTTGAGAAGCCGGGATAATCCTGCTCATAAGGAGCAAACAAACGGGAAGCCTGTGCCATGGAAGCGGCATAGTCCAGCGCTGCCGTTACCGACTTTTGAACAACATACCGGGGTTGCTTGCACTCGATGGGCTTTATGAAGCCTTCAAATTGAGGGGTTGTCAGTTTGTGATAGACTCCGCCGTCTGCCGGGTCTTGCATGGTAAGCATCCAGCTCAGGTTATAATGCATCTCGTCCAGCAAGTCGGGAGTATGGTTACCGCTCTCCGGAATATTCACTTGTTGGGCGGCAAAGTAATCGGGAAATAAACGGTAAACCGCCTGCATCAATCCGATGGAATAGGCTGAGTTTACGATATACTTATTATAATCTCCGGCATCATACCAGCCTTTGGGAGAAGAAATCACTGTTCCGGCTGCACGCTCCGGGCCGGCAGCACTGGGGTGTATCAGTACATGGTTATCGGGATGAGCCGATGGCCTGTTCCACTTGCCCGCATAGCGTTCTTCAATGGGAGTGGCTGTGCGTTGATAATAGAAAGACTTCAATGCGGCGTCTGCCAAAGGAGACAATACTCTTTCCTTTATTTCGAACGGAACGGTGTCTCCGGCAGCTATCAATACATACGTTCCCGGTGTTGTGACTTCACTGAAGTCCAATATCGTTCTTTTCTTATTCGACCATGGGGACGAGGCGGTATATCCGGGCTTACCCGAATATACTTTGTTGCCCGTAACGGCATCCGCAACAGTAAATTCCTGCACTACGCCGTCATTCACCACGGCTACCTTTTCCTGCTTGGGATAATATCCCAGTTGGTTCAAACGAACGGCTTCCGAAGAAGACACGGCTTCCGAAGGATGGTTCAGAGTCGCCATTCCTCCCAAAACACCAAACAAATATACAGCTACATTCATATATTCTATATTTTAAAGAGTTAGTTACTTGCTTTTGGTTTACCCGGAACATCCGGTGTACGAGTTCATCCCGCAAATTCATCCGGTATTTATGCAGGAGAAATCCGGCTCACGTACCTGATGTTTCGGGTAAGCCCTTATTGTTATGATTAAATCTCTGTCTCCATTTGTATCCTTCCATCCTTCGAAGAACTTCCTACTATTATCTCTACAGTACCCGGCTCCAGTTGCCAATCCCAGGCTGCTTCATCCCAGTGCCGCAGATGCTTCATAGGAACCTGTATCTTTACAGAACCTGTTTCACCTGCTTGCAGATGGATGCGTTGGAAACCTTTCAATTCTTGCAGCGGGCGCTCTATCTTGGAATCCGGACGCCTGACATAAAGCTGTACCACTTCCTCTCCGTCGTATTTCCCCGTATTACGGAGTTTCACCTCAGCAACGAGATTGTCATCATCCATGTCCACCTCCAAATTCAAGTAATTGAAGTAGCTATAAGACAACCCGTGACCGAAAGGATACAACACAGGAACCTCCTTGGTATCAAACCAACGGTATCCCACAAATATATCTTCCGCATACTCCGCATCAGGTCCACCGAGCTGAGCCGCATTTCTTCTGTTTACAAGATTCGTGAATATATCTCCTTGCCTCTGCGGCATTTCCTGCGGATAGACATTCAGACTATAAGCGGGAGAATCTTCCAGACGGATTGGGAGAGTGAAAGGCAACTTCCCCGAAGGAGAAATTTCTCCCGACAGGACATCAGCCAAAGCAGTACCACCCTCCGAGCCATTGAACCAGGACATGAGAATGGCGGGAGACGTCTCCTGCACAACACGCAAGTCCACGGGAGCGCCGGACACGATTACCGTCACAATGTTCGGATTAACGGCAGAGAGTGCTTTCAGCAATTCGTCCTGCCCCATGGGTAAAGTAATGGCATTGCGGTCGCGTCCTTCGGTCTCTACTTCCCGGTTGTTTCCACCAACGAAGATAACCAGGTCTGATTCCTTTGCAAGCGATACGGCTTCGTCCATCAACTTGGGGTCGGCGTTTGTATAGGGAGATACGCGCGATTCGCGGTCGCGCTTGCTATATTCGGCGTAGCCTTGCGCCCATTTAATGGTGATTCCACTTCCTTCAAATTGCTTCGTGATGCCTGCCAACGGGGTGACTTCATACAGTGCTTTCACTCCGGCGCCTACTCCGCCCAACGCTTGCGTGCGCACGGCATTGTCTCCTATCACGGCAATACTCTTGACTTTCTCTGCCTGGATGGGAAGCAGTTTGTTTTCATTCTTGAGCAACACAATGGAACGCTTGGCTATGTCATAAGCTATTTGTTGCTGTTCGGGCTGAGAGGTCATTACTTGGTTGGCTTCTGCTTCGGGCACAGGCTTCACTGTGAGGCGGACACGCAGAATCTCACGTACCCTGATGTCGATAATACTGTCGGATACGGCACCGGACTTTACAGAATCCAGCAATGCCTGTCCAAAGTAGCGCGACCCCGGCATTTCCACGTTCAATCCGTTCTGCAACGCCTTCACTGTGGAGTGTACGCCGCCCCAGTCGGAGATAACTATCCCGCGGAATCCCCATTCATCACGGAGAATGCGGTTCAGCAGCATATCATTTTCCGAACACCAGTCTCCCTCTACTTTATTATATGCCGCCATCACTCCATAAGCGTCTCCTTCTTTCACGGCGGCTTCGAACGGAGGAAGATAAATCTCGCGCATAGCCCGTTGGGATACCTTCACGTTGACGCTTCCACGGGCATCCTCCTGATTATTGAGCGCATAATGCTTCAGGCAGACAGCCGCTCCGTTGTCTTGCGCTCCCAATGTATATTTCACGGAAAGCGCTGCGCTCAACAGCGGGTCTTCGCTCAGATACTCGTACGTACGTCCGCCGGTGGGCAGTCGCTGAATGTTGATGGCAGGGCCTAATATCATGTCCTTGCCCCTCAGCCGGGCTTCCTTTGCCATGCCTACGCCATACCGGTACGCCAGGTCTTCGCTCCAGGTGGCTGCCAGTGCCGAGCCGGTGGGGTAGAAGGTGGCGGAGTCTGTGGTTAATCCCAGGGAGTTCCATGAGTGCGGTTCCATTTCTTCGCGGATACCGAAAGGGCCGTCGGCATATTGCATGTCTGCTATGCCCAGGCGTTCTACGCCTGCCGATGAGAACATGTTCTTGCCATGCAGCATGTTTACTTTCTCTTCCAGTGTCATTTGAGATATCAACTCTGTGATTTCATCTTCGTGTTGCAACAAGAGAGACTTCTTTTCCACCGGTTTCTCTGCGGTACATGCCGCCAGCACAATGATGCCGGATGCGACGGTTAATAGACTGATTCGTTTCATATACTACTCATTTATTTCATTTAAAAAACCTGTAATTTCAAATCCCATACGGCTGTTGTGGTAAGGGCAGTTCCACAAGCTCGCCTTAGGTTCACGGCGGCGGGGAGTGCCGTCCTCCAATACCGTCCGGTACCATTCGCCATGCTCCCTGTCTATCATTCGCAACTTGATAAACTCCCAGGTGCGGATGGCGCTATCCAGATAAGACTGCTTCCCGGTCAGTCGCCATGCATTCATGCATCCAACTACTGTTTCCGCCTGACACCACCAGGAAGCGTCTCTGCGGATTCTGTCTTTGTTTCTTTCGTACATCATGTATCCCGTCGGGTTGATGCCTTCCTGCAGGGCGGCATCCACCAGTTCTAAGGAGATTTTCCTGCATTTATCTATGACTGAAGCATCGCCCAACGCCTCTGCGGCTTCCGTCAGCAACCAGGATGTTTCGATATCATGCCCGTAGGAGTCGATGTCATCCAGGTTTTTCCAATCGGAGTCACAGAACAGTATCAGGTGGTGCGTCTGCGGGTTGTATAGTTTGGTGGTGAGCAGGTCTATTACTTTGGCAAGACGTTGGCGCAGGGTGCTGTCGCGCCACACTTTATACAATAAGGTGTATGCTTCGAGCACATGTATGTGGGTATTCATGGTTTTGGTGGCAGTGCCGTCTCCGTCGTATCCCAGCTTTTCCGGAGTTCCCCATGTGCGGTTGAAGGATTCGATATAACCGTCTCTGAGCGGGTCTTTTATTTTGTTTTCCATGGTACGGTAAATGTCGATGGCTTTTTGCAGGCTCTCGATGTTACCGGTTGCCCGGAAGTGTTCGGCAAGTCCGTAAATGGCGTAGGTGCAGCCGTAGGTTTGTTTGTCGGTATTCAAGGGGGTGCCGTCTGCTTTTATCTGCCAGTAGACGCCGCCGTATTGGGGGTCGATGAAATGGTCGATGAAATAGCGTTGCGCTCTGTCTGCGAGGTTGCGGTAGATGGTGTCTCCGCAGATGCGGTAGGCGGCCGAGAAAGTCCAGAGGATACGTGCGTTCAAGACTCCGCCTTTGGGGGCATCGGCTATTGGGGTTCCGTCGCGCATGAGGGTTCCGTAGAAACCTCCGGAGGGGTCTATGCTGTGTTTCTCCCAGAAGGGGAGGATGTTGTCTTTCAGGTCTGCGGTAATCTCGTCATGCAATGTCCTGACGGCATCCGGTTGAGCCTTTGTAGGAAGAGAAATCCATGATTGGATTAGAATAAGCAGGGAAATAAGAAAATAATGTTTCATAAGTATTAATCAAAATTATATCAAAATCAGGAGGGAGTCACCCTCACCCATTTCCGTGAATCACTCTCACCCGCCCCAGTGGGTCACTCTCACCTAAACACCGACTCGTCAGCATCCGCAAAGTTAATTAGATTCACAATTCAACAATTACAATGCCCCCGTTATTTAGGGCATTAATTGTATCGGAAAGAGGAATCATTTGATTTCCTCCGGCAGAGAAAACAAATCAGGACGTTACCGGAAAGATTACATCCCCCTAAAGATTCCTCCGGGCTATCTGCACCTTGCGAATTTTAAGTAGATTTGTAACCTGTTCCTTCATTCTCTTTTGTGAATCAGTAGTTAAAGTAGTTATCTCTTCGCTCAGTAGTTATGGGAGTTAAAGCCGATAGTCTGGTTACTGATATACAGAATTAAGCATTAAGGGAGTATCGGCTTTAACTCCTAAGCCCGCTTGAGGGCTGATAACTCCTTTAATTCCTCTAACTCCTGATTCGCATTACTTATGAACATTTACTTAACTCTAAAAATAAGGTACCATGAGAAAAAGAATTTTTCTATTTGCATCAGCCTGCGCCCTGCTCTTCTGCAGCAATGCATCGTATGCGCAGGAGTTTCAACTCACCTCCGCCGGTTACTTCAAAAACCAAGGAATCGACGTAATGGCCTTTGACGACATCTACCCCGAAGGACACCAGGGGGGAGTATGCGTCATCATGAACGGACACCGCATAGCCACCAACGGAGATATTCGCCTGGAAGCTACACCGGGACAGTGGCAGCCCGTGCCGAAACAACTCAAACGGGAACTGGGCGACAACAGCATCACCGCCTCACTCTGTTACCCCGACTCGTCGCGCCACCTCACTGGCTTTAACCCGATGATTTACCCGGATCTTAACTTTCATTATACCGTAAAGGTAGAAGCAAAAGGAAACAGCATCGAAGTTACCGTAGACCTCGACCGCCCCATTCCCCGGGAGTTTATCGGGAAAGTGGGCTTCAACCTCGAATTCTTCCCCGGCTCACTGTTCGGCAAGCCCTGGATAATGGACAAACAAAGCGGCATCTACCCGCAGCAGCCCAACTCCCCGCTGATGACCACCAAGCCCAACCACCTGCACACCGGAGACTTTCACCAGGCAAACCGTTCGCTGGCGGACATCAACCGGTTGATAGGCAAAGGATACAGCCCCATTGTGGCGGACGACATCATCAGCGAGCCTTACGCCACAGGTCGCAAATTCACCTCACGCCCCGACGACCCTTACAGCAAACTAACCATCGAATCATTGAACGACGACCTGCAACTGTTTGACGGACGCATGAACCATAACAACGGCTGGTTTGTACTCCGCAGCAACATCCGGCCGGGCGTTACGAAAGATGCGGTGAAGTGGATTATCACCCCGAACGTGGTGTCCGACTGGATTTATCCACCCGTTGTACAAACCTCCCAGATAGGCTACCACCCGGCACAGGACAAGGAAGCCATCATCGAAATGGACGTGCGCGACGACCGACAGGAAACGGCGCAGATTATCCGCATTGATGCAGACCGGGAAAGCGTTGTCAAGACCGTCAGCCCCGAAGCATGGGGTAAGTTCCTGAGGTACAACTACCGGAAGGTCAACTTCACCGACGTACGCGAATCCGGCCTTTACAAGATAAAGTACGGAGAATCCGTGTCCCCCATCTTCCGCATTGACAATGATGTGTACGCAAGAGGCGTGTGGCAACCCGTTCTCGAATACTTCCTGCCGGTGCAGATGTGCCACATGCGGGTGAACGAGAAGTACCGCGTATGGCACGACCTCTGCCACATGGACGATGCGCGGATGGCACCCTCGAACAATCATATCGACGGTTACGACCAGAAGGAAGGTTTGTCCAAGTTCAAACCGGGCGACATAGTTCCGGGAGTAAACATAGGCGGCTGGCACGATGCGGGTGACTTCGACCTTCGCATTGAATCGCAAGCCGGAGAGTCGTATATTCTGGCGCTGACGTACGAAGCCTTCCGCCCGGACCTTGACGTGACTTCCATCGACCAGATAAACCGCGTAACGGAAATCCACCAGGCAGACGGCAAAAACGACTTGTTGCAACAAGTGGAGAACGGCGCCCTCAGCGTAGTGAGCGGCTACCTGGCACTGGGACGTTTGTACAGGGGTATCATCTGCAACGACCTGCGCCAGTACGTACTTCTGGGCGATGCCGCCGCCATGACGGACGGGATAACCGGCAACGAGGACGACCGTTGGATTTTCACCGAGGACAATCCGGCGCGCGAACTCTCGACCGCCGCCCAACTGGCTGCCGTGTCGCGTGTGCTGAAAGGTATGAACGACACGCTCAGCGTACATTGCCTCAACATTGCCCGCGAGATTTACGCTACCGTCGGTGCGAACGTCAGCAACACTAACAGCAGAGGAAACCAGAGGCGGAACTGGGCTTTGTTCCCCAAAATACAGGCTGCCGTAGAGTTGTATCTCACTACGGGCGAACAGGCGTATATGGATTTTTTGCTTGAGAACCGGGAAGTTATCATCAGCCGGATAGGACAAACGGGGTGGTACACGGCACGCGTGGAGAAACTGTTTGCGCAGATGAAGAACAAGAAGGCGAAGGCATTCTCCGCTGCTTTCCGCAAGGCGCTGGTTGAATACGAAAAGGAAGTGGTGAAGCAAACGCAGGATACTCCGTACGGCATTCCTTACCGTCCGCACATCTGGGGTGCAGGCTGGGATATACAGCGCTTTGGTTTCGAGTACTACTTCCTGACGACGGCTTATCCGGAGATATTCTCAGGCGCACCGGTATTCAGCGCGCTCAACTTTGTTCTGGGATGTCATCCGGGGTCTAACCAGGCTTCGTTCGCTTCGGGCGTAGGCGCAGAGTCGGCTACGGTGGGCTATGGGTTGAATCGTGCGGACTGGTCGTATATTCCCGGTGGGGTGATATCTGGCACTGCGCTTATTCGTCCAGACTTTCCGGAGCTGTTGACGTTCCCGTTCTTGTGGCAGCAGACTGAGTATGTGATGGGGGGAGGTTCTTCGCACTACATGTTCCTGGTGCTTGCGGCACAAGAGTTGCTGAAGTGAGGAGGATGTAACTTTTTGTCAAGATGATTCACTGCATTCCATACTTGTTCAAAACCTTATCCGAAACCCCTTTTACCCCCTCCAGAGCACCTTCTGAGAGGGGGTACAATCAGTATACGACTGAACCCTATTCAGTCGTATAGTGAATAGGGCTCACTATACGACTGATTTATGAACAGAAATACAGGTATTGTATTCGTGTTCTTTTTTCTTAAAACAATCCCTCTTTTACTTCGTATCATTCTTCCGGATTTCAACCCGGCGAATCTTCCCGCTGATAGTCTTCGGCAGCTCATCTACAAACTCTATCACACGCGGATATTTATAAGGCGCCGTCACCTTCTTCACATGCTCCTGCAATTCCTTGGCAAGCACTTCGCCGGCTTGGTCCTTATATTCTTTCGCCAGCACAATAGTAGCCTTCACCACCTGACCGCGGATTTCATCGGGCACACCGGTAATGGCGCACTCTATCACGGCATCATGCGTCATCAAGGCGCTTTCCACCTCGAACGGGCCGATGCGGTAACCGGAACTCTTGATAACATCATCGGCACGCCCCACGAACCAAAGGTAACCGTCTTCGTCCTTCCAGGCAACGTCTCCGGTGTAATAGATGTCGTTGTTCCAGGCTTCGTACGTACGTTCCGCATCACGGTAATACTCTTTGAACAATCCCAACGGCTTGCGCTTGTCCGTGCGAATCACAATTTGTCCTTGCTCTCCGGCTTCCACCGAACGACCGTCGTTGTCTATCAGGTCTACATCAAATTGCGGATTGGGCAATCCCATACTGCCCGGCTTCGGCTCCATCCAGGGCATGGTGGCGATAATGAGCGTAGTTTCGGTTTGTCCGAAGCCCTCCATCAGTTTGATGCCCGTCAGCTTCTTGAAAGTCTCGAATACGGCAGGGTTCAGCGCCTCGCCTGCGATGGTGCAATACTTCAGGGACGATAAGTTATACTTCGTCAGGTCTTCGTGGATAAGGAAGCGGAAGATAGTGGGCGGCGCACAGAGGGAAGTGACGCGGAAATCCTGTATCTTTTCCAGGATGGCGGCGGGCGTAAACTTCTCATGGTCGTACACAAATATGTTTGCTCCGGCAATCCACTGTCCGTACAGTTTGCCCCACACCGCCTTTCCCCAACCGGTGTCGGCAATGGTGAGGTGCAGACTGTCTTCCGTCAGGTTGTGCCAAAGGCTGGCGGTAACGATGTGCCCCAACGGATAGGTGAAGTCGTGGGCAACCATCTTGGGTTCGCCGGTGGTTCCGCTGGTGAAGTACATCAGGGAGATGTCTTCATTTGTATTTGCAAGTTCCGGTCTTATGAAAGGAGCGGCGTTTTCAATACCTTTGTGGAAGTCTCCAAACCCTTCGGGGATGTCGGGGCCTATGCTGACAAGCGTCTTCACGGTGGGCGAATCCGGCATGGCGGCAACAATATGGTCGGTTATCACCGGCTCGCCTGCACAGACAATCATCTTTATATCTGCTGCGTTGCAACGATACGTAATGTCTTTCTTCGTCAGCAAATGTGTGGCGGGAATAACCACAGCGCCCAGTTTGTGCAGGGCAATGACGCTGAACCAGAACTCGAAACGGCGTTTCAGGATTAGCATCACCATATCTCCGCGGCCTATGCCGAGGCTCTGGAAGTACGCGGCGGTCTTGTCCGAATAATATTTCATATCGGCGAATGAGTACTGGCGGAAGTCGCCCTGGTCATTTGTCCACAGCAAAGCGCGTTTGTCGGGTTGTTCAGTAGCCCAGACGTCTACTACATCGTAACCGAAGTTGAAGTTCTCCGGTACATTTATCTTCAGGTTTTTATTAAAGTCCTCTTGCGATGTGAAAGAGGTTTGCGATAAGAATCTTTCTACCATAATTCTTCTTAGTAATTACATGATAATTGCCAGGAAACGTACTGTTTTTCCGTCCAACGCTTTCATGCCGTGGGGCAGTTTGGAGTTGAAGTACAGGCTGTCTCCTTCGTTGAGTATGAGTTCCTTTCCGTCGATGCTAACCATCATACGGCCTTCGAGGACGAGGTTGAACTCCTGTCCGTTGTGGCTGTTGTAATGTATCGGTTCGCTGTCGGGCTTAGGCTCAACGGTCACGATAAACGGGTCGGCATTGCGATTGATGAAACCTGCGGCAAGCGACTGGTATTTGTAGGCTTTGGTACGCTCAATGCTCGTTCCCTTACCGGCGCGGGTCAGGAAGTAGGTACTCATTTTAGGCTCTTCGCCAAACATCAACGCATCAAGCGCCACTCCATATCTGCGGGCGATTCTTTGCAGCATACTCACGGAAATATCATATTCTCCCGACTCGGCAAGACGATATTCTTCGGCAGAGACATCACATTCGCGTGCAATGTCCTCGGATGTCAGTTCCAGCACATCGCGTAGACCGCGAAGACGTTCTGCAATTTGTTTAATCTGTTCGTCCATGTAATTGTTTTTATTTCGTTAATAATAATTTTGCTATTTGCTCGCCTTCATTGCATGGATAATAGCGGAGGTGTATCCACTGTGTTCCAGTTCATTAATGCCTTTGATGGTGATGCCGCCCGGGGTGCATACTTTATCAATTTCCACACTGGGGTGCGTGTCGTTGTTCAGTATCAGTTCGGCAGCTCCCTTCACGGATTGCGCCACCATCTTCATGGCATCTTTGGGGTATATGCCCATTTCGATACCGGCTTGCATGGCTGCCTGAATGTATTTTAATACGTAAGCGATGCCGCAGGAAGTGAGGGCGGTAGTGGCTGCTATCTTTTCTTCGGGAACCAGCATGGAGAGTCCCATCTCGTTGAAGATATCCACCAGCAGTTGCTCCTGCCCAGGAGTGGCGTTCCGGCTGGCGATGAGGGTCATGCTGGCAAGTTCGCTGATGGCGGTATTCGGTACAAGGCGGAACATGGTCATTTCCGGTTCGGCAACATAGTGTGCCAGTTCTTCGAAGGCTATTCCGGCTGCGATGGAGACGAGTATTTGCTTGCTTTTCAATTTCAGTTCGCGCACCACTTGCTTCATGAGCCAGGGTTTCACTGCGAAGAGAATTAAGTCGGCGTTTGTAACTGCATTTTGGTTGACTGTAGTAGTTTGTATGGCAGGGAATTCTTTGAGTAACTCACCCAGTCTTTCATTCGAAGGATCTGCCACAGTGATATCCGCAGCAGAGACAATGCTTCCCTTTGCTAATCCGCGAGCAATGGAACCACCCATGTTCCCTGCTCCGATAATTGCTATCTTCATATCATTTTGTTATTAGAAGGGTTATTGAAAAGCAAAGGTAGATATTTTTTCGTCTATATAAGGAACAAATATGAATGTTTTTTATGGGTTGGTGCACAAAAAGGTAACTTGATTTTGTTATATATCATGTAGAATGATTATATTTGTTCGACCAAATATATTATGATTATGTCTGAAAATGAAATGAATTCTTATCGTCTGACCAGTATGGAGGAACCTACGGATGAAATGTTGGCTCAACTCATGAAAGAAGTTGCAGAAGAAGCAAAGCAGAAGTCAGAGGAGGCTCATAGAATTTTCTTTCAGGAAATTAGGGATGCTGTTCGTGTACAGCGGGAGGCAGAGGCTCGTAAGGGGATGAATATCAGGGAATTTAAAAATAGTAATAAAAATAGTAATGACTGATTTAGTGCATAAACCAGTGCTTATTGTAATAGCTGTCCTAATGGTTTCGGTAAAACGTCTATAACTTCAAAGATACTCCATCATGAATGGATGGAAGACTCCGTTTATATCAATCCGGATATTATTGCTCAGGAACAATTTGGAGACTGGAACTCAAAAGAGGCTGTTATGCAGTCAGTTAAATACTGCGAAGAACTAAGAGAAAAATGTTTGGTAGAACGTAAAAGTCTGATTTTTGAGACAGTTTTATCTATAGAAGATAAGATTGACTATATCCGTAGAGCAATTGAAGCTGGTTTTTTTATCCGTTTGTTTTTTGTTTGTACAGCGTCACCCACGATCAATGCTGCTCGTATTGCTAATCGGGTTATGGAAGGTGGACATGATGTGCCGGAATGGGCACAATCGATTCTGGAAAGTATCTTATACTAAAAAAAACAACCCTGCAGGACTTTTGAAGTACCGACAGGGTTGTTTCTTATTATAGTATCTATCAAATTCTTTATAGTATTTTCCTGAAACGTTCAAGGAATACACCAGCCTCCTCCATGCTGAGGCTGAGGGGCGGTAACAGACGGATTACGTTTGTGCCGCTGACCCCTGTAAATACATGCTGCTCTTTCAGAAGCCTTTGGCGCAATTCTTTTATCGGCTCTTCAAACTCAAGGCCAATCATCAGGCCGCGTCCGCGGACTTCCTTTATCTGAGGAAGTTTCTCCAGTTCCGCCATCAGGTAATCGCCTACTTTGGCGGCATTCTCAATGAGGTTTTCCTGCTCTATCACATCCAGTACGGCAAGCGCTGCACTACATGCCAGGTGATTACCGCCGAAAGTAGTTCCCAACTGCCCGTATATTGCAGGAAACATCGGACTGATAAGCATACCTGCCAACGGGAAACCGTTGCCGATACCTTTGGCAACAGTGATGATATCCGCCTTGATACCGCTGTACTGGTGGGCGAAGAACTTACCGCTACGTCCGTAACCGCTCTGTATTTCATCCAAAATCAGCACCGTATTATGGGCAGTACAGGCTTCGCGCAAGGCATGCATGAACTCGTCCGTAGGCAAGTGAATACCACCTATGCCCTGAATACCTTCAATAATCACGGCGCAAACATCTCCTTTTGCCAATTCAGCCTTCATGGCTTCCGTATCGTTCAAAGGCAGGTAGGTTACGTGTTTGCAAGCGTTGATGGGAGCAATGATTTTCGGATTATCGGTTACCTCTACCGCAAGCGAAGTACGGCCATGGAATGATTTGTTGAAAGAAATAACGCGCGTACGTCCGTTGTAGAATGAAGCCAGTTTCAATGCATTCTCATTCGCTTCGGCGCCGCTGTTAATCAGGAAGAAGGAGTAATCGTCATAACCGCATACCTTTCCCAGGCGTTCGGCAACTTCTTCTTGCAACTTGTTGATTACCGAATTGGAATAGAATCCCAACGTAGCAACTTGTTTGCTTATCATCTCCGCGTAATGCGGGTGCGCATGGCCGATGGAGATGACGGCATGGCCGCCGTAAAGGTCAAGATACTCCGTGCCGTTCTCATCCCATACGTGGCAACCTTTCCCTTTGACGATGTTGATGTCAAAGAGAGGATATACATCGAATAGTTTCATTTTCTATCAGAATGCGGAAGGTTTCAACCGTAGCCCTACGGTTTCTTCCAAATTAAACATCAGGTTCATATTATGTACCGCCTGTCCGCTGGCGCCTTTCAGCAGGTTGTCTATGCAGGATATGATGAGCAGTTTATCGCCGTGTTTCTCCAAATGGAGGAGGCACTTGTTGGTGTTCACTACTTGTTTCAGGTCGATATTCTTGTCTACAATATGCACAAAGGAGTCTTTGGCATAATATTCTTCGTATATACGGAGGATTTCATCCAATGCAACTTTGGTTTTCACTACAATGGTGGCAAAGATACCGCGCGCAAAGTCACCGCGGTAAGGAATGAAATCAATCTCCGAATTGAAACTGTTCTGCAATTGCGCCAGCGACTGTTTGATTTCGGGCACATGTTGATGGTCGAAAGCCTTGTAAACGCTCATATTGTTGTTGCGCCAACTGAAGTGGCTCGTAGCACCCGGCTTTACGCCTGCACCGGTGCTGCCGGTAATGGCGTTCACCATGATGTTGTCGTTCAGCATCAGGTGTTTGGCAAGAGGCAGCAGGCCCAGTTGGATACAGGTGGCAAAGCATCCGGGATTGGCTACATATTTCGCATTGCAGGTGGCGCGGCGGTTCAACTCCGGCAGACCGTAGATGAATTCGTGGTCGTCACTCTTGATGCGGTAGTCCATAGAAAGGTCGATAATCTTCAGGTTTTCCGGGAGGTTATGACTATCTATAAACTTCTTCGTGTCACCGTGGGCGGTACAGAAGAATAACACGTCGATTGCGTCTAAAGGCAGCTCGTCGGTGAAGACAAGGTCTGTTTCGCCGTACAAGCCTTCGTGTACGTCGGTGATTTTGTTACCGGCATTGCTTGAGCTGTTGATGAATACGATTTCCGCTTCCGGATGATTAATCAGCAAGCGTATCAATTCACCTGCCGTATATCCTGCTCCGCCGATGATTCCTACTTTAATCATAATCTACTTATCTTTTTTCCGGTACAATAAGCCACATTATAATATATACCAATACGCCGGCAAACGCGGTAAACAGGCTCAATAAAACATAACCGATACGTACAAGTGACGAATCGAGTCCGAAGTATTCAGCCAGTCCTCCACAAACACCGGCCAACATTTTGTCGCTACGCGAGCGCGTAAGTTTTTTGTTATTATCCATAGCTGCATAAATTAATTTTGAATTATAAATTATGAATTATGAATTGGGCTGCGCAATCATGCTGCATAGCCATTCATAATTCAAAATTTATAATTCATAATTCAAAATCAGATTTCTTCGTCTTTATGATTGTTGTAATATACCCTCAGCGGAGTAGAAGTTACCTTGATAAAGCCTTTGGCATCTTCTGCCGTCCAGCCTTTCTGCATCTCACCATATTCGCCGAACTTGGTTTTCACAAGGTCGTCTTCTGATTCTATACCCACTGTAGAGAAGCTTAACGGGCGAAGTTCCAGAATCGCCGTACCGTTCACGTTGCGTTGCGAAGACTCCAGCATGGCTTCAATGTCACGCATCACCGGTTCCAGGTATTGGCTTTCGTGCAAGAACATGCCGTACCAGTTGGCAACCTGGTCTTTCCAGTATTGCTGCCATTTGCTCAGCGTATATTTCTCAAGGAACTTGTGCGCACCGATAATCAGCATCGGAGCGGCAGCCTCGAAGCCTACACGTCCTTTGATTCCGATAATCGTATCACCTATGTGCATATCCCGACCGATACCGTAAGCGGCTCCGATTTCTTCCACTTTCTGAATGGCCTTGATGGGATCATCAAACGTTTCATCGTTTACGGCTTTCAGTTCACCTTTCTCGAAAGTAAGGCGGAGTTGCTCGCTGCCTTCTTTGGTGCAGTGCTTCAGGTAAGCAGTTTCGGGCAGGCCTTGTGCAGAGTCCAGAATTTCGCCGCCGCAGATGGAAGTGCCCCACAGACCTACGTTATAGGAATACTTCAGCTTGGTGAAGTCGGCAGAGAAGCCGTGCTTGTTCAAGTAGTCTATTTCTTCCTGACGGGTCAGCGCCATGTCGCGGGTCAGCGTGATGATTTCAACGCCGGGAGCCAATACGAGGAACGTCATATCGAAACGAATCTGGTCGTTGCCTGCACCGGTAGAACCATGGGCAATGGCGTCCGCACCTATTTCATTTGCGTAGCGGGCTATGGCAAGCGCCTGGAATATACGTTCGGAGCTTACGGAAATAGGATAAGTTCCGTTGCGCAATACATTGCCGTACACCATGTATTTCAGACTCTTCTCATAATATTCCTGTGTCACGTCGATGGTGACGTATGCTTTAGCACCCAGCTTGTAGGCATTCTCTTCGTTGGTTTTCAGCTGTTCGGGGCTGAAGCCGCCGGTATTTGCACAAGCCGCATACACTTCGTACCCTTTTTCTTTGGCAAGGTACATTACCGTAAATGAGGTATCAAGACCGCCGCTAAATGCGACTACTACTTTTTTCTTTTGTTCCATAGTTGTTTGAATTTTGAATTGTAAATTATGAATTTTGAATTGGCTGCGCTGTTATGCCGCATGTCAATTCATAATTCATAATTTAAAATTCACAATTATTTAAATTTTATCATCTTCATGCAGAGCCGGGTCGTAGAGCATTGCGGTGCAAATGCAGAACTTGCGTTCCTTAGCCACGAGTATATCATGATTGATGCACCCTTCGCAGCCTTTCCAGAAGGCCTCGTCGTCAGTCAGTTCATTGAAAGTGACGGGGACGTATCCCAGTTCCGTATTCATCTTCATGACGGCGGCTCCGCTGGTGAGGCTGAATACTTTGGCATTAGGCCATCGCAATCGCGCCAGACGGAAAGATGCCATTTTTATGCGCTTTGCCAGTCCTGTACTGCGGAAGTCGGGATGCACAATCAAACCGGAAGTAGCGACGTATTGCTTGTTACCCCAGCTTTCGATGTAGGTGAAACCTGCAAATTCGTCATCGCACAAGGCGATAATCGCTTTTCCTTCTTTCATTTTCGTCGCCACATATTCATGTGTGCGCTCTGCGATGCCCGTTCCACGTACCTTGGCCGCTTCTCTGATGGTATCCAAAATCTTATCCACATAAATTTCGTGAGAGGCGTCAGCCACCATCACATCCACTTTTTTGGTATCCATTTTTTTCTTTTGATTGATTTAGTAATTTAAAGGTGAAGAATAATTATGCAATTGCGGTTATGATACATAACGCAATCCGGATTCTCCATTTTCGTTCTCTATTTATTTAATGTTCGGGATAATCAGAGATAAGAAATCACGTACTTCATTGGGTGAAGCGTCTTCGTCAACTACCAACATGATGGTGTCATCTCCGGCAATAGTACCCAGAATAGCCGGACATTCACGGTTATCAATGTCATAAGCCATACTGCTGGCGTAACCCGGTCGTGTACGGATAACGGCAATGTTGCCCGAGAATTGCAGGGAGACGAAGCCGCTGTTCATCAGCATTTCACTGGGAGTCTGGTCGTTCGTACGCTTGTACATGATGTTGTTGGGCAATACATATACGTATTTCCCGTTCATGTTCGCCGCTTTGGCAACTTTCAAATGTTTTAAATCGCGAGATAAGGTGGCTTGTGTCAGCTCAAAACCTTCTTTACTCAAGGCGTGCAACAGTTCATCTTGCGAACTAACGTCCTTGCCCGAGATAATCATCTTAATCGCATCTAACCGATTGGATTTCTTCTTCATCTTTTTGTATAATTATTCTTAGAACGGTGCAAAAGTAGGTATTATTTTGAATATAACATGCAAAAAGAGCTGCTTTTTAGTATTTTTATTCCAAACGGTCTTCGGTATAGAGATAGATATTGCCTTCGTGGTTCAGACAATAGAAAATCACAAAAATGCTCAGGTTGAGAATAAATCCATCCCATGAGACGAAAAAATCCGTCTCGTGAGATGATTTTCTTCGCCTCGTGAGATGAATAATTTCGTCTCACGAGACAAATTTTTCCGTCTCACGAGACGGATTTCAATGCTCCATGAAGGCTTTTACCTCTTGGTGGGATTAAGCACCATTTCAAAGTATTGCCTTAGTGTTTGATTGACGGCAATATCATCATCAACGACAACAGCAGTAACATCAGCAGAAATTTTTTCTTTTTCTTTAGCCTGTATTATTCATACTGCAGGAGTTAGCCTGAATAATTCATGCTTTAGCCTGCAGTAGTCAGGCAGGCAGTAATCAGCCTGTATTATTCATAATTCAGGAGTCTATAAGCAGGAGTAACTT
>NZ_DBDF01000020.1 GCF_002293435.1 Bacteroides sp. UBA939 | reverse complement strand
TACCTTAGTGAAAGAAATCAGAGAAGCTGTCAGCGAAGCTAATAGAGATACTCTCGTTAATAACAAAGACAAAAAGCCTCTGTGTCTATGTGTCTCTGTGTTTAAATCTGTGTCATCTGTGTCATCCGTGTCTAAAAAATAGCCTGCATTGCGTAGCACCCGGTTGAAGCCCTGCTTCGCCCCAAAGAAAACCCTGAATAACCCCCACAGACCGCCCCAGCGTTTCAGAGAAAAAGAACTCTGTCCCTCTGTGCCTCTGTGTTCAATAATTCATAATTATGAGAATAAGTAAATACGTCCCCGGCCTCCTCCTTTCTTTCTCCCTGCCCCTGCTATGCAGTTGCATTGAGGAACCCCCCGTTCGTGTAGAAGACAATAGTAACTTCCGTCTCCTGATGGGTGGAGAGATGACCCGCTCGGTAGATAGCGATGCTATACTCGACAATATGCAGTTGTATTGTTTTTCACAGAGTAGCAACGCCCCCCTTTCCGGCAATGGAGGCAGTTGGAATTCTGATTTCAGCCATTCGCTTCTTGGAGTAACCCGGACGAACATGACCCTGCATACCAGTCAGGCACGGGCAGGCGATTGGGACTTGGTTATGGTATCCTCTGCCGGTGCCGTATTCACCCCTCCTGTCTCTAATAGAACATCGAGCCAAGCCCTGATGTACACATATACCCCGGGAAATGTCCAGGCTGATGGTTCTCGAAACCCGGCTCACGAGATTTGGCACCGCATGTTGCGTCTGCCAACCATCGGCGGAAATACCACTACCAACGCGTCTACCGGCATTACGCGAAATGCGTCGATGGTGCGGGTAGTGATTGACAGGGCGGTGGACGTAGATGTGAATTCAACAAATCATCTGTTTGAACTTCGCGGCGTGCCCAACAAGATATCCTGGAGCGGGACTCTTTTGCGCACAGTATCTCCCGGAGTGTACGAAACTTCTTTAAGCAATCCGGATGTATTGCCTGAACCCCTGACGGGTAAGTTTACCTTCACGGACAACAGTGCAGTGGAGACGGGTACATACAAGAGCGATACGCTTACCTTTATTATTCCCGCCCACCGTGAAGCCGACTTTTGGGCGGATGCCACTACCCCCAGTACAATTGCACAGGATACGATTACCCATAAAATGAAGGTTTTTGTTTCGTTGACCAGGGCATCGGGAGGAAGCAACTTTGAGAAGGAAGCCGAGATTAACCACGTTCACCGTTGTAACGGAATATTGGAGGTTCATATTCGTATGAAAGATACCGGCATTGAATTAAACACTTCGGTTACTCCCTGGGAGCCGGATGAACCGATTGATGGAAATGTAACGCCTCCTTTTCTGAATGTATCTGATCTGACAACTACCGTGTATGATGGTGCTGCAAGTCGCTTCTATTTCTGGAGCAATCAGCCTGCGGATAGTGTGTATGTACTTAATAATGCAAACAATATCAATGTGAACGAAGTATTCGACCGTATAGCCGGTCCGGGTGCTGCGAACTTGCATTATGATCCCCTGACAGGGTCGGGCTATATCGACATAGCCATAATTAATATTACTAACAGTGTTAGTGTTAATCGTACTATCACTCTTAAGGCAGGAAACCTGCGTCGTAATATTACGGTGAACACCACTACCACAGCACAAGTGCGTAAAGGTATTACTACCCCTTACATAGGTACATTCCACAAAGCGGACCAGGTGGGCGAGCGGGTGGTGACCTGGAAGTATACAGATGTAAGTACAGAAGGATACTGGACGGCATATATTGACCCTGAACTGTCGGGGGGCGATGTACTCATTGACCGGCTACCAAGTCCTTCCTTCTCAAACGGCACCGCTTCAAACGCATTGTATGGTACGTCTCCCACGGATGCAGAGTTGAGTACTGTGTCTGATGGTGGTGTCAGCGTATCGGGTAGGAATACCATTTATTTCCGGGTAGGTTGGAAAAACACGATACTCCCAACCGATGAACCCCGTTATGCCACCATTACTATTCGAAAGGGTATCAACGATCCTTCCGGAGAAAAAATACGAACACTTTATCTCCGGCAGGGAGAAAAGGCAAGTGCTGTCTTTACTGATTCCCGTACCAATCCGGCTCGTTTTTCTGTCTATAACCTGACTGTGAAGTCAACATTAACGAACCAATGGAATCAGTCTATTGGTCCGAGAGGTGGAGATTTTACAGAATTCCCCACACAAAGTGGTGCTCATTTCCAATGGATGGACGCTGTGAGGAGTACGTATGCTTACAGACCTCATGGCATTGCTTCTTCTTGGCATGCTATACCTCCATTTTATGAATTCTATTGGACAGAACCGGGTTCAGAATTACGCGATGACTATGAAACCTGTCCTCCGAATTATCGTCGGGTTAGTGATGGCGCTACGAATGGCGAACCTACCGGTACGTCGGAATTGCGTCAATCTCTTTGGTTAGATCCGAATGCCGCTAACGCAGCCAATACCTTAACGGGATATTATGCGGATGGTTTCTTTGATCGTCGTGCCATTGTTAATTCTGCTAATAGCTCCGGAGGGGCGGTAACATATTCCGCCGTAGGAACCGGTACAGATGTGGTGGCATACAAGGGTCGGTTGTTTTATAATGAACTGACTAAAGCATCCCTGTTTTTCCCTGCTGCCGGACAGCATCTGCAAAATAACGGATATTTGACTGAAGCGGGAGCGAAAGGGTATTATTGGACTGCTTCCTCTACCGTATCCACAACGCCGCCAATAGGCGCCAGGGCTTATATTTCGACAAGCCTCCGCAATGCCGCCATTAACATTCGTTGTGTAGTAGAGGAGTAGTAACTATTCGTATTGTCAACATAAAAGTAAAAATAGAAGAAATGAAAAATATAGTAAGATACGCTTTAATACTATTGGCTTGTGGATATGGAGTCGTAGCCAATGCTCAGATAACATTAGGACTGGGTAATGTGCTGGAAACTAATACTACGGATTGGAAGTACAGTACGGTAAGCTGCAGTGCTCCTTCCACTACTCGATTTACATCCATCATCATATCCATGGTTAATAATAATATACCGAATAACCCTACCGCTCCTCCGGGGGGCATGGTAAGATATGCTTCGGACGGTGTCAGTCCACGAACAATATTGTATGTGTTTAATACCCCTATTGACACGACAGGGGTCAAAAGCTTTATTGCGGGAATAACTTTTCGACGAACCCTTAACGACGTTCCGGGAGCTACTCCCTATGTAAACATCACTGTAGATGCCAACCCTACCAATCTTCCTGAGGGCGCTCCAATTACCGTGTGGGACGGTCATCCTGATGGCTCGCTACATTACTACATTTGGGTGTATCCTAATCGTGCTGTTCCTTACAAAGAAGCATATGAGGCTGCTAAGGATTACTATTTTCAGGGTATGCGAGGTTATCTGCCAACGATAACAAGCAAGGCTGAGGATCAGAGACTTACACAGATTTCAATTATACCGGGTTGGAGTGGAGGTGCCCGGACACCGGACGATATTGAGGATGAACAAGAACTTCCTGGCAGTGGGCGTGTTCCCACTATGAGAGATACAGGCAGTTACGGTGATATTGAGGATCCTGGAAAATACTACAGGTGGCTTTGTGGTCCGGAAGCAGGCTTTAGATACTACTATCATGCACCGAATAATCCTTCTAATAGTACTAGCGGTGACAACGACCCCACCCGCAGTTATGTGGTGAATGGTGCCTACACCGCTTGGAATGGTTCAGGAAATACTCAAGAGCCGAATAATAATGACTCTGGGGGTGGCGGTGAAAATGTTATGCAGATTAATTTTAGTAGCGGTCTTAACTGGAATGACTATTCACCTACCAATCCTGCTATTAAAGGTTTCTTTGTCGAATTCGGAGGTAACGGACAGGCTTATACTGTAACATGGAATAACGCAACGGCTTATTATCAAGCCAATGCGAAGTATAATACGCCGACAACATTTACTACCAATGACCAGTGGGAGAGATTTTCTCCGGGAAACAAGGCCGTTACAACCACTACATTCAAATCTAATTCCATGCGCTCTAATGTCTTGGTTATTGATGATGTAGAATAGTGATTTAACATAAACAATATACATAATGAATAGAATCGTAAAAACAATAATATTCATCGCTATACTGGCAGGATTTGCAGGTTGTTCGGAAGAAACGATGGAGGAGATTCCGGTCTCGTCTACTATTCCTGAAGGATATATCCGGGCAGCTCTCGACTTGCAGGTGGAAGAAAACAACTTGATTCAAACAAGAGCTAACGCTACGGAAGAGCAAGCCTATGATGATTCAAATGTTTGGGTACTGTTGTTTAAAGCTAATAGTATTACTGGAACCCCCCTCCACTTGCTGCAGGCGCCTGCAAAAGCGACCAAGTTAGGAGATAAGTTGTATGTCTTGTTGCGCTCCGTTCCTGACCATGTAGCCCTCTATGTGGTTACCGGCCTGACTGCGGACTTGAATAATGTAATGGCGAATATTCCGGAAAATACTTCTTTTTTTGATGTGAATGATGCGTTACAAACAGCCGCCGTGCCGGCAACCGGTGTTCCGATAGGAGGAACTTCTTATATCCCCATGAGTTCCGACTGTGCACTTTATAGTTCCGGTACCGCGTCCATTACTTCGATTACGCTACCGCTTATCCGGAGTGTAGCCAAGCTTAATGTAGATGCTTCGGCGATAAATACTGCAGAGTTCCAGTTGGAGGGAGTCACCTTAGTCAATGCAGCTAAGCAAGGATATGTTCTCCGGCAGGTAGAAATTTCGCCCAATTATACCGTTTATAATACACAACAGTACGAAGAAAAGACATCGATTTCCGGAAACAAGCTGACATCTGAGATATACATGTATGAAAATGCCGATATGTACTCGAATGGAGTAACACAAGTTCCGACAAAAATTATCATCAAAGGCAAATACAAGGGAGGTGCATCAAGCTATTACCGCATAGATCTATTGAAAAGAAACGCCAACGGCACCTATACACCATATAATATAGAACGGAATCACTGTTATGTCTTGACAATCAATAAAATAGATAATGCTGGTTACATTAATTTTGAGCAAGCTCTTGCCAATGAGCCGTCCAATAAATGGCCTCAAACGAATGTTGCGGTCACCGATGCGAATTCTTCTGATATTGTCAGTAACGGGCGCTATTATTTGGGAGTTACTAACTCGGAGTTTATCATATATGGTAACACTACCGCAACTCAGACTGTTGTTGTTGTGACTTCCAATGCTCCGTCAGGTACCCCTACTTCGATTACAGCTTCTGGTTTGGCAATACTTCAGACGTCGCTTCAAACTCCTAATGGTACAGCCCGTGCAACCAGCATCACTGCAAATTTAAGTAATGTCGCAGTAGGCGATAGCGCTTATATTGACCTGAGGGTGGGTGACTTAACCCAACGCATTACCATTCAGAAAAGAGCGGGTGTAGGCACTGCATTTAGTGATATAACAGATTTTTCTGAAAAGAAATACGTTGCAGGTAAGGTGAACTCAGGAACAGGGATGCGTTTTGCTACTAAACCGGAAGTCGACTTCAGTTCTTGTTGTAACTCGCTTGTTCATCCAGGGTTTTACATTCGTTGTAACTCGGGAACCGGTGCGCTGGGAGATTTATATATTTCCAGAGCCAATAACGAAGGTCGGGTTAAAGTATCAGTGTATAGATAAGATTACATTTACCCCATATATCTACTATGAATAAAGATACGAATAGAAGTTGTGAGTGAGTTAGTTTAAATATATATATGATTATGAATACCCTGTTTAGAAACATTTTAGTAAAAGAATCAAAGAATAGTGCAAGTGTGCATCTGTATTACAGTGCCGAGAGTGGCATTTGGAAAGCGTATGAACAATCGGCCCTGCGGCTGATGCGTCTTCTCCTCCTACCGAGAACCGCATTGCACGACGAGAACATCTCCGGTACATACATTCTCAGGTGTGTGGATGTGGACTTAAAACGAAAAGAACACAATGCAATATTGAAACACTGCATCGCTATGGGAGATGATTATATGGAACTGGCCGTGTAGAACTTACAATTAGTCCCTATAAAATCAAAATGAATAGAACCAGTAGATAATATGCATCTCATAACCTAAACACTTGTTCACATGAGTTGGTTCTTATATATTACGATTATCATCTTCCAAATCAAGTCCGGGGCTGTGATAGCTGCGGGCTTGATGCTATTTTTTTGAATTATGAATTTTGAATTCTGAATCCTAAATGGTTACGCGGACAACACGGAGTAAGCGGACGAACACGGAATTTATTTTTTAGACGCAGATAACGTGGATGACGCGGATTTCTCAGAATTCATAATTGCGCAGCCCCATTCAAAATTTATAATTCAAAATTCAATCAACTATCCATTTCTCTATATTCCGCATCTTGGCGGAGAAGTTCACGCCGATTTTGAACAGCTTCCGTGAGTCGTGTTCAAACGGCCGTGCATACTGCTTTTCTTCTATCTGTTGCAGGGCTTCTTCGGCTGTGCCATCCAGCTTGAACTCCATAACATAGATAAACTTATCTGTCTGGAGAACCAGGTCAACGCGTCCCGCACTCGTGTGGTACTCTGCCTTCGCATAGAATCCTACCAGCCTGAAAACAATAAAAAGCACATTCTGATAATGCAGTTCCAGGTCACGAATCAGTTCGTAAGGAGTATCGGAGAAGAATGTTTGCAGGCGGCGGAAGAAGGCGTCACAGTCGCCGGCACGTACTTCACGAACAAACTTCTGTATTTCGAAAGGAGATTCCACAGCATCGGTGTTGGCATAGAAAGGAAGCAGGAACTTAATAAACCCCTCTTCTACTTCACGGTTAGGGAAGCCCAGACGATACATTCCAAACTCCGTATCATACCCTTTTATAGTAAGGTATCCGCTCTGATAAATTACAGGAATCGGATTAGTGGAAGTGGAATCAATACTGTTCAGCATATCGGCGCTCGTTTCTTCGTGCATTATCCGTTCAAGGTTGTAACGATGCTTTTTCAGTAACTCCACCAGGTAGGTAGGTGTACCGGTTTCGAACCAGTAGCTGCCAAACTTCAACTTGGCGAATGTATTGAGTAAGCTAAAGGGATTGTACATTCCGATGGAGTTCTCTACGAAATGATAGCCATCGTAGCATGCTTTCAGCTCAGAGCAGACTTTCTCGTAAGTCATCTTCTGCTGAGTTGCCAGTGCATGAAGCTCTTCTTCCAGATTATCATGAATCTCCTGTTCTGTGATGCCGCAAAGTTCCACGTAGCGTTCGTCCATTGAAATATCCATCAGGTTGTTCAGGTCGCTGAACACGCTCACCTTGCCGAACTTGGTAACGCCTGTCAGCATGGCGAATTTGATGCAGCCGTCTTCACTCTTCAACGCGCCGTAGAAAGCTTTTAGTGTGTTTCGGAAGGATGTTTGCAAGGCTTCGTTCTCGATGGCTTGCAGCATGGGTTTGTCATATTCGTCCACGAGGATGACGACGCGTTGTCCGGTCTGCTTGCAGGCTCTCTGGATCACTCCCCGAAAGCGAAGAGCAAATCCCCTCTCCACCGGATTACGTCCATAGAGTGCCTCCCATTCGGATAAGGCTACCTCAAGTACATCATCCAGGCTTTCCGGCGAATCATACTTTTGAGTATTCAAATCCAGGCGAAGAATCGGATGTTTCGTCCAGTCTTTCTCCAACTGCTCTATTGCCAGCCCTTCAAAGAGTTCTTTCTTTCCCTGGAAGTAAGCCTCGAGCGTAGAAATAAGCAGGCTCTTACCGAAGCGGCGGGGACGGCTGAGGAAGTAATAATTGCCTGTCTTCACTAATTTATGAATCAAGGCGGTTTTATCTATATAAAAATAGCCTTCTCTACGGAGTTTCTCAAAATTCTGAATACCGATAGGATAAATTTTGCTCATAATTGTGGTATTTTATAGTAAGCAGATGCGCAAAGGTAAACAAAATGAATGAATTGGGCTTCGCAATGATGAATTTTGAATTATGAATTATGAATTTTGAATTAGTAAACACAGAGGTACAGACTTCTCATATACTCGTAATCGCGCAGCCCCATTCATAATTCATAATTCATAATTCATAATTCATAATTCAAAATTCATCATTCACCTATCCCGCATAATCCGCGCCTAAAAATTGCTATGCGGATAAGCGGTTTTACTCGGATTGAATTTGTCGGAAGTCCTCATCGTACAGTCCCACGAGCAGACTTTGTCCTTCGTGGTCTACTTTCAGGCCGCCATACACGGCTTGCTGATAAAGGGTGTCCTGTCCCTCTTGAAAGAAGAAAGATTCGGCGCCGAGGAATATCCGGTAATTTACGGTTTTGTATTTAATGGCTATCTCATTGCTGTTCAAAGGGGTGAGGGCGCTTTGCAAGCGTATGAGCCTGCCTACCTGATTGCTGTCCGTTTGGAGTATGGCATATCCGCGGGGGGCGGCGGTTTGCCGGTCTATCAGGTCGGAGGAAACTTCTTTGTAGTTGAGACGCATGTAGTCTCCCTGCATGAGGGAACGCGGGTCGACGGGAGCCAGTTGCAGTAAGATGAGCTGTCCGTTGTTCAAGGTCTGTTCTTTGTGATATACTGACCAGTTGAAGTATCCTAACAAGAGTATCAGGTTTACAATAATCAATATCCGGCTATATTTTTTCATGTCTTATCTTTTTTTGAGTGAAGAAATACCAGGCTGCAATACATGCGATGCCGATGAAGAAAAGCGTGATGGACTTAGTGAGCAGGCTCAGATTCAAGTCGTAATAGTATTTGGAGACGGCATAGATGAAGAGAAAGACTGCCGCCGTGCATTCTACCCGGTAGCCGTAATGGAAACATATCAGAATCAGTAACAGGCTGCCGGATAGGTAGGGAGCAAACAGGGTGGGTAGGCAGATTATGATACAAAGAATGTAGATGCCAATCCTGTTCAGCGGCTTATCTACTTTGATGACCTGCATGATTCGCTGAATCATGATAAGAAGTCCTATCCATATAAAGACGGACAGGATGCAGAATATGAGTTCGCCGTTTGTCTCGTATGCCAGATGATTGATGGATAATCCGCCCAGTGAGACGAAGCCGGATGCGAATAGTGCGGTGTGGAACGGATGGTATTTGGGAAGGTAGTCTTCCCCTAACAGGTGGAACAGTTTCTCTTCAAAGACGTTGATAAACAGATATGCTGCAAGAATGGGGACTACCGCTATCTGCAGGGGGTAGTATGAATAGAAGAAGTGAGTGGCTTCTCCGAACAGGGAGATGTTGAACAGGATTACCGAGAGAAAGGGGAGGATGAAGCCTTTGGACAGCACGAATGTGAGGATGCTGATTGCTGCAAGTACGACGAAGAGAGCGTGGATACCAGCGGTTTCTGCCATTCCGAAGCTAACCAGCGAACACCCGGCTATATATAAAGTGATGTTCATCGCATCGAGGAAAGCCCGGATGAGGAGACGGCTGATGGTCAGTGTGGTAAGAATCAGTATGCTTCCTATGATGAGGCAGGACATTTCGGAGTCGATAAGGCGGCTGATGAATAGAAATCCGAGGAAGAAGATAGCCGTCAGGGCTCCGCCGATGATGGACAGTACCTGGATTGTGAGATTATGCTTCTGTGCCATACCATTGTTTTTTTAGGTGAAGAATGATGTAGATAAGCAGGGTGGTTCCGGTGATGACGATAACTGCGGCGAAGAAGAACAGGAGGACTTCGTTGAGTTCGCTGTGGCACAGGAATGTGGTTAACAGTATCATCAGTACGGCAAAGGGGATGGTGGCGGAATAGAACAGGTTCCGTTGTTTCCATCCGAAGCAGAGTCCCGCAGCGAATAGCAGGGCGGCGCTTATGAGGGGGACGGACAATATGGAGTCTTCCCGGCAGATTGCCATCATGAGAAGAATGCTTGCGTGTACGATGGTGGCGAGCGACAGGAGGCTGACGAACCAACGGTTTTGTTTGCTCAGGCGGCGGTTCAGGTTCATCCATTCGGTGGCGGCGGTGACGAGGGCGCATATCCAGGTGATGGCATTGGACAGTAAGGTGGTTTCCCATGTGTCGGGGGTGGCTATTTGTATGATATACAGCCATATAGTAGTGCAGAGCAGTCCGATAAGGGTGAGCCACAACGGGGCGAAGCGGATGGCGACTGCCCAGAGGAGGGTGAAGAGAGTCCAGCCTAAGAAAAGGTCGTAGGCGTCGGCTCCCGTCTGGTAGATTTGTCCGAAGACGGCGAAGAGAGTGCCTATGAGGAAGGTGGCTCCGGTGAGGAGGATTTGTTTGGTGAGTGTGTTCCAGCGGGTGAGGATGGCGAGGAGGACGGAGGCGATTAGCAGGGCTTCGGCTATGCCGAGTTTGGCGAACTTGGGGAGTTCGTCCCAGTTGTAGGCAAAGAAAAAGATGATGCCTGAGACGGTGAATCCGACACCGGTTGCTAACAGGAAGATGGACAGGAACCGGTTCCATTGCTTTTTGCCGGCGTGTAGCGGTTGTCTTGATAAGGGGTGAGGGGTGGGGTTTTCCATGGGATTTTGGGTTTGGTGGGTGCAAATATAAGGAAATATATAACACGGAGGCACGGAGATACAGAGTTTACCTTTCTTTTAACCTGTATTATTCATACCGTAGGGGTTAAAGGAGTTGTCAGATTGACAATTTGTATTTTTAATCGCCTGAGAATGCGTTATTTCCGCCCGAAGGCAAGGTTGGTTAGAAATACGCGAGCGAAAATCGGTAAGTGTCAGGCTGATAGCGTGATATCGA
>NZ_DBDF01000184.1 GCF_002293435.1 Bacteroides sp. UBA939 | reverse complement strand
CAGACAAGATGCGAAACTTCAATACCTAATCTGCGTTATCTGCGAAATCTGCGGATGAAGAATATCTTTCTGAGAGTGTACTTTATGGTTGATACAGTTGATAAACGTTTTTTTAATATTTACTAAATTTAAATAATAAATTTTTATTTACCAAACAATTTATTACTTTTGCTCATTATTATAATTATTCATTAACAATACCAAGAAAGCATTATGGATAGAGATCTAAAAAAAGTCGTGGTTCTATTAGCACACCCTAATATGAAAGATTCACGAGCCAACAAAGAATTGCTGAATGCAATAAGGGATATGGGCGAAGTAGCCGTATTCAATTTATATGAAATGCAAAGTGAGGATGTATTCAACATCGAAGTGTGGAATAGAGTTGTTTCCCATGCAAAGGCTGTGGTGCTTCAATTCCCATTTCATTGGATGTCGGCGCCTTCTTTACTAAAGAAATGGCAGGATGAGATATTCATTCAATTAGCCAAGACTCCGGCAGTGGCAGGTAAGCCATTGTTGGTAGCTACTACCACCGGTTCGGACTTTGACTCATATCGAAGTGGCGGCAGAAACTGTTTCACAGTAGATGAATTACTGCGCCCCTACCAGGTAAGCGCTATACATTCAGGAATGCTATGGCAGACACCTTTCGTTGTATATGGCATAGGTTCCTCGAAAACAGAAAAGAATATTGCCGAAGGAGTAGATTTATATAAAAAGAGAATTGCCGCCTTTATTGGAGAAGACCAAACTGAGGATAGTTGGTAACGATATATAAAGCGCATGTTCATAATATTATTACCGGATACGCTTGCAATTCGTGATTTTTATGTAAGTTTGCGCCCGATAAATAATAGAGTTTTCAGAATTCTATTGTTCAACGTATATGTATGCGTGTACATATACAAGAAGATACGCGTACATATATAAAAACAAATATATAAGAAGACTAATATACGGACAGGTATTAAATCAATAGCGACGTGAAGAAAAAACAACTTGGCAGAATGACTATTCGTTTCCGGAAATGGAGCCGGAAAGCTTATGCTGTTTTTGCCAGCATAGGGCGGAATGTCACTATTGGTTGTTTACCCAAAAGTGTAGCGGACAGTTCACTGTCCAAGCAAAAATCCGGAACAGCAGCAGGTTGCAAAAGCAGTGGAGCAAACAACTGTGGAGCAAACGACGGAAAAAGCCGGGACACGGATATTGGTATATCATCGAGCGATGAAAGTGGAGCAGATAAACTGCTTATTCTTTTTAATTTGAGAAGAATACGGCCGGTATTGTGTCCGGTAAGCTCCAACCCGGCAAGGGAAAAAGAGACAGATATCACAATAAATAAGAGCGGATAAAGATGACGCGAGCGATACAAGGCTGATGAACAGCATTTGTATTGTTCGCGTCAGTTGCGTTATATACTGAAGTAATGAATTCTTTTCTCACCTACCACCCCGCCCTCTGGGCACCCCTCCTCCCAAGAGGAGGGGAACGTACCTTAGTAAAAGAAATCTAATAATCTGTCAGAGAAGCTAATTGAAATCGTTCAGTAACATATAATATACATAAATCATTCAAGAATATGACAGTAGAAGAATTAAAAAACAAAGTACTGCAAAACATTTCTATCACGCAGACAGAGGCAGAATGGTTGGCTACACAGCCCGACAAGGAAGCCCTTTATGAAGCTGCACACGAGATTACTATGGCACGGGCATCGCAAGAATTTGACATGTGCTCCATTATAAACGCCAAATCAGGGCGTTGCTCCGAGAACTGTAAATGGTGCGCACAATCGGCACATTACCAGACGAAAGCAGATATATACGACCTCGTAGACAAGGAAGAGTGCTTGCGGCACGCACAACATAACGAGTCGCAAGGCGTAGCGCGGTTTTCATTAGTGACAAGCGGGCGAAAACCTTCAGGCAAGAATATGCAGAAACTATGCGAAGCAGCGCAATACATGAGACAGAAAAGCTCCATTCAGCTTTGCGCTTCACTCGGGTTGCTGAACGAAGAAGAGTTGCGCGCATTACGCGCAGCCGGCATAACGCGTTATCATTGCAATCTGGAAACCGCCCCCAGTTATTTCCCAACCCTGTGCAGTACGCACACGCAAGAAGAAAAACTACGTACACTGGCGGCAGCCCGGCGGGCAGGGATGGACATTTGCTGCGGCGGCATCATCGGCATGGGCGAAAGCGCCATGCAACGGATTGAATTCGCTTTCACACTGAAAAATCTGGAAGTACCCTCCATACCACTTAACCTGTTGCAGCCTATCCCGGGAACCCCATTGGAAAACCAGGCTTCGCTAACGGAAGAAGAAGTACTGACTACCATCGCCTTATTCCGTTTCATCAATCCCACTGCATATCTACGCTTTGCCGGAGGACGTTCGCAACTCTCCAAAGACGGAGTGCGGAAATCGCTGTACATCGGCGTAAACTCCGCCATTGTAGGAGATTTGCTGACAACACTTGGGTCAAAAGTTTCCGAGGACAAGGTATTGATAGAAGAAGCGGGATACCGGTTCAGCGACTCACAGTTCGACAGGGAGCACCTGTGGCATCCTTATACATCGACAACAAACCCGCTTCCGGTATATAAAGTGAAACGGGGAGACGGGGCCACTATTACACTGGAAAGCGGACAAACGCTTATCGAAGGCATGTCGTCGTGGTGGTGCATGGTGCACGGATACAATCATCCGGCACTGAACCAAGCCGCACAGGAGCAAATCACCAAAATGTCCCATGTCATGTTTGGGGGGCTAACACACGACCCGGCAATCGAGTTAGGCAAACTGCTCTTACCGCTGATTCCACCGTCCATGCAGAAGATATTTTATGCGGATTCCGGTTCGGTAGCCGTAGAGGTAGCCATGAAGATGGCCGTGCAGTACTGGTATGCGCAAAGCCAATCGTCCTCGTCGGAGGCGCATCTTGCCGGGAAAAGGAATTTCATCACCATCCGGCACGGGTATCATGGCGACACCTGGAATGCAATGTCCGTATGCGACCCTGTGACCGGAATGCACTCTTTATTCGGAGACGCACTGCCGGTGCGGTATTTCGTTCCTTCACCACGCTCGCGTTTTGGCGGAGAATGGAATGCGGAGGACGCGCAACATCTGCGGAATGCGGTCAAGGAGCATCACGAAGAGATAGCTGCCCTTATCCTGGAACCAATAGTACAGGGTGCAGGCGGAATGTGGTTTTATCATCCTCAATACTTACGGGAGGCAGCACGAATCTGTGAAGAATACAACATACTGCTCATTTTTGATGAAATAGCAACCGGATTCGGGCGTACGGGCAAGCTTTTTGCCTGGGAACATGCGGGAGTGGAACCGGACATTATGTGTACAGGTAAGTCCCTGACCGGCGGATACATGACGTTATCAGCCGTGCTGACTACCAATAAAGTAGCAGACACTATCTCCTGTTATCCGCCCGAGGCATTCATGCACGGCCCCACATTCATGGGAAATCCATTGGCATGTGCGGTAGCGTGCGCATCCATACGGTTGCTGACCTCTCCCGAATATAACTGGAAAGAGAAAGTCGGCCGCATCGAAACCCAACTGAATCGCGAGCTTAGTCCGGCGCGTAATCTGCCGCAAGTAGCCGACGTAAGAGTGTTGGGAGCCATCGGAGTAGTCGAGGTGCGCAATCCGGTAAACATGGCATGGATGCAACGCCGGTTTGTGGAAGAAGGCATCTGGGTACGCCCATTCGGGAAGTTGGTATATATCATGCCCCCCTTCATCATTGAACCGGAGCAACTGACGAAACTGACCACCGGATTACTTAAAATCATAGAGGAAATACAATGAACACGATAGAGCAAATGCAACTGAAATTGCAGGAGTTGGAAGAACGCAGCAACCAGCGAACTCTGCCTGCTTTGATACACGAGGGACGGAATGTCGTTGCCGGCGGCCGACGGATGCTTAATCTTTCATCCAATGATTACCTGGGACTGGCATCCGACCGGAAGTTGCGGGAAGAGTTTCTGGGTGGATTATCGGCAGACAGTTTCTTGCCTACTTCTTCCTCTTCCCGGCTGCTGACGGGGAACTTCACAATCTACGAAGAATTGGAATGTACGCTCGCCCGGCTATTCAAAACCGAAGCGGCTTTGACATTCAACAGCGGTTATCACGCCAATACGGGAATTTTACCCGCAGTGAGCGACGCCCAAACATTGATACTGGCAGATAAGTTAGTTCACGCCAGCCTGATTGACGGTATCCGGCTTTCATCGGCGCATTGCATCCGTTACCGGCACAACGATGTCCAACAACTGGCACGCTTAATAGCCGAGAATCATGCACACTACCGGCAAATAATCATCGTTACCGAAAGCATTTTCAGCATGGATGGAGATGCGGCCGACCTGGCGACGCTGGTTCAACTGAAACAAACCTATCACAATGTGTTGCTTTATGTGGACGAGGCGCATGCCTTTGGCGTACGGGGCGCACAAGGATTGGGTTGTGCGGAAGAAGCCGGATGCATACAGGACATAGATTTCCTGGTAGGGACTTTCGGCAAGGCGGCGGCATCTGCCGGAGCGTACATCGCCTGCCGGAGCACCGTGAAAGAGTATTTGGTAAACCGTATGCGCACATTCATATTTACCACAGCCCTGCCACCGCTGAACGTAGCGTGGACGTTATTCATCGTTCAACGGTTGTCCACGCTCCAAAAGCAAAGAAAGCATTTGGAGCACATCAGCCGGATGCTGCGTGAGTCGCTGACGGAAAAAGGACACGCCTGTCCCAGCACCAGCCACATAGTCCCCATGATTGTGGGAAACAGCGCCGACACCCTGCTGCGGGCTAAGGAACTCCAACAACATGGATTCTATGCCTTGCCCGTGCGCCCGCCCACAGTACCGGAAGGGACATCGCGCATCCGCTTCTCGCTGACAGCGGAAATAAAAGAAGAAGAGATAAGGGAGTTGATAAGATTGATTGTATAGAATGAAACAAGGAAATAATGAAACAAGTATATATTATACAAGAGAATAACCCGCGGTTGTTGCTATTCTTCGCCGGATGGGGAGCGGACGAAACACCATTTAAAGAGTATCGTCCGGAAGAAAGCGACTATATGATATGCTATGATTACCGTACCTTGGACTTTGATGCTTCACTACTGGACGGGTATCGGGAAATACATGTCGTAGGATGGTCTATGGGAGTATGGGCGGCAACCCGGATAATGGCCCGACTGCAAGAAACAAAGCCATCCCTCGCCATCCGAAGCAGCATCGCCATCAACGGCACCCCCTACCCTATTGATGAAAGGCTCGGCATTCCACCCGCCACTTATCATGGAACGTTAGAAGGGCTGACAGGCGCTTCGTTGCATAAATTCCTGAGACGAATGTGTAGCAACGGAGACGCATTCAAAGAGTTTCTGAAAATCACCCCCAGGCGACCGCCGGAAGAATTAAAAGAAGAGTTAATCGAAATAGAGCGCAGGTATCTTTCTCAACCGCCCGTTCTTTTTCACTGGCAACAAGCTATAGTGGGAAGTAATGACCGTATTATCCCCCCTGCCAATCAGCTAAATGCCTGGCGCAATGAGGAAGAGGCAAACCGGAAGCAAACCGTAGTGCATTACACGGAGCACGCCCATTATCAGGTTGAATTGTTCCTCCACTATTTACAAGAGGCATGGATAAGAAACTGATAGCGGAACGGTTTGCCCGCGCACGGGATACATACTCCCGCGAAGCGCGCGTACAGCAACAAGTGGCAGAGAAAATGATGGGCTTATTAATGAAGCATACTGCTTTGGATAAGTTTCGGCGGATTGTGGAATTCGGATGCGGAACGGGAAGCTACTCACGGATATTGAAGCATAGGTTGAAGCCGGAATATCTGCTTCTGAATGACCTTTGCGAAGAAATGAAGGAGTGCCTGGGGGATTTGGAAATACATACCGGAGAGAACGAAATTCAATTCCTGCCCGGTGATGCGGAAGAAATGGACTTTCCTGCAGGAACGGATTTGATAACTTCCTGCTCAACCTTGCAATGGTTCACCGACCCGGAGAAGTTCTTCGCTCATTGCCATAGCTTCCTGGCTGATGGCGGGTATCTTGCTTTCAGTACTTTCGGGTTGGAGAACATGCATCAGATTCGTACATTGACCGGGCATGGGTTGGACTATTTCCCGGTAGAAACATTAAAAACATGGCTTGCTCCTTATTTTGAAATAATCTATATGGAAGAAGAGATTATTACCCTCCCCTTCTCAACTCCACTCGAAGTACTCCGGCATCTGAAACAGACAGGGGTGACAGGTACGGAGAAAAAAATGTGGACGCGTGGACGTTTGCAGGCTTTCAATAATCAATATACCGAATTATTTAGCATGGATGATGGGAACGTTACGCTGACTTATCATCCGATTTACATCATTGTCCAAAAGAAAAACAGATAGTAGAAATGGAAAATAACATTTATTTCATCAGTGGCATCGACACAGATGCCGGGAAGTCTTATTGCACCGCTTTCCTGGCACGCCGGCTTATCTGTAACGGGAAACGCGTTATCACGCAAAAATTCATTCAGACAGGTAATACGGGATACTCCGAAGATATTGATTTGCATCGCCGCCTGATGGGTATGCCCGCAACCGAGGAAGACCGCGCCGGGCTGACTATGCCCGAAATATTCTCGTATCCTTGCTCCCCGCATTTGGCTTCACGCATAGATAATCGCCCTATTGACTTCGACAAAATAGAACGGGCTACCCGGGAACTTGCCCTCCGCTACGATATTGTCCTGGTAGAGGGTGCAGGAGGATTAATGGTTCCTCTCACCGAAAACTATCTGACGATTGATTACATTGCCGGAAAGCAATATCCGCTTGTATTTGTGACTTCAGGGAAATTGGGAAGCATCAATCATACGTTGCTGAGCCTTGAGGCAATCAGGCACCGGGGCATCCTGCTGCATACAGTATTGTATAATCTCTATCCTACTGTTGAGGATACTACCATACAGGAAGATACTCAGCAATACATCAAAAGGTATCTGGGTAAGCACTTTCCGAAAGCCGGTTTTATGGTGGTTCCGGAAATAACGGGGTGAGCAATTGTATTATAAAAGGTATGCCCGCATCATGAATATTCAATACGGGCAATACCTGTTTTTTTCAGCCAAGTGTCTCGTCACGGTTCGTTTATGTTACGGACGACAATTATGACAGGATACTTACTTCTTTTTTTCTTCAGGCTTCACTTCTTTCACGAATTCCGCCTCATAGTCGAACTTCTTAAAACCGGCTTTCAGCTTGTTCACATCCGTCTTTTCGGCATCATAAGTGATGGTAACCATCTTTGTCTTCAGGTCTGTAGAGAACTCTTTCACGCCTTTCTCAAACCTGATATTATGATTTATTTTACGCACACAGTTCTCGCAACTCATTTGCGAAACCTTGAATACAGCCGTGCGAATGTCTTTCGCCATCACTGTTGCCACACTCAATAAAACAACTGCAAAGGCAGTTAATAATCTCTTTGTTTTCATAATTCTATCATTGTTTATAAATTAAATCTCAATCCTACATAAGCCTTCGCCCCGTGCATCGGCCCCCATATCATGGTAGCGTCAAAGTTCTCCCCCCACGGATTAGAAGCATCAATTATCGGATTCTTTTGTTTGAAATCCGTAAGGTTCTCGCCACCAACATAAACAGACCAATGACGGAAATAGCGAGTGACCTGTGCACTTAGCTGCCGGAAACTGCCGTAACGCCGGCTCCACGAAAGACTACCGTCGGCAAGCGCATAGGGTTCGGGCATCCTTCCCCCTCCATCTTGTTGCAACGTTGCATCAAACTGCCATATACCTAAAGGGGTTTGGTAAGAAGCAGTCAGCATACCTTTATATCTTCCGGTCAGTGGTTTCTCCGACAACTTACCGTTATAGGTTACTTTTACGTCCATCAAACGATAGGCAGCCGTCAGCGTGAAGCCTTTGAAGAACGGATAACTTGCCTCTGCTTGAAAAACATGAGAATATGAGCGTCCGTCCAAGTTATAAAAAGCTACCTCGTGCGGATTACTATCCATATCTACAACCACTTGTTTCAGGAAATTGGTATAGTAATACTCCACATTCACATTCAATGTTTTACCGAAAAGAGGAAGATAAGTCGCCACACTTGCACCGTAATTCCATGCCTCTTCCTGTTCAGGATCAGGAGTAATTCTTACTTTACGACTGCTCGCCAAAAGATAATTATTCTCCGCCAATATATAGCTACTCCGGTATCCTTTGCCGGCAGACAGACGGAACTGAATGTATTCATTCGGATTATACTTAATATGGATGCGAGGAGTAACGAAGAAACCATACTTACAGCTGTAATCGCCACGAATACCTGCCATCAGCTTAAGTTGGTCGTTCATATTAAACGTATATTGCACGTATGCGCCGGGGACAGATTCTTTCACAAAATCTTTCGTAAGACCTGCATCCGTCTGATTAGACAGCCGGTAGCGCTGGTTGTAGCCGTCATAATTGAAACTCAATCCTGTAGAAAGGCTGTGTTGCTTAGTAAATTCCGTCTCGAAAAGCAAAGAAGCGTAAAAGTTACTTTGGTCTACATTGTATAACTTATGCCCATAAGTGGCATCTTGATTGTGTAATACGCCCTGTAAAATCAATGCCAAGTTGGTGTTTTTCTCCCTATCAAATATATAAGCGTTTTTGGTAAATGCTTCATAACGATTGGTCTTGACACCTACATTGTACAGCTCGCCTGCAGAAGTGGCTCCGTGCCCGTGCGTCACCTGACCGCTATTGCGGGTTTCGTGCAAAGCTTTTATACCTGCCTGAAACACATAACGGTCGCCCATATACGCCCAACGATTCCAAAAATTGTATTGCTCTACACGGGGAATATCCGCAAAACCGTCGTGGTTGGAGTCGTGGGACTTTGTTTCATTTTCATAATGCGCCAGTAACGAGGTACTCCAACGTTTGGACAAATTCACAGTTGCATCGGCATTAGCCTCATACCGGTTTGTGCTGGCAGCAAAAAGATTGGCGGATACCCGGTCAGCCTCAGGCAAGTGCGGTTTCTTGAACTCTACATTGATTTGTCCGGTTATGGATTCATATCCGTTTTTCACGGATGAACTGCCTTTACTAACCTGAATGCTCTGCATCCACGGACCGGGCACATAGCCCAAACTGTAAGGAGCGGCAGCACCACGGAAGTTCGGTATGTTTTCTGTCAACATCTGCACATACATACCGGACAAGCCCAGCAGTTTAATCTGCTTAGCTCCGGTTGCGGCATCTGAGTAGCTTACATCTACCGATGGGTTTGTAACAAAACTCTCACCCAGGTTACAGCATGCGGCACGTGTCAGTTCGGCACTGCTTATCATATCTTCATTTATAACACTTCCACGCAGCTTCATCGTGCCCAATTTACGGCTTGTCACGTTCACTTCACTCAGTTCCATACCTTCATGAAGTACAACATCCAGCTTTTGGTCACTCTTGTCTACATGTATCGTATCGTTTTCAAAACCGACAAAACTAATCACGAGTATATGGTTACGAGCCGGCTTTTGAATGGAAAAGTTACCGTCTTCGCCGGTGGTCACCCCGTCGGTGGTATCCATCCAAAAGACATTGGCGCCCGGGACAGGTTCACCGGCAGCATCCTTTACAACACCTGTTATTTGTGCCTGTATGAACTGAAATGAGAAAAGAAAAACTAATAAGAATATATGTTTCATATATCTGAATTCATTAATTATAAGTACAAAATACAATATATGCCGGGGATTGTTCGCCCTCTACACGTATTGTAACGGCAATATCCTTTCTATACATCTTCAGAAAAAGATGTATTCTTGCACTAAATAATAAGAACAGAATATAGAGCCAGATACTGCCTCGAACTGTCGGGATGCGGAGGTATGAAATATGCAGCCTCTTTCAATTCACCAGCAGGCAAGGAGTATAGGAAGTCCGGCAACGCTTCACAGAGAAGCTGAATGACAGGTACGGTTATTACAGGGCTTTCGTTTGAATATCTCATCAAGTCTACTTTATAAAAAGTAGCCGTACATCCTTCGTATTTGCAGAATTTTTCCGGTTGATGAGAAAATTTATGGCATTTAGGAGATTTATGAGATTTATGGCATTTGGCACAGCCATCGGTACAACATGCCTGCGCCGTCTCGCAACGGGCACAACAATAGTGGACAATAGAGACTCCCGCCCCTGCATATACAATCGTCAGGGACAGCAAAATAACCAATATGTAATGAAGTCTCTTCATATCCGATACAAAGATAGTCAGATAAAAGTATTCGTTCCTATTATTTTTTCATTTTTTATATGTTGTATTCGTTTATATGTTCTATATTTGTCGATAATGAACAACTATTGAGATGTTGAATATAACGATAAAAAACTAAATGAAAAAGCAATATGTCAGCCTACTTGCCATTATGCTTACAGCAAGTGGCTTTTTGTTTTCTTGTGGTAACACAGTGAATAATAATACGGGAACTCTGGAGTTCGACAGTATCCAGGTAAATGAAACCGCCCATCTCTTTGAAGATACGGCTAAACCCGGCTGTAATATTATTATCAATTTCACTTATATCGGAAAGTCGTCCGATAACAAACTCAAAGACAGCCTGAATACCTTTTTTCAGTCTGCCTTCTTCGGGGAGAGATACATGAAACTGAAGCCCGAAGAAGCCATCACAACCTATAAAGAGAAATATATCAAAGATTATCTTAAGGATTTGGAACCGATGTATGCAAAAGATGAGGCTGAACAAGAAGGCTCATCTGCAATGAACACCTGGTACTCATATTATAAAAGTATCGAAAGCCGGATACAGTTTTATAAGAAAAACCTGCTGGTTTACCGTATCGACTACAACGAATATACCGGAGGGGCGCATGGAATTTACAAGTCTACCTTCTTCAACATAGATTTGCGTACCTTACGTCCGATACGTTTGGAAGAAATTTTTGTGGCGGACTATGCGGAAGCGCTCACTAACTTGTTATGGACTCAATTGATGGCGGATAATAAAGTCAATACACGTCAGGAACTGGAAGATATGGGATACGCCAGCACCGGCGACTTGGAACCGATTGAGAATTTCTATCTCGATGAAAACGGTATCACTTTCTACTATAATATCTACGAAATAGTTCCTTATGTTATGGGACCCGTAACAATCACTTTACCTTATAATATGATATCCCATCTGCTTAGTGACAATACGGGAATAATAACTGATCTGTAATTTATTGATTGTCATGGAAATCATTCTAAAGTATTTTCCCAACCTCACGGAGGTGCAGAAACAACAATTTGCCACCCTCTATGAACTCTATACCGACTGGAATACAAAAATAAACGTCATATCGCGCAAAGACATAGAAAACTTGTATGAACACCATGTACTTCATTCATTGGGTATCGCCAAAATCATAAATTTCACAAAAGGCACCCGCATTATGGACTTAGGAACAGGCGGCGGTTTTCCGGGTATTCCCCTCGCCATCCTTTTTCCTGAAGTGAAGTTCCATCTTGTAGACAGCATAGGCAAAAAAGTACGCGTCGCCACAGAAGTTGCAAACAGCATCGGACTGGGCAACGTCACATTTCGCCATGCCCGCGCCGAAGAGGAAAAGCAAGTATTCGACTTTGTTGTAAGTCGCGCCGTTATGCCGCTTGCCGATTTACTGAAAATTATCCGTAAGAATATCGCCGCCGGACAACAAAATGCCTTGCCCAACGGACTGATTTGCCTGAAAGGCGGTGAATTGGAATACGAAGCCATGCCTTTCAAACATAAAACCGTTATGTATGACTTGAAAGACTACTTCGATGAAGAGTTCTTCAAAACAAAAAAGGTAGTATATGTAAGATTATAATAAATAAGTGGTAGCTACTACTTTAAAAAGGAATTTATGAAAATAAAAAGATTTGAGTTTAATATGTTCCCCGTGAACTGTTACGTTCTGTGGGATGATACCCTTGAGGCTGCCGTGATAGACCCCGGTTGCTTTTATGAGGAAGAAAAGCAAGTATTAAAGAACTTTATTCTTAAAAACGGGCTGGATGTAAAGCATCTCCTGAATACACATTTGCATCTGGATCATATCTTTGGAAACACATTCATGATGAAGGAATTCGGTTTGCAAGTAGAGGCGAACCAAGCTGATGAGTTCTGGATTGACGAAGCTCCCAAACAAAGCCGTATGTTTGGTTTCCAATGGAACGATGAACCGGCGCCGCTGGGGCACTATCTGTACGACGGTGACATCATCAGTTTCGGCAATACAAAACTGGAAGCCATCCATGTACCCGGGCACTCACCCGGAAGCTTGGTATATTATTGTGCCGCAGACAACTGCATGTTCTCCGGTGATGTACTCTTCCAAGGTAGCATCGGACGTGCCGACTTATCCGGAGGAAACTTCGACGAACTGAAAGAACATATTTGCAGCCGGTTGTTTGTACTGCCCAACGAGACAATTGTCTACCCGGGACACGGTGTGCCAACCACTATTGGGCTTGAGAAAGCAGAAAATCCTTTTTTCAGATAAAAGACTGAAATATAACAAGTTATTTATGTTGTTGACTAACAAAAGCGCCCCACTTGAGGATATTTCAAAAGATTAAGCTTATCATCTTTCATCCGCAGATGACACAGATTACGCGGATTTATTTAAAACCTAATCTGTGTTATCTGTGTCATCTGCGGATGAAAAGTGTTTTTTTATAGTTAGTTTATACGAATAACTTGAGAAACTTAAATAATAAAAACAATCAACTTAAATATATATTATTGATATGAAAAGCGACTTATTAACTTACCGCCACACCGGCATCAGTAAAAAAGACGAAGAGCAAATGCTCCGTAAAATCGGAGTCGGCAGTCTGGACGAACTCATTGAAAAGACCATCCCTGCAAACATTCGTCTGAAAGAACCCTTGGCATTGCCCGAACCGATGACAGAATACGAATTCGGACAGCACATAGCCCGGTTGGCATCCAAAAACAAACTTTACACAACGTATATCGGCCTCGGCTGGTACAACACCATCACCCCTGCCGTTATCCAACGCAATGTATTCGAAAACCCGGTATGGTACACCTCTTATACACCCTACCAAGCCGAAGTGTCACAAGGACGCCTCGAAGCATTGATGAACTTCCAGACAGCCGTCTGCGACCTGACAGGTATGCCGCTCGCCAACTGTTCCCTACTGGACGAAGCTACCGCCGCCGCCGAAGCTGTTACCATGATGTATGCCCTGCGTCCGCGCGATATGCAGAAGTCGGGTGCAAACGTGGTATTCGTAGACGAAAACATCTTCCCGCAGACATTAGCAGTAATAACCACGCGCGCCATACCGCAAGGCATACAGATACGCACCGGCAAGTACAATGAACTGGAACTGACCTCCGATATCTTTGCCTGCATATTGCAATACCCCAACGCAAGTGGAAACGTGGAAGATTACCGCAGCTTTGTGGAAAAAGCACATGCCGCCAATTGCAAGGTAGCCGTTGCCGCCGATATCCTGAGCCTCGCCCTGCTTACCCCTCCGGGAGAATGGGGAGCCGACATCGTATTCGGAACTACACAACGCCTCGGCACTCCAATGTTCTACGGAGGTCCTTCTGCCGGATACTTTGCCACGCGCGACGAGTACAAACGCAACATGCCGGGACGCATCATTGGCTGGTCTAAAGACAAATACGGAAAGTCGTGCTACCGTATGGCTCTGCAAACGCGTGAGCAGCATATCAAACGGGAAAAGGCTACTTCAAATATCTGTACCGCACAGGCTTTGCTTGCCACTATGGCCGGATTCTATGCTGTGTATCACGGAGCGGAAGGCATCCTCAACATTGCCGAACGTATCCATAGCATCGCCGTATATCTGGAAGCAACCATCAATAATCTGGGCTACAAGCAGATAAACACACAGTATTTCGACACCTTGCGTTTTGCCTTACCCGATACTGTTTCTTCTCAGGAGATACGTACCATTGCCTTGAGCAAGGAAGTCAACTTGCGCTATTTCAAGAATGGAGACGTAGGTATGAGTCTGGACGAGACAACGAATATTGCCGCAGTCAACGCGTTAGTATCCATCTTTGCTATTGCCGCAGGAAAAGACTATGCAAAAGTGAACGATATACCTGTGAACAGCATTATCAATGAGGAGCTGAAACGCCGGAGCACCTATCTGACGCACGAGGTATTCAATAAATATCATACGGAAACGGAAATGATGCGTTATATCAAACGCCTCGACCGCAAGGATATCTCCCTTGCCCACTCCATGATTTCTCTCGGTTCCTGCACCATGAAACTGAATGCTGCGGCAGAAATGTTGCCTCTCAGCAGTCCGGAATTTATGTGCATGCACCCGCTTGTTCCCGAAGACCAGGCAGAAGGCTACCGTGAATTGATACATAACCTCAGCGAGGAACTGAAAACAATTACCGGATTCGCAGGTGTCAGTCTGCAACCTAACTCCGGTGCGGCAGGTGAGTATGCGGGACTTCGTGTTATCCGCGCCTATCTGGAAAGCACCGGTCAGGGACACCGCAACAAAGTCCTGATTCCTGCTTCAGCCCACGGCACAAATCCGGCGTCTGCCATCCAGGCTGGTTTTACCACCGTGACTTGCGCCTGCGACAACCAGGGCAATGTGGATATGGACGACCTGCGCACCAAGGCAGAAGAAAACAAGGACGACCTTGCCGCACTGATGATTACCTATCCTTCCACGCACGGCATCTTTGAAACGGAAATCGTAGAAATCTGCAACATCATCCACTCCTGCGGCGCGCAAGTATATATGGATGGCGCCAACATGAATGCTCAGGTAGGTCTGACCAACCCCGGATTTATCGGTGCTGATGTATGCCACCTGAATCTGCACAAGACATTTGCATCGCCCCACGGCGGCGGTGGACCGGGCGTAGGCCCTATCTGCGTAGCGGAACATCTGGTGCCATTCCTGCCGGGACATCCGATGTTCGACAATTCTGCCAATACCGTATCCGCCGCTCCGTTCGGCAGTGCCGGCATCTTGCCCATCACTTACGGCTACATCCGCATGATGGGAACCGAAGGACTGACACGTGCAACGAAAATCGCTATCCTCAGTGCCAATTACCTGGCGGCTTGTCTGAAAGATACCTATGGCATCGTATATCGTGGCGCCACCGGTTTCGTAGGGCATGAAATGATTCTGGAATGTCGCAAGGTGCACGAAGAAACAGGCATCAGCGAAAATGACATTGCCAAACGATTGATGGACTATGGTTACCATGCTCCTACCCTCTCCTTCCCCGTTCATGGCACGCTGATGATAGAGCCGACGGAAAGCGAGAGCCTTACCGAGCTGGATAACTTCGTGAACGTAATGCTGACTATCTGGGAGGAAATTCAGGAAGTAAAAGAAGGAAAGGCAGACAAGCAGGACAACGTGCTGGTCAATGCCCCGCATCCCGAATATGAAGTTGTAGCCGATAATTGGGAGCACAGCTATACGCGCGAAAAGGCTGCTTATCCTATCCAAAGTGTACGCGAAAACAAATTCTGGGTAAACGTAGCCCGTGTGGACAATACGTTGGGCGACCGCAAGCTGTTGCCTACGTGCTACGGATGCTTTGAATAGGTAAATTCCCAGTATAAACCTTGTAGAAAACAGGTTTTCATGGGAAACTTCCGGAGTGAAACCGGTAGCGTCCGATATAGAGGGTATCTCAGTATACGATTGAGATACCCTTTTTTGGTTACTTATCAGAACAAAATGATTATATCCAACGAAACTATCACGAACGAATTGAAGCAACATGGAATAGAGTTTATCTATTTCGTTGATATCTCCGACTTAGCGCAAAAGCAAAATCGGGGATTTTCGTCTGCGGTGCTGTTTGGCGTAAAATGCACTCCTGAGTATCTGAAAAGGGTTAGAGACAACCCCAACTATGTTCCCGAAATGATTGCCCGAAACTATTTCGACGATGACGAGCATTACTGTTTTGAAATGGAAATGTATCGCATATCCGACCTCGTTGCCCAATTTATTGAGGAGAACGGGTATAACGCTTATTCACTTTCGGATGACAACCAGATTGCAACAAATAATTTTGAGGGCACACAATCGGCACTTCCGCTGAAAACATTAGCCACCTATGCAGGGCTGGGTTGGATTGGCAAAAACAATCTGTTGGTAAACAAAGAATATGGTTGCAGTCAGGTATGGGGCGGCATACTGACTGATGCTCCGGTCGATACGATATCGCAGGCTATACCTGCGGTTCAGTGCGGAAGTTGCAGGGTATGTCTGGATGTTTGCCAACCCGGAGCGCTGAAAGGAAGAACCTGGCAAGCAGGTATTCCCCGTGAGGAAATGGTGGATGTTGAGAAATGTACCACTTGCCTGAAATGTATGGTACATTGTCCGTGGACGCAGAAGTATATGAGTTTTAGCATCCGTAGTGATTAAAATTCATTCGGTTTAATCATGAAATTTTAATCGTATTTAAAATAATTCGTGTTATTTCCAAAATAAATAAGCAATACCGGCACTTATTTTCCATTTTGCATAACCAATCCGCCGGCTACAATCTCATTTTGCATGACCAAAGCCTACAACTCATCCGCATCTATCCACTCCAGGTCCGAGTCTATAAGTGTTCGTTCCGTCACCTGTCCGCGATTTCCCCGGGTATATTCAGGGATGAAGCGTACTTTTACGGCGCCAATTTGCCCCGGGTTTACTTCTTCGGGGGTATCCACGCCTTTCCCAACGGACTGACAGGTGTAATACAACGTCCCCACACCCTTTAACTGTACCGACCGCCCCTGGCTCATCATCTTTGCCAGCACAGGGCCAAGATTTACGAGCACGGCATACGTGTCACCCGGACTCACGGTGGACATCTCCGACAATCGCCGTGCCACATCATCCGTTGTATAAGGACGCCCTTTTGTAACCGCTCTGGGATGCCATTTTCCTTCACGCTTCTCTTTTTTATAAAATGCCATTTTCTGTTTCCTCCTTTTATTATTTGTTATCTACACTGATATTATCTGTCATCCATGCTGATACCGGGAGTGTGTCTGTTTGACTACCGGATTGAATTAGGAATCATACGTAATGATTGTAGGAATCATACCCAATGATTGTACCAATCATACCCAATGATTGTAAGCATTCGGCTTAGTGCAT